>JAYTUZ010000127.1:0-17783 GCA_043744295.1 Gammaproteobacteria bacterium | reverse complement strand
TCCAGCTCCTGCTCGTAGAAGCGCTTGAGCGCCTGGCTCTCGGCCACCGACATGCGCCCATCGCGCACCGCGCGTTCGCAATCACGTGCCAGCGCCGGGGCCAGCTCGGCGACGTCGTATTCCATGTACTCGAGCACCTTGTTGGCGGTGTCGCCCTTGACGATTTCCTCGATCCACCAGCCGCCCTCGTCGTGCAGGCGGATGTGCACCACGTGGGTATCGCCAAACAGGTTGTGCAGATCACCGAGCGTTTCCTGGTAGGCACCGACCAGGAAGGCGGCCAGGTAATAGTCCTCACCGGCGACCAGTTCATGCAGCTCGAGCGTGCGCTTGGTGTCACGTGCACTCACGAAGCGATCGATGCGCCCGTCTGAATCGCAGGTGATGTCGGCCAGCACGCCATTGCGGGTCGGCCGCTCATTGAGGCGATGGATAGGCATGATCGGGAATTGCTGGTCGATGGCCCAGCTGTCCGGGAGCGACTGGAAAATCGAAAAATTGCAGAAGTAGATATCCGAGAGCACGTTTTCCAGGTCGGCCAGCTCCTCAGGCGTTTCGCCGAGTTTGCGGCAGCAGTCGCGGATGCGCGCGCACGAGGCCCAGTACAGGCGTTCCACCAGGCCGCGATGGGCCAGTGACAACAACCCGAGATTGAACATCTGCAGGGCCTGATCGCGCGCGGTCTGCGCATCGTGATAGCACTCCACCAGGCGCCGCTCGTCGATCATGCGCCAGGCATCGAACAGGTCGCGCACCGGCTGCGGCAGCGCGCCGCCCGGTGCGGCCGCTTCTTCGGCATCGACGTGAAAGCGATCGAGCCGCGAACTGCCCAGGGTGTTGAAGATCAGCACGCTGTGATGGGCGGCGATGGCGCGACCCGATTCGCTGATGATCATCGGGTGCGGGATGCCGCGTGAATTACAGACCGCGGCGACGCGATAGACCACGTCATTGGCGTATTCGTCGAGGGTGTAGTTCATCGACGAAGCGAAGTTGGTGCCGGTGCCGTCGTAGTCGATGCCGAGCCCGCCGCCGACATCGATGTATTCGAGTCCGGCGCCCAGCAGCTTCAGCTCGGCATAGACATGGGCGAGCTCGTTGATGGCTTCCTTGACGCGGCGGATGTCCTGCAGCTGGCTGCCGGGGTGGCAGTGCACGAGCTGCAGGCAGTCTTCCATGCCGTGGGCACGCAGCGTGGCCAGCAGCTCGATGATTTCGGTGACGAACAGGCCAAACTTCGATTTCTCGCCGGCCGAATCACGCCAGCGTCCCGAGCCCTCGCTGGCCAGCTTGACACGCACGCCGATACGCGGACGCACGCCGTAGGTGGTGGCGTGGCGCAGGATCAGCTCGAGCTCGACGAAGTTTTCCACTACCGGAATGATGGTGCGGCCCAGTTTGGTGGCGAGAATCACCGCCTCGATGTAGCTGGAATCCTTGAATCCGTTGCAGATGATCAGTCGATCGCTGGCCGCTTCGGTGGTCGCCATGACCGCCAGCAGCTCGGGCTTGGAGCCGACTTCCAGGCCAAAGCCGAATTCCTTGCCGTAGCGGTAGACCTCGTTGACGACCAGGCGTTGCTGATTGACCTTGATCGGGAACACGGCCGCGTAGCGATTGCGATAGTCGTTCTCGGCGATCGCGCGGGCAAAGGCGTCGTGCAGGTGGCGCAGTCGGTGCGCCAGGATATCGGAGAAGCGCACCACCACCGGTGCGGCCAGATCGCGCGCCTGCAGGCCTGCCACCACCTCATGCAGGTCGATTTCGCGGGCGGCGGTCGTGTCCGGGCGCACCACGACATTGCCGGCTTCATTGATCGAAAAATAGCCCGAACCCCAGGCCGGCACGCTGTAGAGCTCCAGGGCGTCATCCACGCTCCAGCCGCCGTTGCCGCGTTGCGGTGGTTTGTGCTGCTGCTTCATGCGCTTTACGCCTCGCTGTAACCTTCGGGCCGGGTCGGCGCGCGCACGATAGCAAAAGGCGATCACAAATTCTTCGGTTACAATTGCGGCGGAGCTATCCTAAAGACATGGCCATCGAACTGTACTGGGGGAGCGGCAGCGCCTATTGCTGGCGGGTCATGCTTGCGCTCGAGCACAAGCAGCTGCGCTATACGAGCCATCAGCTGAAATTCGACCAGCAGGAGCACAAGGCGCCGCAGCTGCTGGCGATGAATCCACGCGGCCAGCTGCCGGTGCTGCGCGACGGCGATTACGTGGTATTTGAATCGGTCGCGATCCTGTATTACCTCGATCAGAAGTACCCCGCGCCGCCGATCTTCGGGCTCAGCCCGGAAGAGGCCGGGGTCATCATGCGGGTGATCTGCGAATACCAGGCTTACGCCGAGCCCAGCCTGATGCAGATCGTGCAGGAGATGCTCTACGTACGCGAGCCACAGCTGAACGATGGCACGCACGCAGCGATGCAGCGCGTGGCCAGCGAGGCACGCACCATCGAGCGCCGGCTGGCGCAGTCAGACTGGGTGGTGGGCGAGCACTTCTCGGCGGCCGACATGGTCATCTATCCCGACATCCGCCTGCTGCTGCGGGCGCTGGCGGTGCCCGGCGCGCATGAACTGGCGGCACGGTTCCTGCCGCTCGAGGTGAATTATCCGGCGCTGGCGCGCTGGCTCGAGCGCGTCGCGGCGTTGGCGCCGCACCTCGTGGTTTGACTAGCGGCGGGACGGGTGGGGAGGGATCAACGGCTGTTCGGGATCGCCATGAACCCATCCATGGGGGCTCCGGCGGCGACATCCTGTCGCCGACGGTCCCGAACAGCCGTTGATCCCTCCCCACCCACGCCCGCGTTGCGCCATGCCGCGCGCGGCAGCTCCGTGCGCATCACAACGTCAGCGCCGTCGAATGCGCACACGACTACGCACGATAGAGCGCGTCTGAATCCGAAAGGTGTTGTTCGGGACCGTGCGCGACAGGATGTCGCGCCCGGAGCCCCCATGGATGGGTTCATGGCGTTCCCGAACAACACCTTTCGGATTCAGACGCGCTCCACCGCGCGCGCTCTTGATTCCGGTCGCGACTGCGCTGGCGTCGCGACGAGGCGATTGTTACCCTGCGCCCCACGCGCATCACCCGCGATCACACAGGGCCCATCATGACCCACCCAGTGCACTACAGCGACTTCCCCGGCCGCATCATCATTGTCGGTTTCGGCGCCATCGGCCAGGGCGTCTTGCCGCTGATCCTGCGTCACATCGGCTGCCCGCCGGCGCGTATCGCCATCGTCAGTGCGGAAGATGTGGGGCGGGAAGAGGCAGCGCACTTTGGGGTCAAATTCATCAAGGAACGCCTGACGCGCGAGAACCTGCGCCGCACGCTCGACCCGCTGGTCGGGCGTGGCGACTTCATCCTGAATGTTTCGGTGGATGTCTCGAGCATCGCGCTGATCCGCTATGCCTGGGACAAGGGCGCGATGTACCTGGATACCTGTATCGAGCCGTGGCCAGGCGGCTACACTGATCCGGCCACCCCGATCGCACGGCGCACCAACTACGCGCTGCGCGGCGATGCGCTGGCGCTGCGCGGCACCGGGCAACGGCAGCCGACGGCCGTGCTTACCCATGGCGCGAATCCTGGCATGGTCTCGCACCTGGTCAAGCAGGCGCTGCTGAATATCGCCGCCGACCTGAAAATTGACGCCGGCAATCCGGTCAGCCGTGAGGACTGGGGAACTCTCGGCCAGCTGCTGGACGTACGTGCCATACATGTCGCCGAGCGCGATACCCAGGTATCGAGCATTCCCAAGGAGCCGAATGAATTCGTCAACACCTGGTCGGTCGATGGCTTCGTCTCGGAGGGTTCGCAGCCGGCCGAACTGGGCTGGGGCTCGCACGAGCGCAATTTCCCGCGCGATGGCAAGCGCTTCGAATTTGGCGACGGCGCGGCCATCTATCTGATGCAGCCCGGGGTAGCCACACGCGTGCGCAGCTGGGCGCCCAATGCCGGCCCGTACCACGGCTTCCTGATCACGCACAGCGAAGCGATTTCGATCGCCGATTATTTCACGGTCAGCAAGGATTCCCAGGTGGAATACCGCCCCACGGTGCACTATTCCTATCATCCATCCGACAACGCCGTGCTCTCGATACACGAGTTCTCAGGGCGCAATTACCAGATTCAGGATCGCAAACGCATCATGATGGATGACATCACCACCGGCATCGACGAGCTCGGTGTGCTGCTGGTCGGTCACAAGAAGAACGCCTACTGGTACGGCTCGCAGCTGGGCATCGATGCGGCACGCCAGCTGGCGCCGTACAACAGCGCGACCACGCTGCAGGTTACGGTGTCAGTGCTTGCCGGCATGGTCTGGGCAATGGAAAACCCCAACCGCGGCGTCGTTGAACCGGACGAAATGGATTTCCGCCGCTGCCTCGAGATCTGCAGGCCGTATCTCGGCCCGGTCGTTGGTCAGTACACCGACTGGACGCCGCTGAGTGACCGTGAGCGGCTGTTTCCCGAAGACGTGGATAAATCGGATCCGTGGCAGTTCAAGAACGTGCGGGTCAGCTGAGGGGTAGGTGCGTTCGGGCGTGCGCTCCGGGCAGGGGCGATCAAGTCGCTCCACGATATTCGCTTTGTTGATCGCCCCTTCCTGAGCCGCACGCCCGAACGCGCTTACTCGTCGGTTGGCGGGTACTCGATCGCAGCGATCAGGTAAGAGATCTCCCGACCGGCAAGGGTTACGGTCACTTCAGCGTCGAGCGGCTTGCCGAGCAGTGCGCGGGCCAGCGGGGCGTCCATGCTGATGCCGCCGGGTTCCTCGGCGAATTCGTCGGGGCCGAGGATGCGGTAACGATGGCGTTCGCCGTCGGCGCTTTCCACAGTCACATAAGCACCAAAAAATGCCCGCTTGGAATCGCTCGGCGGCTTGCTTATCACCACCATGCCCTCGAGGCGCTTGCGCAGGTGGCGTACCCGTGCATCGATTTCGCGCAGGCGGCGTTTACCGTAGGTGTAGTCGGCGTTTTCCGAACGATCGCCCTGGGCGGCGGCGGTGGCGACGGCCTGGGTAACCCGCGGGCGTTCGACGCGCCAGAGCTGCTCCAGTTCGGCGCGCAGGCGGGCCTCGCCGGCGAGTGTGATGTATTTCGAACTTTGGGGCTGCGGTGGACGGTAGCGGGACAAAAAGGCGCTCCGGAATTGGGGTGTTGTGCAGTAGCTCACAGCCCCGATCCGGGGGCCGGGGGTAGGCTCCAGGCCCATGGGTAGCAAGTACTACGCCCATTTTATCGCCGACTCGCACCACGATGCGCAGGCGGGTGAATGGAGTGGAGTTGTAGAACTGACACGGCCCCTGCGCCTGCGCGCCGAGGAGTACGAACTCTCGGAAGTGCTGGCAGGCAGCATGGAACTGGACGCTGAGGAGATCCGCATACTCGACTGGTCGCCTCTGCACTGACGAATCCCCTGGCGGACTTTACTCCCCCTCTTGTAAGTCCGCTCCTCCCATGCCCCGGCTTGCCGGGGCATTTTTTTGTACAGTGGCGCTCGTGACCGCCAGCCAGCCAAGTTATTGCACCCTCGGCAAACATCGCGCGCGCTGGCTCGCCGAAGGGGATGCTGCGTTCGCGGCCATGGTCACGTTGATCGATGCTGCTGCGCGCGAGGTCTTCCTGGAAAGCTATATGGTGCGCGCTGGCGCGCATACCCGCGGCGCTGCCCGGCGCTCCGCCCGGCACGCTGGCGCCGATTCCGGCGGCGAGGATCCCGCGCCGCTGCTGCTGGCGGCCTTGCTGCGCGCGCGTGCGCGTGGCGTGCGCGTGCAGGTGCTGTACGACGCCTTCGGATCGGAGGGCTTGGCGGACGCCTTCTTCGCCCCACTCAGTGCGGCCGGCGGGGACGTGCGGGTCTTCAGCCCGGCGCGCCGCCTGCGACTGGCCTGCCGCGATCACCGCAAACTGCTGGTGTGCGACGGCGCGCGCGCCATCGTGGGTGGTATCAACATCGCGCCCGAGTATGCGGGCGATGGCGTGACGCGCGGCTGGCTCGATCTGTCGCTGCAGATCGAAGGCCCGGTGGCGGCGGCGTTGGCGGCGAGCTTTGCGGCGATGTACGCGCTTGCGCCCGTCAGTGCCACGGCCATCCGGGAATTTCGCCGGGCCGTGCGCAAAGTGGCGCACTCGGGCGGCGCCGTCAGCCTGTTGACCAGCGGGCCGGGCTGGCCGCCCGGGCAGCTGCGCCACGCGCTGCGCGCGGACCTGGCGCGCGCCCATACCGTTCACTGCATGGCCGCCTATTTTCTGCCCCCTATAGGCATTCGCCGGGCGTTGCGGCGGGTGCGGCGGCGGGGCGGCGTGGTGCAGCTGCTGCTCGGGGCCCTGAGCGATGTGCCGGTGGCGCGTTACGCCGCCGAACATCTCTATGGGCGCATCCTGGCTGGCGGGGCCCAGCTGTTCGAATATCAGCCGCAGGTGCTGCACGCCAAGCTGCTGGTGCTGGACGACACGGTGTTCGTCGGTTCCTGCAACCTGGACCGGCGCAGCCTGAATATCAACTATGAACTGCTGCTGCGACTGGTTTGGCCGCAATTGGCCGCCCAGGCCCGGGAACTGTTTGCCGGCGCGCTGCAGCACAGTCGTGCCGTACCGGCGGCGCACTGGCAGGCGCGGCGGCACTGGTGGGAGCGCTGGCGCTCGCGCGCCGCCTACTGGCTGATGACACGGGTTGATCCGCTGCTGGCACGACGCCGGATGCGGCCCTTGATCTGAATCGCCCGATTGCCGGGCGCATGGCGTGCAGCCGACTTTGCCGGTATCTTGTTGCCCTGTTCGGCCAGCGTCTGGCCAGGGGAGATCCGACATGCGAGCGATTCGTGTAGTACTGATGGCTGCGGCGCTGGCGCTGTTGAGCGGCTGTGGTTACAACCGCATTCAGGGCCAGGATGAAACAGTCAAGGCCGCCTGGTCTGAGGTGATCAACCAGTATCAGCGGCGCGCCGATCTGGTGCCCAATCTGGTCGCGACCGTCAAGGGCTTCGCCGAGCAGGAAAAGAGCGTATTACTCGGGGTCACCGAGGCGCGCGCCAAGGTGGGCACCATCCAGGCCACGCCCGAGCTGATCAACGACGCGGCGGCCTTCAAGAAATTCCAGGCCGCGCAGGGCGAGCTCAGCTCTGCACTCAAGAGCCTGATCGCGGTCAGCGAGAACTATCCGCAGCTCAAGTCGGACCAGAATTTTCGCGATCTCCAGGCGCAGCTGGAGGGCACGGAAAATCGCATCACCGTGGCGCGCAATCGCTACATAGACGCGGTCAAGGAATACAACGTCACGATCCGCTCCTTCCCGAGCAACCTCACGGCGATGATATTCAAGTACCAGATCAAGCCGAATTTCACCGTCGAAAACGAGGGCGCGATTGCCAGGCCGCCCACCGTCGACTTTGGCGCCGCGGCGCCTGCGGGTAAGCCCGCCGGACAATAGTGGGCGCAGCGCGCCAGCAGCGGGAGCGCGCGGGCGCAGCGCGGCCGGTGGCCGTGTTGCCGCCGCTGCCGTGGCTGGCGCTGCTGGCATGGTGCCTTTTGCAGCCTGCGCCACTGCCGGCGCAGGCACTGCAGCCGATCCCCAGACTCGAAGCGCGCGTCACTGACCTGACCGGCACGCTGACCGCGGGTGAGCAGAGTGATCTCGAGCAGAAGCTCAAGGCCTTCGAGGAGCGCAAGGGTTCGCAGATCGCTGTGCTGCTGGTGCCGACCACGCAGCCCGAGGCGATCGAACAGTATTCGATCCGGGTGGTCGAGGCCTGGAAGCTCGGGCGAACCAAGGAGGACGACGGCGTATTGCTGTTGATCGCCAAAGATGACCGGACCCTGAAAATCGAGGTGGGCCGCGGACTCGAGGGCGCACTGACCGATGCCGCCTCCCATCGCATCATCGATGAGACCATCAGGCCGCTATTCAAGCAGGGCCAGTTCGCCGCCGGGATCAACGCCGGCGCCGCGCAGATCATGCAGGTCGTCGATGGCGAAGCGCTGCCGCCGCCCGATACCAGCTGGAAAGGGGGCCGCGGTTCCCTGTGGAACGCCCTGCCGGCGCTGTTCATCGGTTTCCTGGTGCTCTCCGGCATCCTGCGCGCGGTCTTCGGGCGCGTGGGCGGCGCGGCGGTCACCGGTGGCGTGATGGGCGCGGTGGTATGGTTTATCAGCCAGACCCTGTTCGTCGCGCTGGGGCTGGGCGCGCTGGGCTTCGTGGCCGCACTCGTGCTCGGCATGGGTGGCGGCTGGACATCGGGGGGGCGCGGCGGCCTCGGCGGCCTGGGCGGGGGCGGCTTCGGCGGGGGGCTGGGCGGGGGCGGATTTGGTGGCGGCGGCTTCGGTGGCGGTGGCGGCAGTTTTGGAGGCGGCGGCGCCTCAGGGCGTTGGTGATGTCGCTCGCGCGCGCCTGGCGTCACGCGCTGGCGGCCTTGCGGCCCGCCAGACAGCTGCTCGAACCCGACGCCCTGGATCGCATCGCCGCCGAGGTGGTGCGCGCCGAGGCCATGCACGACGGCGAGATCCGCGTGGCGATCGAGACCACGCTCACGGCCGGGCAGCTGTGGCAGGGGCTGGCGCCACGGGCGCGCGCACTGCAGGTGTTTTCGGCCCTGGGCGTCTGGGACACGGCGGGCAACAACGGCGTGCTGATCTACCTGCTGCTGGCGGATCGCAGTGTGGAAATCATCGCCGATCGCGCCATCGCCGCGCTGGTGCCCGAGAGTGACTGGCTGGCGCTATGCCGCGATATCGAACAGCGCTGCCGCGACGGCGACATCGGCGCGGCCTGTTGCCAGGCGGTGCGCGGCGTGGCAGTGGTCATCGCCAGGCACTTTCCCCGCGCTGGTGGCGACGGCGATGAACTGCCCAATCAGCCCATACTTCTCTAGAATCGCCACCATGAATCGCCTGGCGTCATCGGTTCGCGTCGCGGCCCTGCTGGTGGCAGGGCTGCTGGCCGGCTGCTCGCTCGTCAACGCACCCTGGCGACGCCAGCCGCCACCGCCGCCAGTGCCGGTCGTGCTGGCGCCGCCACCGGCGCCGGTACTGCCGCTGCCGGTCGCCACCCACAAATTTGCGCTGGCCGGTGATGACGATGTCGTCGGTGTGCTGCAACTGACGAGCGCTTCCAAGGACGATACGCTGCCCGACATCGCGCGGCGATTCAATGTCGGCTACGAAGAAATCGTCCGCGCCAATCCGGGCGTCGACCCGTGGCTGCCGGGGGCCGATCGCAAGGTCGTGGTACCGACACAGTTCGTCCTGCCCAACGCACCGCGCGAAGGCATCGTGATCAACCTGGCGGCCATGCGGGTGTATTACTTTCCCAAGCATGCCAAAGGCGAGCCACAGCTGGTGTACACGCACCCGATCGGCGTCGGCAAAGTGGGTTGGCAGACACCCGAGGGCGTCACCAAGATCATTGCGCGCGAGCAGGACCCGACCTGGCGTCCGAGCGCCGGGGTGCGTAAAGAGCACCTCGCCAACGATGATCCGGTGCCGGCGGTGGTGCCGCCGGGTCCCGACAACCCGCTGGGCAAATACAAATTCACGCTCGGCTGGCCAAGCTATCTGATGCACGGCACCAACAAACCCTACGGCGTTGGCCTGCGCTCGAGCCACGGCTGCATACGGCTGTATCCGGAGGATATCGAAAAGTTCTACCAGATGGTGCCGCTGGGCACCCAGGTGCGCGTGGTCAACCAGCCGTTTCTGTTTGGCTGGCACGACGGGCAGCTTTACCTGCAGGCCTACACGGTGTTCGAAGACGATGCGCGCAACTGGGAAAAGGCACGCAAGACACTGCTGCTGAAATCCATGTCGCCGCGTCTGGAAAAGCTGCTCAAGTCCGCGCAGGCCGAGGTCAACTGGGAGGCGATCGCACAGCTCACGCGTGCGCCGCGCGGCCTGGCAGTCCCGGTGAGTACCGAGGCTGGCAGCGTCGATGCGGTACTGGCGGCGGCGCCGCTGGTGCAGAACCGTATCCCCCCCGGCGCCAACTGGAGCGGCTCCGACGAAGTTGACGGCGATGCCCAGAGCTTTCAGCAGCTGCTCTCGGAACGCGAACCGCAGGCCGCACCAGTCAGCAATGTCACTGCCGCAAAACCGCAGGGCTGAGCCGGGTCTCGCCGGCGTGAACGCGCCCGCGAGCCAGACGCCACCGCCGATCGCGCGTTTGCCAAGTGCGGTGACCGCCTTTATCGGGCGCGCACTCAAGGGGCCGGTCAATACACCGACGTCGATCGCCGACTTCGCCGAGTTTCAGCGCGTATTTGGCGGCCTTTGGCAGCCTGCGCCGCTCGGCTACGCCATTGAGCAGTTCTTCGACCATGGCGGCCGCCAGGCTATCGTGGTGCGCGTGGCCAATGGCGCAAGGGCCGCGACGCTGCGGCTGCCGGCCGGCCGCGGCATGCTGGTGCTGCGCGCCCGCGCGCCGGGTACGCGGGAATTTCTCCGTGCGGCAGTCGACTACGACGGGATCGCGAGCGAGGCTACCGATCAATTCAATCTGGTGCTGCAGCGCCTGCGCGCGCCGGGATCCGAACTGGTCGAATACCAGGAGAGTTTTCGCCGGGTGTCGGTGCGCCCCGATGTTCCGCACAACGTGGAGCGGGCCATGGCGCAGGCCGGCCTGATGCGCGTTGCTGGCCCGGTGCCGGCGCAGCGGCCTGAACCGACCGCCGCGGCACGGGCTGACGGCACGCAGCGCTATATTACCGTGGCAGGCGATGGCGCCGATGGCGAGGACCTGTGCGACTACGACCTCATTGGCGACCAGCAGGCCGCCACCGGGTTATTCGCGCTGTGCGCCGCGCCGCGCTTCGAGCTGCTGTGCATTCCGCCGCTGACGCGCGAGCGTGACCCGGGCCTGGCGACCTGGCTGGTAGCGGCGCGCCTGTGCCGCACCCGCCAGGCCATGCTGGTGGTCGATCCGCCGCGCGGCTGGGACAGCAGCGCGGCCGCGCTCGCGGGCGCGCCGCTGTGGGCCCTGCATAGCGAGGATGCCATCATGTATTTTCCGCAGCTGCGCGGGCTCGATCGACTGCGTGGCCGGCCGGAACTGTTTGCGCCGGGCGCTGCCGCAGCCGGTATGCTGACTCGGGGTGATGAGTCGAGCCCGCTGTGGGCGGCGGCGGCCGGTGTCGTGCCGGTGCTGCGACCAACGCTGCAGCTGGCGGCGCCGGTCGATGCTGCCGCACGAGCGCAGCTGGCGCGTCTGGGAGTCAACTGCATCGAGGCGGTGCGCACGCCGCTGGCTGCGCCACGCAGCAGCTGCACGCTGGTGCCGGAAAATGCCATCGCCAGCGCCGGGCACCTGCTGCCGGCCAGGCGCCTGAGCCTGTGGTTGCAGGCCTGCATACTCGATGGTACGCGCTGGTGCGCGGGCCAGAGTCCGGGCCCCGGCCTGTGGCAGCGTGTCGCGCGCCAGGTCGAGGAATTTCTGGCGGCGCTGGGCGACGAGGGTGCGTTCGCGGGGCGCGATGACGAAGAGCGTTTCTACGTCATCTGCGATCGGCGCCTGAATGAGCAGGCCGGCGCGGCCGGCGGCTGCGCGCTGCTGTTTGGTTTTGCCGCGTTTCGGCCTGGGGAATTCCAGAGCTTCCTGGTTACCCACACGGCGGAGCGTGCCCGGGTGCGCGCCGTGAGCCTCAATCGCCTCGCCAACATGAGTGCCCGCGATGCGGCGCAGATCGAGACCGCGATACTGCGCCAGCTGGTGCTCGAGCCGGCAATTCTGCCGCCGGCCAGCGGCGTATGATTCGAGCCCGTTGGCGCAGCGTAGGCGTGAGTAGTGCCTGACAGATACGTGATCTTTTCCCACGGCAAGGATGGCGAGCCGTGGAGCCGCAAGATTTCCGGGCTCGCACATATTGCCCGCAGCGAAGGCTATCGCGCCGATTCGCTCGACTATCGTGGCGTCGATTCGCCGCGCGAGCGGGTCACCATGCTGGTCGAGTATTGCCAGAAACTTCCCGGCGATCTGCTGCTGGTCGGTTCCAGCCTTGGTGGCTACGTCGCGGTCGCTGCCGCGGCGCTGTTGCACGCGCGTGGCGTGTTTCTGCTGGCGCCGGCCCTGCTCATGGATGGCCTGCCACCGCTGCGCGAGCGCGTCATCGATTGTCCGACCACCATCGTGCACGGCTGGCGCGACGAGGTGGTGCCGCTCGAGCAGAGCGTGCGTTTCGCACGTGACTATCGCGCCACCGTGCACCTGCTCGATACCGATCATCGGATGTACGATTGCCTGCCGCTGATCAACCATCTGTTCGAGCAGTTTCTGATCGACGTCGACATGCGCGAAGGCTTTCGTTAGGGTCGTGGAATCCCTGCTTGCCAGATTTGTCGCGCTCTGGACGCGCGCCCGGCTAGAGCCGGCCGACGTCGGCACGCGCCTGTGCGCCAGCTCCGTGCCGGTGTGTTACGTGCTCGAGCGGCACAGCCCGATAGATCTGGCGGTATTGCGCGACAGCTGCGCCGGCGCGCGCCTGCCGCGACCGTTGCGGCGGCTGCTGGCAAACCGCCCGGCAGCAGGCCGCGCCGCCTTCGCGCTCGAACGTCCGCTTGGTTTCTGGCGCACGCGCCTCGATCGGCGGGCCCCGCCGCAATTGCTGGCGCTGGTCGAGGCACTGCGCGCCGAACCGTCGGCCGACATCGCGTTGGTGCCGGTGGCCGTGTTCTGGGGGCGGGCGCCGCAGAAAGAGCGCTCACTGATTCGCCTGTGGCTGTCCGAAGACTGGGTCATCGGCAGCCGCTTGCGGCGCGCCTTCACGGTGCTGATCAACGGCCGCAATGTGATCGTGCAGATGGGCGAGCCGCTCTCGCTGCGCAGCGCCATCGAAGCCGGCGCTGACAGCGCCCTGGCGGCGCGCCGCGTGGCGCGCCAGCTGCGCGCGCAGCTGGCGCGGACCCGCGCGGCGCGCATCGGCCCGGATCTCTCGCACCGCCGCACCATCGTTGCCGAAGTGCTGCGCTCGCGCGCGGTGCGCCAGGCGGTGGCGCAGACGGTGCGCGACAAGGGCGGCAGCAGCCGGCGCCAGGCGCTGCTCGAGGCGCGCCGCTGCGTGGATGAGATCGCCGCCAACTATTCACATGCCTTCGTCACCTTCATGTCGCGCCTGCTCACCTGGGCGTGGAACCGCCTGTACGATGGAGTCGATTTCACCCACGCCGAGACCTTGCAACAGGTGGCCGAAGGCAACGAAATCATCTATGTGCCCTGTCATCGCAGCCACATGGATTACCTGCTGCTCTCTTACGCCATCTACCAGCGCGGCTACGCCATTCCGCACGTGGCCGCCGGCGTGAACCTCAACCTGCCGGTGGTCGGGCGTCTGCTGCGCAAGGGCGGTGGTTTCTTCATACGCCGGAGCTTCCGTGGCAATTCGCTCTACACGGTGGTGTTCATGCAGTACCTGGCCGCGATCATGGCGCGCGGCCATTCGATCGAGTTCTTCATCGAGGGCGGGCGCAGCCGCACCGGGCGCCTGCTGGCACCGATGACTGGCATGCTGTCGATGACGGTGCGCAGCTATCTGCGCAAGCCGCGCCGTCCGGTGGTGTTTCTGCCGGTCTACTTTGGCTACGAGCGCATCGTCGAGGGGGCCACCTACATCGGCGAGTTGTCGGGCCGGCCCAAGGAAAAGGAATCGGTGGCTGCGCTGCTGCGCGGCCTGCGCCGTTTGCGCGAGCGCTTTGGTCGCGTGCACGTCAATCTTGGCGAACCCATTCATCTCAATGCCCTGCTGGATAGATACGCGGCCGACTGGCGCACCCGCAGTTTCGGCGAGCAGGAGCGACCGCGCTGGGTGGCGCCATTGGTCGATGAGCTGGCCGCCAGCGTGATGCGCAATATCAATTCCGCAGCCACCGTGACGCCGGTCAATCTGCTGGCGATTGCGCTGCTCAATACCCCGCGCCAGACCCTCATGAGCGGCGAGCTCGAGCTGCAGCTGGCGACACTGCTGGCGGTGCTGCGCGCCGTGCCCTACAGCGAGCGCGTGACGCTGACCGGGATGGCGCCGGCGGCGATCATCGACTACGGCGTCAGTCTCAAGGTGATCAGCCGCGAGACGCACCGCGCCGGCGAGTTCATACGCATGAGCCCGGAGCATGCCGTGCTGGCCACCTACTATCGCAACAACGTCCTGCACCTGGTGGCCTTGCCCTCGCTGGTGGCCTGCTGCTTTCTGGGCAATACCGCCCTGCGGCTCGCCGACATCCAGCGCTTCGGCAGCCGCGTCTATCCCTACGTGGCCGCGGAACTGTTCCTGCGCTGGCCCGAAGCTGAAGTTGAGGCCGAACTGGCGCGCGTGGTGGTCGCGCTGGCGCAATGTGGCCTGCTGGAAGCTGCCGGTGGCGGCGTGTGGCGGCGGCAGCCACCGAATTCGGCCGCGGCGCTGCAGCTCTCGTGGCTGGCGCAGGCCACCATCCAGATCATCGAGCGCTATTACCTGGCCATCGCTTCGCTGATTCGCGCCGGCAGCGGCGCCATCACGCAGAAGGCGCTGGAGGAGCGCTGCCAACTCATGGCGCAGCGCATGACGCTGCTCTATGGGTTCAATTCACCGGAGTTCTTTGACCGCGCGCTGTTTGGCAGCTTCATCGATCACCTGCGTGAGCGCGCGGTAGTGCGCGTCGACGCCGCGGGTTGCCTGGAGTTCGACGCCGTGTTGCTACGCGTCGCCGAGGATGCCGAGATCGTGCTCTCCGAGCAGATTCGCCATTCCATCCTCCAGGTCACCCACAGCTGAGAGCGCGCGCCTACTTCGGCCACAACCAACCGAAGATGCCGGCCGTCAGCAGTCCGAACACCAGGCCATCGAACATGCCCGCCATGGTCATGCGCCAGTTGCGTCGATACCAGATCGAGGCCTGCGGCAGGGCCATGGCATAGGCGACGAAGGCCGTGAAGCCGACGATGCGAAACACTGCCAGGTAGTTCGCTCCCGGCGCCAGTTCGCGCCCAGCGATGTAGGCACAGAACACGCCGATGACGACCAGGTAAACGAACCATTGTGCCAGGCTCTTGCCCATCGCCATGCCGCCCGGCGCCACCGTGAGCAATAACAGCGGGCCCTTGTTCATCTTCTCTACATACTCGGCGCTGCGCATGTGCTGCATGGAGTCTGCCTTGGGCATGGCGTAGTCGCCGGGCGCAACCTGCAGCGTGCGCACGGCATCGAGCAGGGCATCCTGCTGCGGCGCCTTGCGCAGATCGTTCCAGTGATAACCCAGGAACATGTGCATCACCGAACTGGCGGCAAATACCACCACGGCGGCTACCAGTATCGGCAGCCAGAGTGCAGCGAGCGGAACCATATGGACCTCCTGTGTAGCGGTGTGGTTAATCGTCGCGGCCTACCGAGCGCCGCAGTCGCTTGGTACGCTGTTGATGAACCTTGCCGGCGATACGTCGCTCGTTGGAGCCGCGTGTCGGGCGCGTGGCGCGCCGGATCTTGGGCACCGTGAGCGCGCGGCTGATCAGCTCGCCCAAGCGCTCGAGCGCGGCGCGCCGGTTGCCTTCCTGCGTGCGCTGGGTGCGCGCCACGATCAGGATCTCGCCGGCGCTGGTGAGGCGACGGCCGGCCAGTGCGCGCAGGCGCGCCTTGGCGGCCGGGTCGAGCATCGTGGTGCCAGCCAGATCGAAGCGCAGCTGCGCGGCGCTCGACACTTTGTTGACGTTCTGCCCGCCCGGTCCCGTGGCGCGCACAAAGCTGAAACAGAGATCGCCATCCGGTATCTCGGGGGGCGAGATCATGCCGCGCGCGTTCCCGGTGGCGAATCCGTCGGCACGGGCGGCAGCAGGCGCACTTCGTGCTGCGCCACCGGAATGGTGATGCCGGCGTCGTGAAACAGCCGCCAGATGGCGCGGTTCACATCCGAGCGCACATTGTTGACGCCATTCTCGGGGTCGGCGATCCAGAAGCGCAGTTCCAGGTCCATGCCAAAATCTGCAAATTGCATCAGCCGGGTGACCGGCGCGGGCTCCTGCAGTATTCGCCGGTGCCCGCTGGTCGCGCGCAGCAGCAGTGCCAGCGCAATTTCCGGATCGTCGCGGTAACTGACGCGCACCGGCAGCTTCAGTCTTACCTTGCGATCCGAATAGCTCCAGTTGATGACCGCGTTGGTGATCAGGTTCTGATTGGGTACCAGGGTTTCCACGCCATCGCGGTCGCGCACCACGACGTAACGGCCGCGCAGTTCCTGCACCCAGCCAAAATTCTCGGTGCTGGTGCCGGCCACGCCGGTGAAACTGATCACATCGCCGGGCTTGATCGACTTGTCGAGCAGCAGCACGAAGCCGCTGACGAAGTTGCTGGCGATGGCCTGCAGGCCAAAGCCCAGTCCCAGCCCGATCGCGCCAGTCAGCACCGTGAGCGCGGTCAGATCGATACCGGCGGCATTGATTCCCAGCAGCGTGCCCAGGCTGACCAGGAAGAAATAGCTGAATTTCGAAATGCCGATGCGCGTGGACATCGCCACGTTGTCGAGGCGCATGACGCGTCGCTCGATGGCGCGGGCGATGACGCTCATGATCACCACGAAGCCGGTGACGACTACCAGGCTCTTGAGCAGCGACCAGAGTGAGAACTGCGCCTTGCCCGGCAGCAGGTCGATGTCATCGAGCGTGCGCTCGATGACCGTAAACCAGCCGATCAGCTGGAACGCGACCACCAGCCAGATGATGAGTGTCAGGCGCGACTCCCAGGCGTGCACCCAGGAATGTGGGCCGACCGAGAGGCCCACCATGTAGGTGCCGGCGCGCACCAGCAGCAGCGCCACCGCCAGCTGCAAGGCCAGATCGAGCGCCACCGTGCTTAAGCCCTGGGCAATGAACAGCGCCCGCGCCGCCAGCAGCAGGGCCATCGCGCCCAGCGCGGGTGCCAGCACCACCAGCGCTTCCAGCGCCATCGCCTGCCACACCATTCGTGGTGGTGGGCGGCGCTGGCAGGCCACGCGTACCGCATGAGCCAGCAGTATGGCCAGGCCCACGATCAGGCCGACGAGCAGCAACTGCGCCAGCATGTGCGGAGTGGCCCATTCCCCAATATTCATGGTGGTTCCATTCAGGCGTTCAGATCCGGTATCAATTGATCCTCCAACATCAGAATCTGGTCCTTGAGCATGAGTTTGCGCTTTTTCAGCCGTTTGAGCTGCAACTCGTCGACGTGCATATCCATCGACAGGCGCGCGATCACATCATCGAGATCGCGGTGCGCAATACGCAACTCGCGCAGTTTCTGGATATTGCGAAACAGCTCGCGATCGACGTTGTCACCGGATTCAGTCATGAGTTCAGCGCTGTGCTGGCAGCGGCCGTGAAGCCGAGCAATTCGGTTATTGGAGTAATGCCGTCAGGTAGCTTAAGCCAGCGCCCAAGCGGACGCCACGGCAGGCCGGGGACGTGAAAATCCGAGCCCAGCGAGCCCGCCAGTCCGTAGGCCCGGGCCAGGCTGGCCGCCTGGCTCGTATCGGCGGGACCCATGCCGGCCAGGCTGACCTCGATGCCCACGCCGCCGGCATCGCGAAACTCAGCGCACAGTTCGCGCAGGCGACCTGCCGAGAGCTGGTAGCGGTGCGGGTGCGCCAGCACGGCCAGGCCTCCGGCCGCGGCGATGGTGCCAACACAGGTTTCCAGTGCCGGCCAGGGCGGCGGCACGGCGCCGCGCTGGCCGCGCCCAAGGTAACGCCGGAAGGCGTCGTCGGCGTCGCTGGCCACGCCCTGTTGTACCAGCAGGCGTGCCAGGTGCAGGCGTGTGGGCGTGCCGGGCAGGTCGAGCACGGACTGCGTCAA
>JAYTUZ010000126.1:0-4810 GCA_043744295.1 Gammaproteobacteria bacterium | reverse complement strand
GTGCGCTCGCCGATGTTGAAGCCGACGAATGCCGCGAACATTGGTATGAGTCGTTCCTGTGGGCGCTGCGCCATGGCGCGATTCCCGCAGGCCGCGTCACGTCGAACGCCGGTGCGCTTGAACACAGGCCCGCCACTTCGACGATCAATTGCACGGTATCCGGCACCATCCGCGATTCGATGGACGACATCTCGAACAAGGTTCACGAAGCCGGCCTCACTCTCAAGGCAGGTTGCGGCATCGGCTATGAATTTTCGACGCTGCGCCCGCGCGGTGCCTACGTCTCGGGCGCCGGGGCGTACACGTCCGGGCCTTTGTCATTTATGGATATCTACGACAAGATGTGCTTCACCGTGTCTTCGGCCGGCGGGCGCCGCGGCGCGCAGATGGGCACCTTCGATGTCGGCCATCCAGATGCCATGGATTTCATCCGCGCCAAGCGCGAAGCGGGGCGCCTGCGCCAGTTCAATCTCTCGCTGCTGGTCACCGATGAGTTCATGCAGGCGGTGGGCGAAGATCGCGACTGGCGCCTGGCATTTCCCATCAGTCAGCGCGAAGTCGACGCCGAGCAGCCCGACCTCGCCGACCCGGAACTGTTTGTCTGGCGCGAGTGGCCGGTGCACGAGGGCTTCGTGGTCAATGATGAAGGCCTGGTCGCCTGCCGCATCTACAAGAAGGTACCGGCGCGTCGCATGTGGGACGTGATCATGTCCTCGACCTACGATTTTGCCGAACCCGGATTCATCCTCATCGATCGCGTCAATGAGATGAACAACAACTGGTGGTGTGAAAATGTCCGCGCCACCAACCCGTGCGGTGAACAGCCGTTACCGCCCTACGGTTCCTGCCTGCTCGGTTCGGTGAATCTCACCCGCTTCGTGCGCGAACCTTTCACGCCGCAGGCGCGCTTCGATTGGGATGAATATCGCGAGGTGGTGCGTGTCTTCACGCGCGCACTCGACAACGTCGTCGAGATCAACGGCCTGCCGCTCGCGCAGCAGCGCGAAGAAATCATGCGCAAGCGCCGTCACGGCATGGGTTACCTGGGGCTGGGTTCAACCTTTACGCTGCTGGGCATGAAATACGGCTCGAGCGAATCGGTGCAGTTCACCGAGGCAGTTTCGCGCGAGATGGCGCTGGCCGGCTGGGAAGCGGCGCTCGAGCTGGCGCGCGAGAAGGGCCCGGCGCCGATCATGAACGAAGAATTCACGGTCACCAGGGAAATGCTGCGCAAGCGCCCGGAGATGGCGCGCGATGGCTGGAAGCCGGGCGCGAGGATTCCCGGGCGCCTGCTGCATGCGCGCTACAGCCGTTATATGCAGCGCGTTGCCGGCGCAGCACCGCAGCTGGTCGAGCAGCTGGCGCAGGTGGGCGCGCGCTTCACGCATCACAGTTCGATCGCGCCTACCGGCACCATTTCGCTGTCGCTCGCCAACAATGCCAGCAACGGCATCGAGCCTTCGTTTGCGCACCAGTATTTTCGCAATGTGATCCGCTCGGGTCGCAAGACCAAGGAGAAAGTCGAAGTGCTGTCGTTCGAGTTGCTCGCTTACCGGGAGCTGATCAACGCGCGCGCCATGCCGGCAGCCGGCAAGGGCGGCAAGCCGGTCGGCGCGGCCGAGGCACTGCCCGAATACTTCACCACCGCCGATGATGTGACCCCGCGCCAGCATGTTGATATCCAGGCGGCCGCGCAGAAGTGGATCGACTCCTCGATCTCCAAGACCGCCAACGTGCCGACCGATTTTCCCTACGAGGAATTCAAGGGCATCTATCGCTATGCCCATGAACAGGGGCTCAAGGGCTGCACCACTTTCCGCTTCAACCCCGAGGCCTTCCAGGGCGTGCTGGTCAAGGAAGATGACCTCAAGAACACCAAGTATGTGTTTACGCTCGAAGACGGCAGTGAAGTCGAGGTGCGCGGCGATGAGCAGATCGAATACGACGGTGAGCATCACAGCGCCGCCAATCTGTTCGATGCCCTGAAAGAAGGTTATTACGGAAAATTTTGAGCCCCGAGCAGCGCCCCATGAATACCAGAATAGACAAGAAGATCATCAAGTACCGCGTCGCCAGGCCGCTCGCGGCCGAGCCGGTCCCCGGCAAGGGTTTCAAGGATCCGGAGATGGCCACGCATCGCGATGGCCACATGGCCAAGGTCATCCGCATGACCGAAGAGGTGCAGCGTCCCGAGATGCTGATCGGCTCCACCTACAAGATCAAGACTCCGGTTTCCGATCACGCCATGTACGTGACCATCAACGATATCGTACTCAACGAGGGCACCGAGCACGAGCAGCGCCGGCCCTTCGAAATCTTCATCAACTCGAAGAATCTCGACCACTTCCAGTGGATCGTGGCCCTCACCCGGATCATTTCCGCGGTGTTTCGCAAGGGCGGCGATGTCACCTTCATGGTCGATGAACTCAAGGCGGTATTCGACCCGCGCGGCGGCTACTGGCAGCCGGGCGGCAAGTTCATGCCCTCGATCATCGCCGAGCTCGGCCATGTCATCGAGAAGCATCTGCAGTTCATCGGTCTGCTGCGCAAGACCGAGCTGGACGTGCATCAGAAGAAGCTCATCGAGGAGAAGCGCGCCGAATTCGAGGCGCGCCAGAAACAGCAGGATGCCTTCGCCAAGTCACATTTTCCAGATGGCGCGCAGCTGTGCACCAAGTGCAGCACGGCGGCGGTGGTGATGATGGATGGCTGCATGACCTGCCTCAATTGCGGTGAATCGAAGTGCGGATGATCGGCCACGCTCAACCAACCGGCTGATCGCGACGCCGCGCGGCGTCGCTTGAGCGGGAAGCGCCGGCGTCGCTTCCCGTTTTTTTGCGTGACTGCCAACTGCGGCATGCTGCCAGCCATATTTGTGTGATATCCAGCCCACCATGACAAGACTCCCGTTATGTCGCCTGCCGCGGCGATCCCCTGGGTTGCGCCTGGCGGTGGCGCTGGCGCTGCTGCTGCCGGTGCTGGCAGCCGCGGCTACATCGGCGACATCGGCAACATCGGCGACATCGGCGATAGTGCAGCCGAGCGAGCTCGAGCCCGACATCCGTTTCTGGATGCGGGTGTATAGCGAGGTCTCGACCAACGCGGGCTTCATCCACGATCAGCGCAATCTGGCCGTGGTTTACGAAACGCTGCGCTTTGCCGCCGATCTGCCGCCGCGCCAGCGCGAGGCGCAGGTTGATGCGGCACGCGAACATTACCGGCAGATGCTGCGCCGTCTGGGCAGCGGCGCCGCACCGCAAAACGACGAGGAGCTGCGGGTGCAGGGCCTGTGGGCGGGCGCCGATGCGCCGCGCCTGCTGCAGGCCGCGGACGACGTGCGCTTTCAGCTTGGGCAGTCCGACCGGTTCCGGGCCGGACTGCAACGCGCCGGCATCTGGGAGGCGCACATCGCGCAAAGCCTGGCGGCGCAGGGACTGCCAGCGGAGATTGCCGCGCTGCCGCACGTCGAGTCATCGTTCCAGCCGCAGGCCATGTCGAAGGCGGGCGCGGCCGGCCTGTGGCAATTCATCCGCTCCACCGGGCGGCGCTTCCTGCGCATCGACAAGGATGTCGACGAGCGCCTCGATCCGTATCGCGCCACCGAAGCGGCGGCCCAGTTGCTGGCCTACAACTTTCGCGTGCTGGGCACCTGGCCACTGGCAATTACCGCCTACAACCATGGGGCCGGTGGCATGCGGCGGGCACGCACGCAGTTGGGCACCGATGACATCGTCAAGATCGTGCGCAACTATCGCAGTCCCACCTTCGGATTCGCTTCGCGCAACTACTACGCCTCGTTCCTCGCGGCGCTGCGCCTCGATAGTGATCCGCAGAAGTATTTTGGCGAAATGCCGCGTCAGCCGGCAGCGCCATCGCAGGAGCTGACCCTGACCGCTGCCGTGCACGTCGATGTGCTGCAGCGCCTGCTGGGCATCGACTCCGCCCGACTGCGCGAGCTCAATCCGGCGTTGCGCCCGGTGGTCTGGAACCTGCAGCGCCCGGTGCCGCGCGGCTATCAGTTGCGTCTGCCGGTCGGTGGCCAGCAGTGGTCTGCGCAGCTGCTGAGCAAGCGCCTGGCAAGTGTGGCGAGCGAGCCCAGCCTGCTCGCCAGCACGGTGGAGCGACCGGCACGCGTGCCCGCGCCCGCGCGCGCCGCAGCGGCGGCGCCAGCTGCGGCCCCGGTGGTCCAGGTACCGCAGCCGCTTGGGCCCGAGCCGCTGTCGCCGGCCATTACTGCGGCCGCCAGCCTGTCCGCGACAGCGGCCGATACCTACACGGTACGCCGCGGCGATTCACTGGCTTCGATTGCGCTGCAGGCGGGGCTTGACCCCGAGGCGCTGCTGAGCCTCAACGCGCTGCGTGAAGATGAACGCATCCATGAAGGGCAACGGTTGCTGATCGTTGGTCCCTCAGCCAGCACGCTGGCCGAGCTGGCACGGGTTGCCGAAGCAGACCAGCGCGAGGAGGCGCAGGCGATCATCGCCGCGGTGCTCAGCTCGGCGCCGGTGACCGTGGCACAGGCGCTCGAGCAGGGCCCGGCCCTGATCCAGGGCGAGACGGCTCCGCCGTCGGCTGATCCGATCGACTACAGCGTGCGCGCCGACAGCAGCCTGGTGGTGGTTGCCGATGAAACCATCGGGCACTATGCCGATTGGCTCAAAGTGCCGACCGCCACCCTGCGCAGCCTCAATCACATGCGTGGGCACAGCACGGTACTCATGGGGCGGCGTTTCAAGCTGGTGTTCGCGCAGGTCTCACGTGAACAGTTCGAAGCGCGACGGCGTGACTACCATCAGCAGCTGCAGACCGA
>JAYTUZ010000125.1:0-17858 GCA_043744295.1 Gammaproteobacteria bacterium | reverse complement strand
GGGCACTGGGCGACATCGATGTGGTGCTGATGCGCAAGGACCCACCCTTCGATACCGAGTACATCTACGCCACCTACATCCTCGAACGCGCGGAACTGGCCGGCGCGCTGGTGGTGAATCGGCCACGCGGCCTGCGCGATATGAACGAAAAGGTCTACACCGCCTGGTTCCCGCAGTGCTGTGCGCCGACACTGGTCACGCGCGACATGGAGGCGATGGCCGCCTTCGCCGCCAGCCACGGCACGGTGGTGTGCAAACCGCTCGAAGGCATGGGTGGCAAGTCCATTTTTGCCGTGACGCCGGGTGACAAGAACAGCCGCGTCATCTACGAGACCCTGACCGGCTACGGCCAGCGCTTCGCCATCGTGCAGAAATACCTGCCGGAAATCACCACCAGCGGCGACGCCCGCGTACTGCTCATCGATGGCGAACCCCTGCCCTACGCACTGGCGCGTATCCCGGCGGCGGATGACAACCGCGGCAACCTGGCTGCTGGCGCCACCGGCGTGGCGCGGCCGCTCGACCAGCGCGATCGCTGGCTGGCTGCACAGATCGGCCCGGCCATGAAGGCGGCGGGCATGCTGTTTGTCGGGCTCGATGTGATTGGTGGCTTCGTGACGGAGATAAATGTGACCAGCCCGACCGGGGCGCGTGAGCTGCACAAACAGTGCGGCGTGGATGCGATCGAGCTGCTGATGCAGGCCATCGATCGACGCCTGGCGGCACGCACGCCGTGAACCCCCCGGCGCAGCTGATGACGCTCAAGGGCCTGGCTGGCGACCACGAAGGCGGCGCACCGGTGCGCGAGCGGCTCACCAGCATGCTGTTCCTGGCGGCCATGGCCCACGCGATTCTCATCCTCGGCATCAGTTTTGGCGTCGCCCATCGATCCAGCGCACCACCCGGGATGGAAGTGCTGCTGGTCAGCGAAGATCTGCCCGAGTCGCGCAGCAACGAGCGAGCCGCCTATCTGGCGCAGCGCACCCAGCTTGGCGCGGGCAACACCCGCGTCCTGCCTACCGGCAGTCCGGCGGAACGCGCCGCGGCGCTCCCCGCTGCCGCTGAGCATGGCGAATCCGACCGGAGCCAACGCGCTGGGGCCGCGGCCAGCGACGAACACCTGCTGAGCACCGGCGCAGCGGCGCCACTGATTCACTGGTTCGGCCAAAGCGATCCGGGCCAGGCGATGCACACCCGCCTGGCACGTAGTACGCCCGAGGGCGAACTGCGCCATGGCCGGGGCGACGCCCGCGAGCTGGTGCTGCGCGGTGATCCCAAAACCGGCCAGTGGCTGAGCCCGGACACCAGGACCTCGCGCCTGGCGCCCTACCTCGATGCCTGGCGGCGCAAGGTCGAGCGCGTTGGCACGCTCAACTTCCCCACCGCTGCCCGGCGCGCCGAACTTTCCGGAAGCCCTGTCATAGAGGTGGCGATAGGAGCCGACGGCCAGCTGCTGGAGGCGGCCGTGCAGCGCGAGAGCGGCCATCCCGAGCTCGACCAGGCTGCCCTGCTGATCCTGCGGCTGGCCAGCCCCTTCGAGCCCTTCCCCAGGGATCTGGCCCGCGACTATGGCAGCCTGCGCTTCGCCTACCAATGGGAATTCGTCGGCGGCCAGGTCAATGGCGGGGCCGTGACGGCCGGCACGAATGGTGAAAACGCCCCTTGAGGCGCTCGTTGGCCGCCCCCATACTTGCTGCCATGAGCGACTCCAATTCGCTGGCCAACTGCCTGCTGATCGCGATGCCGTCGCTGGCCGACGGCAACTTCGCGCATAGTGTCACGCTGATCTGCGAGCACAGCGAGCGTGGCGCCTTGGGAATTGTCCTGAACAAGCCGCTGGATATGAAGCTGGGCGACGTGCTGGCGCAAATGAAGCTGGAAACCTCCGAGGTCGAAATCGGCGAGCGCGCCGTGCTGCGCGGTGGCCCGGTGCACACCGATCGTGGTTTTGTGCTTCATCGACCCGGCGGCGAGTGGGATTCCACCCATCGCATATCCGATTCCATCCAGGTAACGACCTCGCGCGACGTGCTGGCAGCCATTGCCCGTGGTGAAGGCCCGCGCGATGCGTTCATCGCACTCGGCTATGCCGGCTGGGAGCCGGGCCAGCTGGAACGTGAGATTCTCGACAATGCCTGGCTGTCGGTGCCCATGAACGAGCACCTCGTCTATGAAGTGCCCTTCGAGGAGCGCTGGCAGGCCGCCTGGCAGCAGTTGGGCATACACAGCTCGCGCATCAGTCCGGTGGCGGGCCACGCCTGAACGTTGCAGGCGCCGCGCTGGCCTTTGATTTCGGGCTGCGCCGCATTGGTGTGGCCAGTGGCCATTCCCTGACCGGCGCCGCCGCCCCGCTCGCCACCGTCAGTAACGGCGCGCAGGGGCCGGACTGGCGCGCCATCGAAGCGCTGATCGCCACCTACAAACCCGCCGTGCTGGTGGTGGGCAACCCCTATAATGACGACGGTACCCCTGGCGCCCTGAGCGCCGCCGCCGGACAATTCGCGACGCAGCTGGCACAGCGCCTGAAGCTGCCGGTGGCCCGCGTCGATGAGCGCAACTCGTCGCAGGAGGCCAGCGCTGCCTTGCAGGAGC
This sequence comes from Gammaproteobacteria bacterium, assembly GCA_043744295.1. Classification (GTDB taxonomy): domain Bacteria; phylum Pseudomonadota; class Gammaproteobacteria; order Steroidobacterales; family Steroidobacteraceae; genus FEN-1191. The sequence goes on along the minus strand of JAYTUZ010000125.1, from coordinate 15,266 downwards.
GCCGGGCCGCGGGCACGCGCCGCCGGCGCGTGCAGCGCGCCGATATCGATAGTGTCGCGGCGGCCATCATTCTGGAGCGCTGGCTGCGCGGCGAGTAGGCTGAAAGTCTGGAGTATTCACGGGCATGAGCAATCAGCGGCGCACGGATGGCTCACTTCGCCACCTGATCACGCTGGCAGATCTGAGCCGCGCCGAGATTGAACGCCTGCTCGAACACTCGCAGCGTTACGTGTGCGCCCCCGGCGCCACGCCGCCGGCCAATCGCGCCCTGGCGGGCAAGACGATCGGCAACCTGTTCACCGAACCTTCGACGCGCACGCGCGTTTCCTTTGAACTGGCGGGCCGGCGACTGGGCGCCGAGGTCATCAACCTGGAAGTGCAGCTGTCCTCGCGCGCCAAGGGCGAGAGCATGCTCGACACCATCCACACCCTTGAAGCGCTGCACTTCGACGCCTTTGTCATTCGCGATTCCGAGCCCGGCGTGGTGGCCCACGTCGCCGCCAATGTCGCCGCGCACGTCAGCGTGCTCTCGGCCGGCGAAGCGCATGTTTCGCATCCCACGCAGGGTCTGCTCGATGCGCTCACGGTGCGGCAGCACAAGGGCGAGCAGTTCGCCAGGCTGTGCCTCGCCATTGTCGGCGACCTGCGCCACTCGCGCGTCGCGCGCTCCGCCTATGAGGTTTTCAGCGCGCTGGGAGTCGGCGAACTGCGGCTGATCGCCCCCAGCGCGCTGATGCCGGAGCCCGGCGAGTTCCCGCTCGGCAAGCGTTTTCATACCCCGGAAGAGGGTTTGCGCGACGCCGATGTCGTGATGATGCTGCGCCTGCAGAAAGAGCGCATGGCGCTCGCGGAGATTCCCGATGGCAATGAATACTTTGCGCGCTTCGGACTCACGCAACCGCGCCTGCGGCTCGCGCGTCGCGATGCCATCGTCATGCACCCCCAGCCGATGAATCGTGGCATCGAGATCGCCTCCGACGTCGCCGATGGCCCGCAATCGGTGATCCGCGACCAGGTACGCAACGGCGTAGCCGTACGCATGGCGGTACTCGAAACCGTGGCCCGGCCGCGGCCAGTCCGCCCATGAGCGCGACTGCGCATCCCGCCCACCCCACCCATCGGGGCAGCATTCATCTGGAAGACTGCGAGGTGCTGCAACACCAGGATTGCGGCGCGCGCCAGTTCATACTGCGCCTGCAGGCGCCGCGCACCGCTGCCCACGCCACCCCCGGCAGCTTCGTGCACCTGCGCTGCGAAGCGCAGCTGCCCATGCGCCGGCCGCTCTCGATCATGCGCAGCGACCCACAGGCGGGCTGGATCGAACTGCTCTACAAGGTGGTCGGCGCGGGTACTGCTGCACTGGCGCGGATCCAGGTCGGAGCGCAACTCAATCTGCTCGGCCCCATCGGCCAGGGCTTCACCGCTCACCCCGAACGGCCGCGCATGCTCGCCATCGGCGGTGGTGTCGGCATTCCACCCATGGTGTTTCTGGCCGAGAGCCTGCGCGCTGACAGCCGCGCCGCCTGGCAACCGCTGGTGCTGATGGGCTCGGAGATTCCGTTCCCGTTTCGCGCCCGCCCCTCGCGCATCCTCGTGCCCGGCATGCCCGATGGCGTAATCGCCTGCATGCCGCTGCTCGATGAGTGGCAGCTGCCCTCGCGCCTGGCCAGCAATGCAGGCTTCGCCGGCTGCTTCGAAGGCTTTGTCACTGACCTGGCGCAGCACTGGCTGCGCTCGCTGCCAGGCGACGAACTTGCACGGGTGGAGATTTTTTCCTGCGGGCCGACACCGATGCTCGCCGCCGTGGCGCGCCTGGCGCGCGTGTTTTCACTCCCCTGCCAGGTCGCGCTCGAGGAGTACATGGCCTGCGCGGTCGGCGGCTGCGCCGGCTGTGCAGTCGAAGTGCAGACCCCACAGGGTCCGGCCATGAAACGCGTGTGTGTCGATGGCCCGGTGTTCGAGGCGCAGAGCGTGTTCCCGTGAAGCAACGCGTGCCCAGCGCCTGCGCTCAGCGCGCCCGCAATGCCGCCAGGCGCGCCAGGCTCGCCGCCGGCCAGAGCGCTTTGCGATCATAGAACTCCGGCACCGCCGCAACGCCAGCGGGCAGGATGACCCAGGGCTGCTTCGAGCTGGTGAAGATGTGAACCTGGGGTGGCAGCAGATCGGGCTGATCGAGCGTACCCACGCGCACAAAGTCGATCGCATCGCCGGCGCCCGCGTATTGGCTCCAAACCGCCACCCGGCACTGCGGGCAGCGTGCCACCTTCTGCCCGCGACCACTATGGCTGGGCGTCGCCACGATGTCCGGCTGGCCGGCCAGCAGTGTGACGAATTCCGCCTCAATCATTGCATTGAGCGCAAACGCAGAACCGCTCTCACGCTGACACCAGCGGCAATGACAGCAGTGCACGAACAGCGGCCAGCCTGTCAGGCGATAGCGCACCGCCCGGCAGGTACACCCGCCCGCCGCGCTGAACTCTGCCCCTTCGGCCTCGTGACTCGCGCTCATGCCCACCTCGGTTCTTTGCCGACGATTCTGGCGCAAAGCCGGGCCCAAGTGAAATCGCACTCAACTCACTCCGCTGAGGTGTGCACGCGGGCCCTGGTCGTGGCGATTTGCTGCACGCCGAGCGCCGGCGCAGGCGCCGTCCAGTGCGCCATTCACATCAGCATTTCACTACCTGGGCCAAGGCGCCCGCCGGCGCGAGGGAACGGCCGCAGGCCGCGTGCAGCCATGAGCCACGACCAGGGCCCGCGTGCACACCTCAGCGGCGCGACCTAGCCGAAATTAATCTTGGTCTCGAGGTTGCTGCGCGAATCGGCATTGCTGAGCGCCTCTTCCAGGGTAATACGCGCGTCCTTGTAGAGGTTATGCAGCGCCGCGTCGAAACTCTGAATGCCCCGCTCACTGCTGAGCATGATGGCCTCCTTGATGCCCATGACATCGCCACGCTTGATCAGCTCGCCGATGTGCGGCGTGTTGAGCATGACCTCGACCGCCGCGACGCGCTTGTTGTCCTTGCCATACACCAGGCGCTGCGCCAGCACCGCCCGCAGGTACTGCGACAGATCGAGCGTCACCTGCTTGTGCTGGTCGTGCGGGAACATGTTGATGACGCGATCGAGCGTCTCGGCGCAATTGTTGGCGTGCAGCGTCGCCAGCACCAGGTGACCGGTGCCGGCCAGCGTGATGGCCGCCATCATGCTCTCGCGATCGCGCACTTCGCCGATCAGGATGACATCGGGCGCTGCGCGCATCACGCCGCGCAAGGCGCGCTCGTAGCTGCGGGTATCCAGGCCTACCTCGCGCTGATTGATGATCGAGCGCTTGTTGGCGTGCAGGAATTCGATTGGGTCTTCAATGGTGACTATATGGTCGGAACCATTCTCGTTGCGATGGTTGATCATCGCCGCCAGGGTGGTCGACTTGCCCGAGCCGGTGGCGCCAACCACCAGAATCAGGCCGCGGCGGCTCATGGTCAGATCGCGCAGCACCTCGGGCAGCCCGAGCTGTTCGAGCTTGGGCATGTCGGCGGTGATATAGCGCAGCACCATGGCCGGATAGCCGCGCTGGTAGAAGACCGCGACCCGGAAGCGCCCGAGGCCGGGCTCGGAGATCGCGAAATCTATCTCCAGTTCGCGCTGAAAATGCTCAATCTGTTCGGCGCTCATCAGGCCAAAGGCCGCGGCGCGTACTGCATCGGGCGAGAGCACCTGTTTGTTGACCGGGATGATCTGCCCTTCAATCTTGATCTTGATGGGCGCATTGCAGGTGAAGAACAGGTCGGACGCCTTGCGCTCCACCATCAGCTTGAACAGCGGCCTGGTGTTGAGTACCGGCTGCGGATCAGTGCTGCTCAGGCGTATGTCGGTCAGGTCGCTCATGCGGCAGACATCACATGCCGCGGCCTTCAGCCTCATCATCGACGATGGCCAGGTCGCCATCGCCCTCAACCGGCTTGTTCTCGCGCTTGCCCTCGAGCTTGACGCGCAGGCGCAGCTCGTTCTTGGAATCGGAGTTGCGCAGCGCATCTTCGTAGGAGATGAAGCCCTTTTCGTACAGCTCAAACAGCGCCTGGTCGAAGGTGTTCATGCCCAGGCGGGTCGAGCGCCCCATGATCTCCTTGATCTTGGCCACTTCACCGCGGAAAATCAGGTCCTGGACCAGCGGCGAATTGAGCATGATCTCCATCGCCGCAATGCGCCCGGAGCCGCCCTCGCGCGGAATCAGGCGCTGCGAGATCAGCGCGCGGATATTCAGTGACAGGTCCATGAGCAGCTGCTCGCGGCGCTCTTCACTGAAGAAATTGATGATGCGATCGAGCGCCTGGTTGGAGCTGTTGGCATGCAGCGTCGCCAGCACCAGGTGGCCGGTCTCGGCAAACTGGATGCCGTACTCCATGGTCTCCTTGTCGCGTATCTCACCGATCAGGATGACATCGGGCGCCTGGCGCAGGGTGTTGCGCAGCGCCGCGTGCCAGGAATCGGTGTCGACACCGACTTCGCGGTGGGTGATGACGCAGCCTTTGTGCGGGTGCACGTATTCGACCGGATCCTCGATGGTAACGATGTGACCGCGGGTCTTCTCATTGCGATAGCCGACCATGGAAGCGAGCGTGGTCGACTTGCCCGAACCGGTGCCACCGACCACGATCACCAGGCCACGCTTGGAGAGCACCACATCGCGCAGGATCGGCGGCAGGTCGAGTTCCTCGAAGGTGGGAATCTTGGCATTGATCAGGCGGATGACGCAGCCGGTGCAACCCTGCTGCACAAAGGCACTGACGCGAAAGCGGCCGATGCCGGGCGGGGCAATCGCGAAATTGCATTCCTTGGTGGCGTCGAATTCCTTCGACTGCCGATCGTTCATGATGGAGCGCACCAGCACGGCCGACTGCTCGGGGCTGAGCGGGCGATCCATCTGCGGGCGAATCTCGCCATCCACCTTGACGGCTGGCGGAAAGCCGGCGGTGATGAACAGATCCGAGGCGGCGCGCTCGACCACGCGTCGGAGCAGGTCCTGCATCAGCTTGATGGCTTGTTCGCGATCCATGGTGGCAACCTCGTCGACTGACGCCGGCGTCAGAGCGTGTCCTTGTTTTGCGCCTTGTAGCGCGCCTCTTCCTTGCTGACCGCGCCTTTGGTGACCAGCTCGGCCAGGCACTGATCGAGCGTCTGCATGCCGACCGCGCCGCCGGTCTGAATCGAGGAATACATCTGGGCAATCTTGCCCTCGCGGATCAGGGTGCGGATCGCCGGCGTGCCGATCATGATTTCGTGCGCAGCCACGCGCCCGCCGCCGACCCGCTTGAGCAGGGTCTGCGAGATCACCGCGCGCAGCGATTCCGAGAGCATCGAGCGCACCATTTCCTTTTCGTCGCCCGGAAAGACGTCGACGATACGATCGATGGTCTTGGCGGCGGAACTGGTATGCAGGGTGCCAAACACCAGGTGTCCGGTCTCGGCCGCAGTCAGCGCCAGGCGGATGGTTTCCAGGTCGCGCATTTCGCCGACCAGCACGATATCGGGGTCTTCGCGCAGCGCCGAGCGCAGTGCTTCACTGAACCCCAGGGTGTCGCGCTTGACTTCGCGCTGGTTGATCAGGCAACGCTTGCACTCGTGCACGAACTCGATCGGATCTTCAATGGTGATGATGTGATCGGGCCGATTGTCATTGCAGTGATTGACCATGCCAGCCAACGTCGTGGATTTGCCGGAGCCGGTGGGCCCGGTGACCAGCACCAGGCCACGCGGCAGCATGCACAGGTCGCGAAAACTCTTGGGCGCCTGCAGCTCATCGAGGCTGAGGATGGCCGAGGGAATATTGCGAAATACCGCGCCGGCACCCCGGTTCTGGTTGAAGGCGTTGACGCGGAAGCGGGCAAGCTTCGGAATTTCGAAAGAAAAATCGGTTTCGAAGAATTCTTCGAAGGCCTTGCGCTGCTTGTCGTTCATGATGTCATACACCATGCTGTGCACCTCCTTGTGGGTCAGGGCCGGCATGTTGATGCGCTTGACGTCACCGTCGACGCGGATCATCGGCGGCACCCCGGCCGACAGGTGCAGGTCGGAGGCGCTATTCTTGACTGCAAAGGCCAGAAGTTGTGCGATATCGACCGCCATCAGGATCCCTCGCGTAGCTGCATGCAAATGAGCGACAAGCCACAGCAGTATAACGGAGGGGGTCGGGGCTCAATATGTTAATCGTTCCGCAGAATTCACCGATGATTAGCGATCTGGCCGCACGCCTGGCACAGGTTTGTGCCCGGATCGCGCGCGCGGCGCTGGCCAGTGGCCGCGATGTGGACTCCGTCACGCTTGTCGCGGTCAGCAAGGGCCAGAGCGCCGCCGCGATGCGGGCGCTGGCGCAGCTCGGCGCCCGGCACTTTGGCGAGAGCTACCTGCAGGAAGCCCTGGCGCATATCCGGCAGCTCGCCGGGCTGGAACTCACCTGGCATTTCATCGGCCGCCTGCAGGCCAACAAGACCCGTGCGGTAGCGGAGAATTTCTCCTGGGTGCATGCCCTCGATCGGCTGCGTATCGCCGAGCGCCTCAACGCCCAGCGACCGCTTGCGGCGCCACCCCTGAATGTCTGCCTGCAGGTCAAGCTGGCCGCCGACCCGACCAAGGGTGGTGTCGATGCGCTGCAGCTCCGGCAGCTGGCCAGCGCCGTGCAGGCGCTGCCGCGCCTGCGACTGCGCGGACTGATGTGCATGCTGCCCGAGGGGCTGAGTGCGCCCGAGCAACTCGCACACTTCACGGCAGTGCGGCAACTGCGCGATGAGCTCAATGCCAGCGGTGCGCAACTCGACACGCTGTCTATGGGCATGAGCGGCGACTACCCACTGGCGATCGAGGCTGGCGCCACGCTGGTGCGCATCGGTACCGCGCTGTTCGGCCCGAGGCCGTAGAATAGCCCCGGTCAGAACAACGGCGGGCACGGTGCAAATTGGGCGAACCACAGTGAGCGGGGCATTGCAGGTGGCGTTTCTCGGCGGCGGCAACATGGCCCGCGCCCTGATACAGGGCATGTTGCGCCAGGGCATGGCTGCCGCGCAGTTCCAGGTCGGCGAGTCCGATGCGGCGCAGCGCGATGCTCTGCAGCGCGACCTGGGAGTGCGCACGACCGGCGCCAATGAGCTGGCCATTGCCGGCGCGCAACTGGTGGTGCTGGCGGTCAAACCGCAGCAGCTGCGCGCGCTGCTGGAACCGCTGAGCAGCGCGCTGCAGGAGCAGCGCCCGTTGCTGCTGTCGATCGTCGCCGGGGTACGCCTGAGCGATCTGGCACAGCTCTGTCCCGGCGTGCCAGTGGTGCGCTGCATGCCCAATCGCGCGGCCCTGGTGAGCGCCGGCATTACGGCGCTGTACGCGCCGCAGGAACTCGACCACACCCGACGCGCCCTGGCGGAGCGTGCCATGGCGGCGGCCGGCGGCACGGTCTGGGTAAAAAAAGAATCCGATCTGGATATCGTCACCGCGCTCTCCGGCAGCGGACCGGCGTATTTCTTTCTGCTCGCCGAACAGATGGCCGCGGCGGCGCGCGAACTCGGACTCGAACCCGCTACGGCCGAACTGCTCGCGCGTGAGACCCTGCGCGGTGCCGGCGCCCTGCTGGCAGGCGCCGAATCGCTGGCCGAGCAGCGCGCTGCGGTCACCAGCAAGGGCGGCACTACCGCCGCCGCGCTGGGCGTGCTGGCAGAACACGCTTTCGGAGCCACCATCGCCGCCGCCGTTGCGGCCGCCAGCCGGCGCAGCGAGCAGCTGGCGCAGCAGTTTGGCAATGACAACCCCGTGGCGAGCGCTGCCGCGCCCGCCGCCCAATAGGAGTGTGCCCATGGCGGCCCTGAGTTACCTCGTTGATACCCTGCTGTCGCTGGTGCTGCTGGCGGTGCTGCTGCGACTGCTGCTGCAGTGGGCGCGGGCCGATTTTCGCAACCCGCTGGTGCGCTCACTGGTGCAGATCACCAACCCGCTGCTGGCGCCGCTGCGCCGGGTGCTGCCAGCAGTGGGTCGCATCGATACCGCCTCGGTGGTGGTGGTGATCGTGGTCGCGCTGCTGCGTGTCAGCGCCGTCACCCTGCTCGGCCGCATTGGCCTGCCGCAGCCACTGGTCTGGCTGGCGCTCGCGGCAGTGCAGATTGCCCGCACCGTGCTGTGGATTTACTTCATCGCCATTTTCACCTATGCGCTGCTCGGCATGATCGCTCCCGGCACCTATTCACCGGCGCAGGGCGCGCTGGCCAGCCTGTGCGAACCGCTGCTGCGACAATTTCGCCGCCTGATCCCGCCGCTTGCCAATCTCGATTTCTCACCGCTGTGGGCTTGCATACTCATTCAGGCACTGCTGCTGCTGCTGCCATAAACGTCGCGCGTTGCCATATTTCCCGTGGGCTTAGCCGCGCAATCGCAGCACGCGTCGAGGCCGAGGCCGGCTCCCATGTTGGTAGCATTTTTCCCCGCAGGCTGCAAAGCCTGTAAATGCAGCCATTTGCAGCGCACTCATACCCGCAAATAGCCATTTGCGCCGCGCGTCGCTTGTGTTATGTTGCGCCCCGCTTCATGTATTCAACGATTTTTTTCTAAACGACCGCCAAACTCGAGGAGATTCAGCAATGGCGAAGAAAGGTGGCGCACCGACCAAGTCGGAGATTCTGGCAACGATTTCCAAGGACACTGAACTGTCGCGCAAACAGGTCAACGAAGTGTTCGATTCCCTGAACGGCATCGTCAAGAAGAGCCTGCGCGGCAATGGGTTGTTCACCCTGCCCGGCCTGCTCAAGCTCAAAGTGGTCAAGAAGCCGGCCACCAAGGCGCGTGAAGGCGTCAACCCGTTCACTGGCGAGAAAATGATGTTCAAGGCCAAGCCCGCGAGCAAGAAAGTGCGCGCGCTGCCGCTGAAGAGCCTCAAGTCGATGGTGAACTAGGAATCCCCAGGGAATTAACCAGGGAATTTACCAGGGAATTTACCAGGGAATTTCCCAGGAAATTCCGCCAGGGTAGTTACCGTCAGGCATTAAGAACGCCATGCCGTGGGGCCCGGGCCTGTCTACAGGGGCCGGGCCCTTCGTTTTATGGGGTGCCGCGCACCAGTGCCGCGGGCCATTGCGCCAGCAGGCAGACCGGCAGTTCATGCAGCCGGCCGTGAAAGAAATGCCCCGCACCCGCCAGTTCCACCAGGCGCGCACCGCCGGCGTGGAGCTCGCGCCATTGACGCACGCTGGCCGCGGCCACCACCTCGTCGGCATCGCCCTGGATGATCAACCACGGACATGCAGGCGCCACAAAGCCCTCCAGCGGCACGCGCTCGAGCGCTGGCGCGACGCTGATCAACCAGTCGGGCTGTGCGCGCGCGGCGACCGCGATGGCCACGGCTGCGCCAAACGAGAACCCCGCCAGCACCAGCGGCAGACCCGGCCAGCGGGCGCGCACCACTGCCACCGCTGCCAGGGCATCATCGCTCTCGCCCAAGCCGTCGTCATAGCGCCCGGCGCTGCTTCCCACGCCACGAAAATTGAAACGCAGCGTCGCCGCGCCAGCGCCACGCAGCACTCGCGCCACGGTGTGCACAACCTTGTTGTGCATCGTGCCGCCGTAGAGAGGGTGTGGGTGGCAGATCACGGCCGCCAGCAGCGGGGCGGCCTGCACAGGCACTTCGATCAGCGCCTCGAGCGGACCGGCCGGGCCTGCAATGGGCTGCAGCAACGGCGGCGGCCCGGGCGCGCCGCCGCTCATTTCCTGGCGGTGTCTGGCACCGACGCTGCGGGCTGGAAATCGAGTGAGGCCGAGTTGATGCAGTAGCGCAGGCCGCTGGGCCTGGGGCCATCTTCAAAAACGTGCCCCAGGTGCGCCTCGCAGCGCGCACAGGTGACTTCAGTGCGCGTCATGCCGTGACTGCTGTCGGTACGGGTACGCACATTGTCGCCCGCCAGCGGCAGCCAGAAACTGGGCCATCCCGAGCCGCTATCGTACTTGCTCGTCGAGCTGAACAGCTCGGCGCCGCAGCACACGCAGCGATACACGCCGTCTTCCTTATGGTGCGCATAGGCGCCGCTGAAGGCGCGCTCGGTGCCTTGTTCGCGCGTCACGTGATACTGCAGCTCACTGAGGCGGGCACGCAGTTCGCTATCCTCCGGCGGCTTCCTGTTCCCCATGTTCAATGCTCCGTCTCTATTGCACCCCGGCCATCCTTACCAGCAGGCTGTTCAGGCGCCGGGTAAAGGCGGCCGGCTGTTCGATCTGCCCGGCGTCGTTCAGGCGCGCCTGATCGTAGAGCAGCTGCGCCAGCTCGTTGAAAGTATCACCCGCCGGCAGGCCGTCAAGATAGCGCACCAGCGGGTGCTCGATATTCAGCTCCAGCCGGGCGGCCACGGCCGGTGGCGCCTGCCCCTGGCTTTGCAGCATGCGGCGCAGCGACTCGGAAAGATCGGCATCGCCGCGCACCAGGCAGGCCGGCGATTCCTGCAACCGCGCGCTCGGTCGCACCTCGCTGACCTGCTCGCCCAGTGCATCCTTGCAGCGCTTCAGCAATTTCTTGCTCTGCTTGAGCGCATTATCGAGCTGCTCGCGATCGGCGGCATCGGCCAGGGCCCCGAGTTCCAGATCGCCACGCGCCACGTCCTTGAAGCGCTTTCCCGAAAACTCACCCACCTGGCCCATGACCCATTCGTCGACGCGATCGGCCAGCAGCAGCACCTCTATGCCCTTCTTGCGCAGCAGCTCCAGATGCGGGCTGAGGCGCGCGTCCGCGTGCGATTCGCCAATGACATAGTAGATGCGCTCCTGGCCAGGAATCATGCGTGCCAGGTAGTCGGCCAGGCTCACCTGTTCGAGGTTATCGGCCTTGCTGGTGCTGGCATAGCGCAGCAGCGGCAGGATGCGCTCGCGATTGCCCGGATCCTCGCTCAAACCTTCCTTGATCACCCGCCCGAACTGCTGCCAGCAGGCGCGGTATTTTTCCGCATCGTCAGCCGCCAGCTTGCCCAGCAGCTCGAGCACCCGGCGGGTCAGCGCGCTGCGCATCGCCTCGACCTGTTCATCCTGCTGCAGCAGTTCACGCGAGATATTCAGCGGCAGATCACTCGAATCGACGATGCCGCGGATGAAGCGCAGGTACAGGGGCAGGAACTGCTCGGCGTTATCCATGATGAAGACGCGCCGCACGTACAGCTTCAGGCCGCGCGCCGCTTCGCGCTGCCACAGATCAAAAGGCGCCTGCGAGGGCACATACAACAGGCTGGTGTACTCGCGCTTGCCTTCGACGCGATTGTGGCTCCAGACCAGCGGGTCGGCCCCGTCGTGGCTGATGTGGCGATAAAAAGCCCGATATTCCTCGTCGCTGATCTCGGTGCGCGAGCGGGTCCAGAGCGCCTGCGCCTGATTGACCACCTCGTATTCGAGTGTCGCGCCTTCCTTGGGCAGGTGCACCGGGAAGGCGATGTGATCGGAATAGCGGCGCACCAGGGCACGCAGGCGCCAGGCGTCGGCGAACTCGCGCGCCTCGGGCTTCAGGTGCAGGATCACGCTGGTGCCGCGCTCCGGCCGCTCGAGCGCCTCGATGGAGTATTCGCCATCAGCCGCAGATTCCCAGCGGATCCCTTCGCTGGCAGGCTGACCGGCGCGGCGACTCAAGACCTCGACCCGATCGGCGACGATGAAAGCCGAGTAGAAACCGACCCCAAACTGGCCGATCAGCTGCGCGTCGCGCTGCTGGTCGCCCGTCAGGCGCTGGAAGAACTCGGCCGTACCCGACTTGGCGATCGTGCCCAGGTGCGCGATGGCTTCCTCGCGATTCATGCCCACGCCGTTGTCGCGCACGCTGAGCGTGCCGGCCTTGGCATCAAAATCGATCCAGATGGCAAGCGCAGGCTCGTCGCTCAGCAGCTCAGGCGCGCTCAGGGCCAGGAAGCGCAGCTTGTCAGCGGCATCGGAGGCGTTGGAGATCAGTTCACGCAGGAAGATTTCCCGGTGCCCGTACAGGGAATGAATCATCAGCTGCATCAGCTGGCGCACTTCGGCCTGAAAGCCGTGCGTCTCGCGGGTATTGCTCATCGGAAGGCGACCTCCTGGCCGGAATAGAACCGGGGAAGGTGCGCTTTATGAGGCCCGCAGGCCGTTAAATCAAGCCCTCAGATCCGCCGGGGCCATGCGCCGGTGCTCAGCTCAACCGACCCAGCACATGGCGCGCTGCGCGCAACCAGTCGTCCATCTCGTCCCAGAGCAGCAGAAATACTTCCACGATAGGCTTCCTTGTCAGTAGTAGCCATCGTAGCGAGCATCATGGCGGCACGCCGTGCGCCCCCTCACAGGCCGAGGGCGGCGGCGCGGCCAGATGAGCGACTTGCGGCACTGCATCGCGCTGCGTACTCTTGCGATCACGACATAATTGGCTGGCGATAACTTAAGATGGAGCGTATGCAGCGAATCGTGGTCCTTAATCCCAAGGGCGGTTCCGGAAAGACGACCATCGCGATCAACCTGGCGAGCTACTACGCGCTCCAGGGAGAGCGACCGGTGCTGATCGACTACGACCCGCAGGGTTCGGCCGCGCGCTGGGTAAAGAAGCGCCAGGCCAGCCAGATGCCGATCCATCTGATCAGTGCGTTCGAACGCGACAATCGCGTCACCCGCGCCTTTCAGCTGCGCGTTCCCGAGGGCACCGGGCGCGTCATTGTCGACACGCCGGCCGCCATCGACGCCACCGAAATGCCCGATCTCACCGCCAACGCCGACAAGATACTGGTGCCGGTGCTGCCATCGGACATCGACATCCACGCCTGTTCACGCTGCATCGCCAGCCTGCTGCTGGTCGCCAAGGTACGCCGCGCCGATAATCGCCTGGCGATCATTGCCAACCGGATAAGGCGCAATACCCGCATCTACCAGGCGCTCACCCGCTTTCTCGATACCCTCGAGATTCCAATCATCACCACGCTGCGCGATTCACAGAACTACGTGCGCGGCGCGGAGCTTGGCCTGGGCTTGCATGAGATGCGCCACCATCAGGTGGCCGAGGACCTGGAATCCTGGCAGCCGCTATTGGCCTGGCTGGATACACCGCGGAGCGCACGGGCGGCGCACGCTGAAGTCGACCCGGCGCCGCCGTTGGCGGTGGGTTAGCAGCTGAGGATGGCGGCGCGCCGGCGAAACGCTGCGCCGGGGCCGGGCTATTTGCCCGAGTCGGGGTCCCACGAAGTGCGCACCTTGTCCGCCCAGGTCTTGTAGTTCGACCAGGTGTAGAGGTTGCGCGTAATGGCCGCATGGCGGCCGCGGGTGCGTTGCATGTGTTCAAGCCAGCGCGCGTAGGCCTCGGCGCCGCCTTCCGGTGCGGCCACGCCGGGCACGCTCTTGCCGGGTTCTGGTCGCGTTGGCGGGTCGTTCTTGCTCATGGGCGCATCCTGAACTTCTTCAGCGCAGGGTACGACGAGCGGTTCTTCCGGGTAGAGGAACTGGGTCACAGCCGCTACAGCCGGCGCTGTGCGATACGTCGCAGCGGTGCGCCTAGGCAACCAGGCGATAGCAGGGCAGGTAACGGCTGCCGGGCAGCTTCATGCGCTGCTGCGCCACGAAGGCCGCCAGCAGGCGATCGAGCAGGCGCATGACGCCGGCATCGCCGCGCAGTTCGAATGGGCCCTCGCGCGCAATGGCCAGCATACTCTGCTGCCTGACGTTGCCGGACACGATGCCGGAAAAGGCCCGGCGCAGCTCGGCCGCCAGTTCATGCACCGGGCGATCGCGGCGCAGGTCCAGGGCGCGCATGGCAGCGTGCGTGGGCTCGAAGGGCAGTTGCAGCGACGCCGGCACCTGCAACAACCAGTTGAAATTGTAGGAATCATTGCGGGTGCGCCGATACTCGCGCACCGCATTGAAGCTCTGCACCATGGTACGCGCCACCGCCGCCGGGTCGTCCATGATGAAGGTCAGGCGGGCCAGCGCCGCGGTGCCCAGCGTGCCTTCGATGAATTCCGCCAGTTGCTCGAACCAGGCGGCGCTGTGGCGTGGGCCGGTGAGCACCACCGGCAGGGGCATCCCGGCATTGGCAGGGTCGAGCAGCACGCCCAGCAGATACAGCACTTCTTCCGCGGTGCCGACACCACCGGGGAACACCACGACGCCATGCGCCATGCGCACGAAGGCCTCGAGGCGCTTTTCGATATCAGGCAGGATCACCAGCTGATTGACGATCGCGTTGGGTGGCTCGGCAGCGATGATGCCGGGTTCGGTGAGACCGAGGTAACGGCCCACGGCAATGCGTTGCTTGGCATGCCCGATGGCGGCGCCTTTCATCGGCCCTTTCATGGCGCCCGGTCCGCAGCCGGTACAGACGTCGAGCCCGCGCAGACCCAGCTCGTAGCCGACCCGCTTGGTGTACTGATATTCGAGCTCATCGATCGAATGCCCGCCCCAGCAGACCGCCAGATTCGGGCCGGCCTTGTGCTCCAGCACGCGCGCATTGCGCAGGATATGGAACACCGCATTGGTGATCGAAGCCGGGTCGCCGCTGTCGAGGCGCCCGGCGCCGATGATTTCATTCTCGGTGTAGATCACGTCGCGCAGCACCGCGAACAGATGTTCCTTGATGCCGCGGATCATTTCACCATCGACAAAGGCCGCGGCCGGTGCGTTGGCGATCTGCAGCTTGATGCCCCAGGCGTGGCGCACGATCTGCACCGTGAAGGCGGCATAGCGTTCGAAGATTTCCTGGGTGTTGTCGCTCTCGCTGCCGGCATTCAGCACCGCCAGTGCGCAGCTGCGAAACAGCGGGTAGAGACCCTGGGCGCTGCTGTCGAGCAGCTTGTCGATCTCACGCTGCGAGAGATTCTCGAGGCTGCCGCGTGGTCCGACACGGGCGTCGACGGCGTCGGCGAGAATGACACTGCTTTCCATGCGCGGTGACGCCTCAGGGCGTGATGTCGATCGGCATGTTGTCGTGCGTGAACAGCCAGAACTCGACCATGTCGGCATTGGAGAGCGCAATGCAGCCGTCGGTCCAATCCTGGTTGGCGTAGTAGTCGGGCGCGTGGCGCAGCGAGTTGGGCAAGCCATGCACCATGATCGAACCGCCCGGGTTCCAGCGATTGCGCCGTGCGCGCTCGATATCGGCGGCGTTCGGATAGGAAACCTGTACCGCCAGGAAGAAATCGCTACGGGTATTGCGGCGTGTGAGGCGGTAGCTCCCCTCGGGCGTACGATAGTCGCCAGAGCGCTCCTTGCTGCCTGCCGGCATGAGGCCGAGCGCGACCCGGTAGCTGCGCAGCACTTCGCTGCCG
>JAYTUZ010000124.1:0-17898 GCA_043744295.1 Gammaproteobacteria bacterium | reverse complement strand
CGAGGGGCCAGTGGTAGCGGCGCTCGGCCGCGCTGATGGTCACGTCGTTGATGCTGGCGATACGGGTACGCATCAGGCCGTGTGGATCGAATTCCCAGTTTTCGTTGCCGTAGCTGCGATACCACTGTCCCGGCTCGTCATGCCACTCATAGGCGAAGCGCACCGCGATGCGATTGTCGCGCCATGCCCAGACTTCCTTGATCAGCCGGTAGTCGAGTTCCCTGGCCCACTTGCGCTGCAGAAAAGCCTGGATGGCCGCGCGGCCCTGCAGGAACTCGCTGCGATTGCGCCAGCGACTGTCTTCGGTATAGGCCAGTGCCACCCGTGCCGGGTCGCGGGAATTCCAGGCATCCTCGGCCATGCGGGCTTTTTGCGCCGCAGTCTCTTGCGTAAACGGGGGCAATGGTGGTCTGTCCATGGTGGGCTCTCCAGGGTCAAGATCGAGACTGCATTCGGTTACGTGGTGCGCTGGTCAATAGCGTACCAGCGCTGATCCCCACGTGAACCCACCACCGAACGCCTCCAGCAGCAGCAGGTCGCCGCGCTTGATGCGCCCATCACGCACCCCGACATCCAGCGCCAGCGGCACCGAGGCCGTCGAAGTGTTGCCGTGCTCCTGCACGGTCACGATGACGCGTTCCATCGGCATGTTGAGCCGCTTGGCGGTGGCCTGGATGATGCGGATGTTGGCCTGATGCGGCACCAGCCAATCGATCGCTGATTTTTCCAGCTGGTTGGCAGCCAGGGTTTCATCGACGATGCGGCCCAGCATGGTGACGGCCACCTTGAACACTTCGGCGCCGGCCATGTGCACGACATCGCCCGTAGGTGTGTGTCCGGCTGAGACCCCGCCGCTGGCGCGCAGCAGATCGACATAGGTGCCATCGGCGTGCAGATGCGTGGAGACGATGCCTGGCTCTTCATCAGGCACCACTACCACGGCGCCCGCGCCATCGCCGAACAGAATGGCCGTGCCGCGATCGTTATAGTCGGTGATTTTCGATAGTGATTCCGCGCCGATCACCAGCGCCCGCCGCGCTTCGCCAGCGCGTATGAATTTGTCGGCCACTGAAAGTGCGTAAATGAAGCCGCTGCAGGCCGCTTCGATACTGAAGGCCGGGCCACCGCGACAACCGAGGCGTGCCTGCAGCATGACGCCGGCGTTGGGGAAAACCAGATCGGGCGTGCAGGTGCCGACAATGATCAGATCGATATCCTGCGGACGGCAGCCGGCCGCGTCGAGCGCCGCGCGGGCGGCGTGCTCGGCCATATCAACTGTGGTCTCACCGGGTGCCACGATGTGGCGGCGTTCGATGCCGGTGCGCTCACGGATCCACGCGTCGGTGGTAGCCATGCGCTTTTCAAGATCAAGATTCGTGAGCACACCGACCGGCAGGTAGCTGCCCGTGCCCACGATTCGCGAGTGCATGGTGGCGGCTATCCGGTCAGGGCTGCGGCTTTAGCCTTGGCTGATCTGCTACTTGGCTTCCGCGTCGCGCTTTTCGATCACGCGCTTGCCACGATAAAACCCATCGGGCGTGATGCAATGGCGCAGATGCGTCTCGCCGGTCTGCGAATCGACCGACAACGCCGGCAGCTTCAGGCCATCGTGTGAGCGACGCATGCCGCGCGTGGAAGGCGTCCGGCGGCTTTTTTGTACGGCCATGTTCAACTACTCCTGAAAACAGTTCGTTCCATCAACTCTTGGCGCGCTCGAGCAGCGCGCGTAAATCGGCAAACGGCCGCTGCGTATCGTGCTGCGCCTGCGGCGGCTGCCCGGCACTCGCGTCGCTGGCCGGCGCATTCGCCGCTACCGTCGGCGCCGCGGCGCAGCGCTCGCCCTCGGCGTGACGCGGCACAATGGGCAGCGCCAGCAATAATTCTTCGGCAGCCAGCGCCGCCAGATCGCAGCGCCCGTCAGGCGCGAGGAAGGTTTCCATTTCCCCTGGCACCGTCTCGGCCGCTGCCGCGGTCTCGATCACCGCGACCCGCGATGACGAGGACACTTCCAGATTCATCGGCGCCAGGCAACGCTGACACAAGGGTCGCAGACTGGCGCTGACCTCGACCTGCGCCACCGCCGCGCCCTGCTCGCGCGCAAAACGCAGCGTCACCTGCACTGGCTCACGGCTAAGCGACCACTCAGCAGGAATACCCGGCAGCTCGCCGACGGGAATTGCGAACTCGAACTCAGCGCGCGTGTCCGCCAGCTTGGCGACCTCGCGCGGCTTTGACCAGCCGCCCAGCATGAGGCGCGTATGATAGGTAGGCGCCGGCGGCAAGTCAAAACCCGTCATGCGACTTAAGCCCTTGTTTCTCTTCTGGTGAATTCGTGACTACAGCGCCCGGACTCATTCTCGCCTCCACCTCGCCGTACCGCCAGCAACTACTGAACCGGCTGCGCCTGCCCTTCGAGACACGCTCGCCGGGGGTCGATGAGGCAACCCTGCCTGACGAGGCGCCGGCGCTACGTTCAGTCCGCCTGGCCCTCGCCAAGGCCCGGGCGGTGGCCTCGAACCACCCTGACCGGGTGGTAATCGGCGCGGACCAGGTTGCCGCCTGCGAGGGCAGGATACTCGACAAACCGGGGGACGCCGCGCGGGCGCGGCTGCAGCTGCGGCACCAGTCGGGCCGCAGCGTGGAGTTTTACAGCGCCGTAGCAGTGGTGTGCCTGCAGCGTGGCTACTGCGAGCAGTTTCTCGATCTCACCACCGTTCAGCTGCGTGCACTGACCGAAGTCGAAATCGAGGCCTATATTCGTGCCGACGAACCTTTTGACTGCGCCGGGGCGCTGCGCAGTGAAAGCCTGGGGGTGAGCCTGTGTGAACGCATCGAGAGCAACGATCCGACCGGCCTGATCGGCCTGCCGCTGATCCGCCTGAGCGCTACCTTGCGCGCGTGCGGCTACGCCCTGCCTTGAGCGCAGCGGGTGCGCCGAGCGCATCCAGCACGGCTTTGAGGTCGCCCGGGAGCGGTGCGCTGATGCTCACCTGGCCGCCCTGCGGCCAGTCGAAGGACACGCTGTGGGCGTGCAGAAACATGCGCGTCAGCCCGAGCTGGCGTAGCGCCAGGTTGGCCTCGGCGTCACCATATTTGGGATCGCCGGCAACAGGATGGCCGCAGTGGGCGGCATGTACGCGAATCTGGTGTGTGCGGCCGGTATGCAGCGCTGCTTCAACCAGCGAGGCCCTGGCTCCAAACTGCTGAACCAACGCGAACTGCGTGCGCGCGCTCTTGCCGCCGGCACCGACGCGCACCGTGCGCTCGCCACCGACGCGCGCATCGGTAAGCAATGGGGCATCGACCAGCTTGCGCCCCAGCTCCCAACGGCCTACCAGCAGCGAGAGATATTTCTTTTCCACCGCGCCGTCGCGCAGCAGCGCGTGCAGCGTGCGCAGCGCCGCGCTCTTGCGGGTAATCAGCAGGATGCCGCTGGTATCGCGATCGAGCCGATGCGCCAGCTCCAGGGTTTCATCGGGCCTGGCTGCGCGCAGCGCCTCGATGACGCCGAAGGACAGGCCGCTGCCGCCGTGCACGGCCAGGCCCGAAGGCTTGTCGAGCACCAGCAGGCGCTCGTCCTCGTGGATGATGGCGGCGTTGACCCGCGCAATGAGCGTGGCGGGCGCCGGACGCGGCCGGCCGGCGGCGGTCGCGGCCTCGGCGGCCAGACCGGATTCAGACTGTGCGCGCACCGGCGGCACGCGCAGCCGATCACCGGCGGCCAGGCGCTGCTCGGGAGTCGCCCGCTTGCCGTTGACGCGCACCTCGCCTTTGCGGATCAGCCGGAAAATTCGGGTGCGCGGCACGGTCGGCAGCACCCTGGCAAGCGCCTTGTCGAGGCGCACGCCCGCCTCCTCCTCGGTGATCAGGATCTGCTGAACGGCTGACTGCGCACCTTCAACGGGGTGCAACGGGTCGCCGGCGGGTGGAAGATCAATTGGCGTAGTCAAGGGGGCCTCAATCGTAAATCGTTGTTTCTAAAGCGGGCTGCCACTATACTGCCGCGGTCCCGCAGCGGACCCTCCCACCAAGCAGGGTCGCGCGCGGCGGCAAGTTCGCGGCCATCGAGTGCCGCATGTTAGTTGGTCCTCGAAGTCGGGGCCATCGTGCAAGAGTTCGGCCGACCAGGATTCAAGGCCCTCGCCGCAAAGCTGCTCCCCGCAAGGTTGAGCCTCTGGCGAGCGCCCTCATAAGGTCAGCGGGCCTCAAGGTTTTCCGGCGCTGCCCGCGTGGCGGCATAATCAAAACGATGTCGCATCGGGCGCGCCGACAATCAATCTTCGGGTTTGCAGCTGTTATTGTTGAAGACGCGACGCCGCCTGTATGCAGGCCCGGCGCCTCCCGGTTGGCCCCACACGTACCATTGGTAGGGGCAAATGAAGAGAATGCTAATCAATGCAACTCAGGCAGAAGAGTTGCGAGTCGCTCTGGTAGACGGCCAGAAGCTATATGACCTTTCGATAGAGATCCCGTCCCGGGAACAGAAGAAAGCCAACGTCTACAAGGCGCGCATTTCGCGCGTCGAGCAGTCGCTCGAAGCCTGCTTCGTCGACTACGGTGCGCTACGCCACGGCTTTCTGCCGCTCAAGGAGATTTCCAGGGAATATTTCAAGAGCCAGCCGCAGGGCGGGCGCATGAATATCCGTGAACTGGTCAGCGAAGGCCAGGAACTGCTGGTCCAGGTCGAGAAGGAAGAGCGTGGCACCAAGGGTGCGGCGCTCACCACCTTCATCAGCCTGGCCGGGCGTTTCCTGGTGCTGATGCCCAACAGTCCGCGCGCCGGCGGCGTTTCGCGCCGCATCGAGGGCGAAGACCGCGACCAGATGCGCGAAGTCATGAACCAGCTGGTCGTGCCCGAGGGCATGGGCGCCATCGTGCGCACCGCCGGAGTCGGGCGTGCGGTCGAAGAACTGCAGTGGGACCTGGACAACCTGCGCACGCAATGGGAGGCCATTGCGCAGGCCGGCGCCGGCCGCAGCGCACCGTTCCTGGTATACCAGGAGGGCGATGCCGTCACGCGCTCGCTGCGCGATTACCTGGCCGATGACATCGGCGAAGTGCTGGTCGATGACGTTGGCGCCTTCCAGAAGGCGGCCGAGTATATACAGCGCTACATACCGGGCGACGCACAGCGCAAGCTCAAGGCCTACACCGACGACATTCCGCTGTTCACGCGCTACCAGATCGAGAATCAGATCGAGTCGGCCTACGCTCACAAGGTGCAACTGCCTTCGGGCGGAAGCCTGGTGATCGATTACACCGAGGCGCTGGTCTCGATCGACATCAACTCGGCGCGCGCCACGCGCGGCAGCGATATCGAAGCGACCGCGACCAACACCAACCTGGAAGCAGCTGATGAAATCTCGCGCCAGCTGCGGATCCGCGATATCGGCGGCCTGATCGTCATCGATTTCATCGACATGGAGGACACCAAGAACCAGCGCGCGGTCGAAGACCGGCTGCGCGACGCGATGAAGATGGATCGCGCGCGCATCCAGATCGGCCGGTTGTCGCGCTTCGGGCTGCTGGAGCTGTCACGCCAGCGCCTGCGCCCCAGTCTCGGCGAGTCGAGCCACCTGGTGTGCCCGCGCTGCACCGGCATCGGCAGCATCCGCAGCGTTGAATCGCTGGCGCTGTCGATACTGCGCCTGATCGGCGAAGACGCGCGCAAGGATCGCACTTCACGCATCGTGGTGCAGCTGCCGGTGGACGTCGCCACCTACCTGATCAACGAAAAGCGCGAAGCGCTGCGCACCGTCGAGGACAAGGCGCATATCGACATCGTGCTGGTGCCGAACCCGCACATGCAGACGCCCGAATACACGATTCGCCGCCTGCGCGATGACGAGGCAGCACTGCCTGAGAACAGCCAGGTCAGCTACCAGATGCCGGTAGCGCCGGTCGTGGCTGATCCGACACTTGGCGCCGAGAAGCCGGCGGCGGAGCCGCCCGCTGTGGCGGCGATCATGCCCACGACCGCGGCCCCGGTGGTGCTTGCGCCCGAGCGCGCGCCGGCCAGAGCCACGCCATTGGAGGCGGCTGCCCCGCGAGCGGGATTCTGGGCGCGGCTCAAGGAGTTCTTCGCCGGTAGCAATGCTGAACCCAAAGCCGGCAACGCTGCCACGCCGACGCCACGCGGCGGCCATGGCGATTCACGTCGCGATGGCTTCGATCGCAATCGCCCGCGGCGCAGTGGCACGGGTCGCGGCCCCTACGGCGATCGCGGTGGCGCCCGGCGCGAAGGCGCGCGCGCTGACGGCAATCGCGGCGAAGGAAACCGCAACGACGGTCCGCGCGGCGATGGTCGTCCCGATAACCGCTCGCGCGATCCGGTGCGTCGTGAACCGCGGCGCCATGACGGACCGCGCAGTGAGGGTCCGCGCAACGATGGTCCGCGTAACGATATTCCGCGCGGCAACGAGGCGCCGCGCGACGATCAGCTGCGACGCGACGAAGGCCGCAGCCCGCCCGGCAGTGAGCCACGCCGTCTCGAAGGTGATCAGCCCGAACGCAGCGAACGCAGCGGACGCTCGCGTCGTGGTGGGCGCCGCCGCCGCGGTGGTGGTGGCGGTGGTGGTAACCGCGAAGGCGGCGAGCGCGGCGGCCAGGGCGGCGAGAACGCCGGTCAGAACGCCGGTCAGAACGCCGACCAGAACGCCGCTGCCAACCTGGCTCAAGGGTCGCCGCAGGGCTCCTTCCAGGGCTTTGGCCAGAGCGGCGGTACTGGCGGCAGTAGCGAGATTCCTGCGCCCGGTGGCGGCCATGAGGCCGGCACCAGCCCTGGCGAACGTGCCCCGATCGAGCGCACGCCGGAACCGAACCGTGACAGCGCGATGCGTGATAGCCCGGCGGCAGTCCCGCCGCCCATGAGCTGGACAACACCGGTACGACCGCCGGCGCCACCGGCGCCGGCGCCGAGCGGTGGTGACAACCTAGCCGCGGCTGCGCCAGAGCGGCCGCAGGTGGTCTTCAGTTCCGGACCAGCGCCTTCAAGCTGGCAAGCGGACGCGCGTCGCGACGAGTAGCGCTGGCTGAAGAAACAACGCGCCTGGGCGGGTCAGTGATCATTGGCGTGCCCAGGTCGCTTCAGGCGATCGGCTGCAGATTCCTCTTGAAGTGCGCGCCGCGCTGCACGTAGTGCTCAGCGCTCGCCAGCAGGTTGGCAAGCTCCTCATCGCTCAGCAGGCGCACCACCCTGGCCGGTGAGCCGAGGATCAGCGAGCGATCGGGAAACACTTTGCGTTCGGTCACTACGGCGCCTGCCGCGACCAGGCAATTGCAGCCGATCACGGCGTTGTTGAGCACGACGGCCTGGATGCCGATCAGCGAACCGGCGCCCACCGTGCAGCCGTGCAGCATAGCCTGGTGGCCGATGGTGACACGCTCGCCGACCGTGAGGGGCGAGCCCATATCGGTGTGCATCACCGTGCCCTCCTGGACATTGCTGTGGGCACCGATGCGTATCAATTCGTTGTCGCCGCGCAGCGTGGCGCCAGACCAGACGCTGACGTACTCGCCGAGCGCCACCTTACCGATAACGGTGGCCCCCGGGGCAATGTAGGCGCTGGCGGCGATGTCGGGTACGAACTCGCCCAGACTGTAGACCGGCATGATCGGCTCCTCTGACAGCTTTCAGCGCAATAGCGCACTGACGCGCGCGAGATCGGCACTGGTATTGACATCCGGGCCGGGCGGCACCAGGCAGTCGGCTACGCGGATATCGAAACCGTTTTCGAGCGCACGCAGCTGCTCCAGTTTTTCGGTCAGTTCCAGGGCGCTGGGCGCGAGGGCCGCGAGTCGCAGCAGGGCGCCGACCCGGTAGGCGTACAGCCCGACATGGCGGCGCGCGCCCTGCCAGCAGGTTTGACTTGCCAGGCCAGCGTTCGCGCCGTCACGGGTCCAGGGGATGGGCGCGCGGCTGAAATACAGCGCGCGTTGTTCCCGGTCGGTTACCACCTTGACGGCATTGGGATCGAGAAACTCGGCCAGCGTGTCAATCGGCGTGGCCAGCGTGGCCAGGTCGGCGCTGAGGTGGCGTTCCAGCAGCGCCGCGACCTGGCGGATGAGTTCGACCGGCAGCAACGGTTCATCGCCCTGGGCATTGACCACGATCTGATCCTTATCCCAGTCACGCAGCGCTGCGACCTCGGCAATGCGATCGGTGCCGGAAACGTGCGCGGCCGAGGTCATCAGCGCCTCGGCGCCAAAGCCACGCGCCGTGGCGGCGATGCGTTCATCGTCGGTGGCGATCAGCACCTCGCCACCCGCAGCACGCGCCCGCTCATGCACCCACTGCAGCAGCGGTTTGCCGGCCAGCAGCAACAACGCCTTGCCGGGCAGGCGCGTCGAGGCGTAGCGAGCCGGGATGACGACCTTGAACACTGCAGCGCCCTGCCGGTCAGCGCTCGAGCAGGGGATCGCCCGCTTCGAGCACGCGGGCCTCTTCTTCGAGCATCACCGGAATGTCATCGCGCACCGGGAAGCTCAGGCGATCGGCGTGGCACACAAGCTGCGTGCCAACTGACTCCTGCACCAGCCGCAGGGGTCCCTTGCATACCGGGCAGGCGAGGATATCGAGCAGGCGTGCGTCCATGAGAATTCTCCGTAGCAAGGCGTTGGCATCGGCCGGGGCGAACTGCGCCGTGACCGGAAGGTACCAGCAATTCGCGGGCGCTGGCGCGACGCATTTTACGGCATCCTTCTCGGTCATCAGTACCGGCAGGCCGTCGGCCTGGTGAAGCGCCTGGCTCGCAATGGGCTGGTGATCGGGCAATGGATGCTCTGTCAGTTGGAGGCCGGCGGCGCGCAGGGCCGAAAAAAACCGCTGGGGGTTGCCGATGGCAGCGAAGGCATGCACCCGCTGGCCACGGAATGAGGCCAGCGGCACGGCCGGTCCCTCGCCATTCAACGGCAACAGCTGCTCGCCGTGCAGCTGCATGCGCAGGGCGCCGGCAGGCTGGCAGGCGCCCACGCCGGTCAGTACCACGGCGCCGACACCGTCAAGCCGCGCGGGCGGCTCGCGCAGCGGACCGGCCGGCAGCAGCGCGCCGTTACCGAGGCCGCGAGCGGCATCGAGCAGGGCGATCTCGAAGTCACGGGCCAGTCGCAGGTGCTGCAGTCCATCGTCGGCAATCAGCAGTTGCGCGCCAGCAGCAATGGCGGCGCGCGCCGCGGCCACGCGCTCGCGGCATACGTAGACCGGCACCCGTGCGCGCCGGAAGATCAACAGCGCTTCGTCGCCCACTTCGCCGGCGCTGCTGTGTGCGTCGACCCGCAGCACGCCAGCGCGCGTGTCGCGGCCGTAGCCGCGGGTGACGACCGCCACTTTCAGGCCCAGCGCCGTGAGCTCGCCGGCCAGCCAGATCACCAGTGGCGTCTTGCCGGTGCCGCCCACCGTGATATTGCCGACCACGATCACCGGGTGGCCGACGCGCCGTGTGGGCAACCAGCCGCGCGCATAACAGTGGCGGCGGATGCCCGTCACGGCGCCATAGAGCGCCGCCAGCAACCGCAGCCACCAGGGCGCGTGCCTGCCGCCATACCAGACGCTGTGCAGCCAATCGTGCATGGCGGCGCGCACGCGGCCTCAGACCTTGAATTGCAGCTGATGCAGTTGCGCGTAGACGCCGGCGCGTGCCAGCAGCTCGGCATGCGTGCCGGTTTCGACGATGGCGCCATCCTGCATGACCACGATCAGGTCGGCGTGCTCGATGGTCGAGAGCCGGTGGGCAATCACGAAAGTCGTGCGGTTCCTGACCAGCAGCTCGAGCGCGGACTGGATGTGGCGTTCCGAGGCGGTGTCGAGCGCCGAGGTGGCTTCATCCAGCACCAGTATCGGCGAATTGCGCAGCAGCGCGCGCGCGATGGCAATGCGCTGACGTTGCCCGCCGGAGAGCAGCAGGCCGCGATCACCGACCATGGTCTCAAGGCCCTGCGGCAGCTCGTCGACGAACTCCCTGACGTGCGCGGCGCTGACCGCAGCATCGATCGCCGCAGCGTCGGCATGCTCGGCGCCGAAGACAATGTTGTTGCGAATGGTGTCGTTGAACAACACCACTTCCTGGCTCACCAGGCTGATCTGGGCGCGCAGATCGCGCAGCACATAGTCGCGCAGGTCGAAGCCATCGAGCAGCACGGCGCCGCCGCTCGGGTCGTAAAAGCGTGGCAACAGCGAAACCAGCGTGGTCTTGCCGCTGCCCGAGCGCCCGACTATCGCCACCGTGATGCCGGCCGCAACCTCGAGGTTGATGGCATGCAGCACGCCCCCCTTGGCGCGATCATAGGTGAATTCCACCGCACGGAACGCCACCGCGCCACGCGCCCGCTGCAGGCGGCGAGTGCCGCCGGCCGGCTCAGCGGGCGCATCGAGCACTTCAAAGACACTGGCGCCCGCCGCGATGCTCTGCTGCAGCGGCCCGCTCACGCTCACCAGCCGACGCAGCGGCTCGGGCACCAGCAGCAGGGCGGTGAGAAAGCCGAGAAAGTCGCCCACCTGCATCGCGCCGCTGGCGACCTGGCGGTTGGCCACGAACAGCACCGCCGCCAGGCCGAGCGCGGCGATCAGCTGCACGGTGGGGTTACTGCTCGAACGCGCCGAAATCAAGCGCATGTTGGTGTGGCGGTTGAGCTCATTGGCGGCGTCAAAATTCTGCTGCAGATGATCCTGCGCATTGAACACCTTGACGACGCGATGCGCCTCGATGGCTTCCTTGGCGACGCGCGTGACATCACCCATCGAATTCTGAATGCGCGTGCTGTAGCGGCGAAAGCGTCGGTTTACGCTTTGCACCAGCAGGCCGATCACCACCGCCACCGGGATCACGAAGGCGGCGAGTTTCCAGTTCATATAGAACAGGTACAGCACGCCGCCGGCAATGGCCAGCGAATCGCGGATCAGCACGGTGGCCGAGTTGGTGGCCGCGTCGGCCACCAGCTCGGCATTGTAGGTGAGGCGCGAGAGCATGGGCCCGGATGACTCACGCTCGTACCAGGAGGTGGGCAGCCGCAGGTAATGCGCGAACAGATCGGCGCGTATCGCCTTGATCATCTGCCGACCCACCCAGCCAGGAAAATAATTTGCCAGATAGTCGCCAACGCCGCGCAACAGAAACAGGGCAATGACCCCGCCGGGCACGTAGCGCAACACCAGCATGTTCTGCGCCACGAAAGCCGCGTTGAGGAATTTCTTGACGAACCAGGCGGTGATTGGCGTAACCGCCGCATACATCATCATGCCGAGCACGCCGATCGCGAACATGCCGGCGTGCGGCCGGGCGTAGTGCAGCAGCCGGCGATACACCTGCGCGGCCGATACGGGCGGCGCAGCTGCGTTCAAGGCGCCCTGGTCCCGGTGTCGTTGGTGGTGACGAAGTTCAACTGCGCGAAGCCCAGTCGCCCGAGCACATCCATGGCCGTGACCACGGCCTGGTGCGTGGCGCGGCCATCGGCCCTGAGGCTCACCGGCACGTTACGCTCGGCCGGCGCCACCCGCTCGATCGCCGCGCGCAGGGTATCGGCGCTGGCGTTCACCAGCTCGCGGTTGTTGACCAGGTAGCTGCCGCGCTCGGTCACCGACACCACCAGGGCCGCCGTTACGGTGCGCTCAACCGGCACCGAACTGGCCTGCGGCAAACGGATGCGCATGCGCCCCTCGCCGGCAAAGTTGGCAGAGAGCATGAAGAAGATCACCAGCATCAGCACCACATCGATCAGCGAGACCATGTTGATCTCGGGCTCTTCGGCGCGCCGCGGCCTGAGATTCATGTGGGCGCGACACGCGCCGCTTCGAGTGCATCGGCCAGTTGAATGGCGTCCTTTTCCAT
This sequence comes from Gammaproteobacteria bacterium, assembly GCA_043744295.1. Classification (GTDB taxonomy): domain Bacteria; phylum Pseudomonadota; class Gammaproteobacteria; order Steroidobacterales; family Steroidobacteraceae; genus FEN-1191. The sequence goes on along the minus strand of JAYTUZ010000124.1, from coordinate 6,076 downwards.
TTCAATGACGATGCGGTCGATGCGACCGCGCAGATACCGGTAGGCGATCAGCGAGGGAATCGCCACGCACAGACCGGCGGCCGTGGTGATCAGCGCCTGGGCAATGCCGCCCGAGAGCATGCGCGGATCGCCCATGCCACCGGCGTTGATGGCGTTGAAAGCCTTGATGATGCCACCCACCGTACCGAGCAGGCCGAGCAGCGGCGAGACCCCGGCGATCGTGCCCAGCGTAGTCAGGAAGCGCTCGAGCTCGTGCACCACGTGACGCCCGGTGTCTTCGAGGCGCTCCATCAGCGCGTCGCGGCCGCGATGCCGGTTGGCGAGACCGGCAGCCAGCACCTTGCCGAGCGGTGAATTCTGCTGCAGTGCTTCGATGACCTTGTCGCTGACCTGGTTGGCTTCGACCAGCTGCCAGACGCGCCTGGTCAGATCGGGCGGTAACACGCGCCGATCCTGCAGTGTCCAGAGCCGCTCGAGAATGATGGCCGCGGCGACCACTGAAAACAGAATGATGGGCCCCATCATCCAGCCGCCAGCGCGAACGATTTCCCACATCGGCTCATGAACTCCAGAAGATCCAGAGTGCGCATAATACTTGAGGGCGCGCGCGCGATTAAGGCTTTCGCCACTGCGCCACCAGGACGCGGCCCGAGGAGTGAAACTGCAGCTCAAGAGCACCATCGCGCCCGGTGACGCGCAGCTGCGCGCCGCCAGCAGTCCAGGCGCGCAGCGTGGCCGCCACGCTGGCACGCTGTGGCGCAAGTGCCGGCGCGCTCAGAATTACCAGCTGTGGCTGCAGCGCATCGGGCAGGCTGGGTGCAAAGGCCGCACGACTGCCATGACCGGGAATCAGCGCCACGCTGGTCCAGCCCGGGTGCCGCGCCAGCTGTGGCGCCAGGCGTGCGCGCTGTGTTGCCGCGCTGGCGCCACCGGGCAGCAGCAACTCGCTGCTCGCGGTAGCGACACGCAGGGCGCATGAGGCCTGATCGAGTGTCTCGAACTCCACGCCGTCCCACTGCCAGCGCTGGCCGGCTACACAGGCGTGAAACTCCACCGGCGCTGCCGTGCTGCCACCGGCATAGAACTCGCGCACGGCCAGCGCAGCGTTCAACGCTGCCGCGCCGGCACCCCGATCGGCGTCGAGGCGCGGCAGCACCAGCCGATCCAGAGTGAGCACGTGATAATAGTGCAGCGCCGGCACCAGGCGCGTAGCGCTGACGATGCCGGCACTGCCCCAGACCTCGCCGTCGTCGAACAGCAAAGCGTGATGCGCGGTGCGCAGCAACGTGGCCTCGCCGCCACCAACATCAAATACCGTCGCGGCGAAGCTGCCCGGCGCCAGACTGGTGCGCACCGGCGCCAACAGCGGCAGCAGCGCCAGCGCCGCGCTGGCGCGCATCCACGCGGGCCAGGGCAGTATCACCACGAGCAGGGTCAAGGCCGCCAACGCAAACCACCAGGGCGCCGGATCGGCGTGCCACAGCGCCATGGGGTTGTCGGCCACGCCCTGCAACAGCGGCCAGGCCAGGCCAATCAGCCACGCGCACAGCCTGAGCAGCGCGAGTGCGAGCGGCGGGCAGACTCCCAGGCACAGCGTCGCGGCAAGGATCAACGGCACCAGCAGCAGACTGAAGAATGGAATAGCTACCAGGTTGACCAACAGCCCCGCCAGCGATACTGAGCCAAAGACCGCCAGGCTGGCGGGCAACAGCGCCACGGCCACGAGCCCCTGTTCGTGCAGCAGCCCGCGCCAGCCCCGCACCCTCTCGCCCGCCAGCGCGCCTCCGAGCAGCAGCGCCGCCACCGCCAGAAACGACAGCCAGAAGCCGGCGGCCAGCGGTGCGAGCGGATCGAGGCACAACACGCCGATGAGGCCGGCCGCCAGCGTTTGCGTCGCGCGCCGCGGACGCGAGCACATCTGCAGACCATGCCAGGCGGCAAGCATCAGCAGAGTGCGCTGCGTGGGCACCGACCAGCCTGCCAGCAAGGCATAAATGCCCGAGGCGCCCAGACCGAACAGCGCCGCGCAGCTGCTGCGCGACACGCGGGTCTGCACAAATCCCAGCCGGCGCCACAGGGCCGCCATGGCCGCACTGGCCAGCACGCAAAAGAGCGTGACGTGCAACCCGGAGATGGCAATCAGGTGAGTGATGCCGTTGGCGTTGAACACCCGCCACTGCTCGACCGAAACGCGCTGCGTATCGCCGATCGCCAGGGCAATGATCAATGCCGCCGTATCACGCTCGCTCACCCGGGCCGCGATCCCGGAGCCGATGCGCTCGCGCCAGTAATCGAGCGGGTGTGTTGCGCCTGGCAGAGCACGATTCAGGGGCGAAGCGATGACGTGGCCGCTGGCATGGCGGCGCAAACGCAGACTCAGCGCCTGGCCATCGACACTGCCGGGGTTGGCAGGCTGTGAGGGCGCGTGCAGGGCCGTCAGCAGCTGCCAGCGCTCGCCGGCGTGCAATTCGGGCGCACCCGACCAGCGCAGCGCAGCGTGCACGCTGCCGGAAAACGCGGGGACGGCGCCCGTGGCCTGCAGCCGCGCCGTGAAATAGCAATCAGCACCGCGGCGCAATGGCAGGCCCTCGATCACCGCCTGGCTGAGCAGGCGTTGCTCGAACTGTTCGGGCAGTCGCTGCTGCTCATAGCGGCTCACCTGCCACCAGACCAGCAGGAAGCCGCAGATCAGCGCTGCCAGGGCACACAGCGCCTGCAGTTTTCGCCAACGCCGTATTACGGGAGCACGCAGCAATAGCAGGGCCAAAGATACCGCAGCTGCCAGCCATGGCCCGGCGACCGGCATGAAACCCTGCGCCCGGGCGCCCAGAGCCCCCAGCACGCCGGCGAGCAGGCCGAAAGCAAGCGATGCGGTCACGTTAAGGTGAATGCGCCAGGATCAAAACCAGGACGGTGCGCGAGCCCGCGCCGGGCGTTAAAGTGACCGCCATGCCACGCCGCATCGTCAAACTTCTAGCCCGCTGGGTCGAGGCGCGACGCGATCGCTGGTATCTGCGCATCTTTGGCGAACGCCTGACCGACCACCATCTGTGGTCACTGAACCGGCGCTCCATTACTGCCGGTTTTGGCGCCGGCCTCGCGATCGCCTTCATCCCCTTACCGGTGCACACCATTGTCGCAGTGCTGGCGGCACTGTATTGGCGCCTGAATCTGCCGGTGACGCTGGCGAGCACCTGGGTGGTCAATCCGTTCACGGTCGTGCCCTGCTTTTATGGCGCCTACCGACTCGGCGCCCTGCTGCTCCACCGCCCCACGCATTATTTCGCCTTTCAGCTCAGCTGGCGCTGGCTGGAACACGGGCTCGGACCACGCTGGAAACCGTTTCTGCTCGGTTGCCTGGTGAGCGGTGTGATCAGCGGTCTGCTGGGTCGATGGGGGCTGGAGTTCGTCTGGCGTACTGCGGTGCGCCGCAAGTTTCGGTTGCGGCCCGGGCGCCGGGCAAGCGGCTAATCGACCCTGTTTGCGCCGATTGGGCGCAGCTGCCCCTGGTCGAGTTCGAGCACCCGGTCCATGCGCGCGGCCAGCCTTACATCGTGCGTGACCACCACCAGGCTGGTACCCAATTCGCGGTTGAGCTCCAGCATCAGTGCAAACACCTGCTCGGCGTTGCGGCCATCCAGATTGCCGGTGGGCTCATCGGCGAGCACCAGGCGCGGCTGCGTCACCAGTGCGCGCGCGACCGCGGCACGCTGGCGCTCGCCACCGGAGAGCTGGTGCGGGCGATGGTTCAGGCGCTCGCCCAGACCTACCCGCCCGAGCAGGGCGGCGGCGCGCTGCGCGGCACCGGCGGCGTCCATGCGCCGCACCAGCAGCGGCATCGCGACATTTTCCAGCGCCGAGAATTCCGCCAGCAGATGATGGAACTGATAGACAAAACCGATGGTGTGATTGCGCAGCTGGCCACGCTCGGCTTCACTCAGGGCGTGCAGATCGCGCCCATCGATGCTCACCCGGCCGCTATCGGGGCGATCGAGTCCACCCAGTATCTGCAGCAGCGTGGTCTTGCCCGAGCCCGAAGCGCCGATGATGCCGAGCCGTTCGCCGCCGCGCACCTGCAGATCGAGGCCGCGCAGGACCTCGAGCGTCGAGGAGCCTTCATGAAAAGCGCGCCTCACGCCCTGGGCCGAGAGCACCACGCGGCCCGCATCCGCATTGCCATCAGTCATGCCGCAAGGCCTCCGCCGGCAGGGTGCCGGCCGCACGCCAGGCAGGATACAGTGTCGCCAGTGCGCACAGCAGGAACGACACGGCGCAGACCTGGGCCACATCGCGCCATTCAACATACGCCGGCAGTTCATTCATCATGTAGACCCTGGCATCCAGAAACTGCGTGCCGCTCAGGCGCTCGAGCGCGCGCACCAGCTGCGCGAGTTGGCGCGCCAGCAGGGTACCGGCCGTGGCGCCAGCGAGCGTGCCAATCAGGCCGATCAGCGCGCCCTGCACGCTGAAGATCGCCAGGATATTGCGCGGCAGCGCCCCGAAGGTGCGCAAGGTGGCGATGGCCCGGCGCTTTTCCTTCACCACCATGACCAGTGCCGCAACGATATTGAAGGCCGCCACCGCCACCACCAGCAACAGCATGATGAACATCATCGACTTGGTGGTCTGGATGGAGCGAAAGAAGTTGGCGTGATTGCGCGTCCAGTCGCTGACAAAATAGCCGCCGCCCAGCGCCAGAGCCAGCTCGCGCACCACCCGCGGCGCAGCGAACGGATCGTGCAAGGCCAGACGCAGCCCAGTGATCTGATCACCCATGCGGTAGATACGCGCCACATCCTGCATGGGCGCCAGCGCCAGGGCGCTGTCAAATTCATACATGCCCGAATGGAACAGGCCGCTGACGCGCAGCCGCCGCATGGTGGGCGCAAACCCGGCCGGCGTAATGCTGCCTTGCGGTGCGATCAGCACCACATCTTCGCCCAGCTTCACGTCCAGGCTCTCGGCGAGCGCATCGCCCAGCACAATGCGGAAACTCCCCGGCGCCAATGCTTCGATGCTGCCGCCGCTGATATGCTCGGCCAGCCCGACCGCGCGCCGTTCCTGCTCGGGCAGCACGCCGCGCAGCCCCGTGGCGGCGCTGTGCGCGCCGTGCACCAGCATCGCCTGCGCTTCGATATAGGGCACGGCCGCGATGACCTCCGGCTGCGCCTGCGCGCGGCGCTGCGCGCCGCGCCAGTCGGGCAGGTTGCCCTGCAGACCCATCAGCGTGGCGTGCGAAGTCACGCTCAGTATGCGCATGCGCAATTCGCGCTCGAAGCCATTCATCACCGAGAGCACCACGATCAGCACGGCGACGCCCACCGCCAGCCCCAGCATCGAGACGATGGAGATCAGCGACAGGAAACCGCGCTGCTGGCTGGAGCGCAGGTAACGCGTGCCCAGCAGCCATTCGTAGGGAACATTGCTCAGCCTGGCCATGAGCTTCATTCGTAGCGCAGGGCCGCGGCCGGCGGCGTCGCCGCAGCGCGGCGTGCCGGGTAAATGGTGGCCGCCAGCGTCAGCAGCAGCGCCGCCGCGCTGATCCACAGCACATCACGGCCATGCAGCGTCGAGGGTATGTTGGTCGCGTAGTAGACATCGGCGTCGAGAAATCGAAACCGGAACAGCCGTTCGAGAAATGGCACGATGCGATCGACCTGGCGCGCAATCAGCACCCCGAGCGCCACGCCGGCAGCCACGCCGCACCAGCCGATCACCAGCCCCTGAATCATGAAGACGCGCAGCATCGTGCCGGGCGCAGCACCGAGCGTGCGCAGGATGGCGATGTCGGTGCGCTTGTCGGTCACCACCATCACCAGCATGGCGACGATATTGAACGCCGCCACGGCGACGATCAGCAGCAGGATCAGCGCCATCATGGTCTTTTCAATGCGAATGGCGCGAAAATAACTGGCGTGATCCTGGGTCCAGTCACGCACCAACGCGCCAGAACCCACGGCGCGGCGCACTGCCGGCATGTACTCGGGCACCTTGAGCGCATCGGCAAATCGCAGGCGCAGACCGCTCGCCCCCTCGGCCTGCGGCGCAAAGGCCTGCACGTCAGCCAGCGCGGCCA
>JAYTUZ010000123.1:0-17923 GCA_043744295.1 Gammaproteobacteria bacterium | reverse complement strand
GCGACGCTGGAGTTCCTGCGGTCTCCGCCCGGTAATCGCCTGGAGGCGCTCGTGCATGATCGCAAGGGCCAACACAGTATTCGCATCAACGACCAATGGCGTCTTTGTTTTCGATGGACGGCCGCAGGGCCGGAAGACGTGGAGATAGTGGACTACCAATGACGGAGAGAAATCATGGCATTGAAGAACGGCATGCGCCCTGTACACCCCGGGGAGATCCTGAAGGAGGACTTTCTGAAACCCGCCGGACTTGCTGCGAACGCACTGGCCAAGGCCCTGCGCGTCCCGGCGCCATGGATCAATGACATTGTGCTCCGGCGCCGCGGCATCACGGCCGATACGGCGATGCGCTTGGCGCGCTACTTCGGCGGTGATGCGCAGTCATGGCTCAACCTGCAGTCGATCTACGATCTGCGGGTTGCCGAGCGCGCCAGCGCCAGGAAGATCGAGCGGGAAGTCTGTCCGGCCGGTCGAGCCGCTGCATGACGCAAGCAGGCTAGCTGCGTTGACTTGGCATCACGGCGATTGTGCGGTACTGCCTTTGAGTGGGAGTGAGGGGGTGCCGCCCTTCATGGTGCTCCAGATTGGAGTGAAGTTCAGCGCACAGATTCCTGGAAGAGACCGGCAATACCCGGGCGGCGGTTTGGTTCCTCTCAGATTGACTCACTCATGGTGACTGAATCGCCAGTTTCGTAGACCTGACGAGCGGGCTGGCACCACTGGCAGGCGGCAGGTCCTATTTCAACACAGCCCCGATCTACGAATTGGCTGGACCCGGAAGGTCGTCAATGCGTCCCATGCAAACCGTTGGCGTCCGTGAATGGCCCGTTGCGTCGAAGGCTGGTCGCGCAGGGCTGAAGGGCCGGCTTTCGGGCGGTGACCCGGGCTGCCGAAAGGCCAACAGACCTCGGCAGGGCAGGTGGTTTGAGATTCCTATCCGCCTGTGGTGGCGGCGCGGTCCGTGTCGAGCAACTGCGCAGCCATTCAGATCCGGCTCCTGACAAGCGCCTTGAAGGCCGAGATGTCGCGTTCAACGTGTTGATAGAAAATACACTGCTTGATGCACTTGCCGACCAGGCACCCCGCATCGGTCAGTATTCTCAAATGCTCGGATGCCGTGGGTTGCGACACCCCGAGTTTCCTGGCAATCAACAGGCCGCAGACAGCGTCTTTCTTCAGATCGCCGTCAGTCTGGGGACGGAAGGGCGCGCCCGGTGTGCTATGGCTTGGGCGGAGCCAATACCCACAGCACGACGGCCACGAGCACCAGCGCAGGCACATCGCCGATGAGATGCCCGTGCTCATGCATGTCGCCCGATGCCTGCACCGTCATGATGGCGGCGTGCACGAGGCTGGACCAGGCGGTGAATGAAATCAGGCTGCGGTGAGCCGGCGGATTGTTCGCGGCGACGATCAGGAAGATGCCGAGTACGGCGTAGATGCCGGCGATCATCTGCAGGTAGTAGCCGCCCATGCCGCCGTGCCAGACCCAGCCGGCCGGCCACACCAGGCCGAGCGGATAGACCAGCATGAAGATGACGCCGAATATCCGCAGCGCGATCCTGAGTGTGGTTTCGCGGGTCTGGTTGTTCATGTGCTGATCCTGCTCCGGTGGGTGATGTGTGTCATTCCGCAATGCAATGTTCAGGCGATGCCGCCGTCGAGGCGTGGGCCACCTGCGGTGACCCAGGCCTTGAAGCCTCCGGCCAGGTGGCAGACGTCTGGTATGCCCATCGCGCGCGCGGTATCAGCCGCCAGGGCCGAGCGTCCGCCGCTGGCGCAATACAGGACGATGCGCTTGCCCGCAGTGAGCGCGGGTTGGTGATAGGGCGTGGCCGGGTCGAGTGCGAATTCGAGCATGCCCCGGCTGACGTGCAGTGCGCCGGGAATCCTGCCCTCGCGCGCAATCTCCGCCGAGTCGCGCAGATCGACGAATACGGTTGCGGAGTCATTGGCCAGGCCCAGCGCCTGATCGACGGCAACGGTTGCTACGCGTGTGTTGGCCCGGGCGATCATCTCTTTCACGCTGATCATGCGATTTGCTTCCTGAACATGCGAAAATCCCGGTACGCGCCTGCCGTGACCGACAGGGCTGCAGTTTGCCGTAGACTGATTCGGCAGTCTTGGGAACAAGCTGGGATTGTTCTGGGGTTTTTACGATATTCACGTGGCAATATGGAACAAACCATCGAATTCGGCGATTTCTCGTTCCAGCCCGGCAATGGACAGCTGTGGCGTGACGGCACCGAGCTGCATCTGACGCCGCGGGCGGCCGCAGTGCTGCGCGTGCTGATCGAGAACTCCGGCACGCCCGTCTCCAAGCAGCAGCTGTTCAAACGGGTCTGGAATGGCAGCATAGTCACCGACGATGCGCTCACCTCGTGCATCCTGGAATTGCGCAAGACCCTGGGCGATGCGCCGAAGAATCCGCGTTATATCGAGACTCGGCATCGACGCGGCTATCGGTTCGTTGCCAGCGTCAGCAACGCAGCGCACGCGGTGCCGGAGCCGCTCGCGATCGCAGTGCTGCCGTTCAGCGATATCAGCCAGGAGCACGACCAGGCCTATTTCTGCGATGGCCTGGCCATGGAACTGATCGGGCGCCTGTCGCAGGTTGCAGGCGTGCGCATGGTCTCGAGGACGGCGTCGTTCCAGTTCCGCGACCCCGGTGCCGATGTGCGCTCGGTCGGCAGTCAGCTGGGCGCGCGCTATCTGCTCGAAGGCAGTATCCGCAAGAGCAGCGATCGCCTGCGGGTGGCGGTGCAGCTGATCGATGTGGCCTCGGGTTACAACCAGTGGTCGCGGCAATTCGATCGTACGCCTGAGGATGTATTCGCGATCCAGAGCGAGATCATCGAGGGCATCAGCCAGGTACTCACGGGCGTCGACCGGAGCGCTACCGAGAAGCAAAGGCTGGAGACGCCGCAGACCGTGGCGGCCGCCTACGAGTATTACCTGCGCGGATTGCAGTGCCTGCCGCGCATGATCGAAGCAGGGCTGCGGCAGGGCGCCAGCATGTTCGAGCAGGCGGCCAGGCTGGATCCGGCCTACGGTCCCGCGCATGCCGGGCAGGCGATGGTGTACGGCATCCTCTACGAATGGTTCGGTGCCGACCCGGAAAACCTGGCGCGCGCCAATGAGGCCAGCGCACGGGCCGTGGCGCTCGCACCGCTGCTGGCCGAGGCGCATGTCGCACGAGGCTTTGCCATGTCGCTGTCGCAGGACTACCCGGTCGCAGTCGAGGAGTTCACCACGGCGATCCGCCTCAACCCGCAGCTGTTCGAGGCCTACTATTATTTTGGCCGGGCCTGTTTCGCCAGTGGTGATACGGCTCAGGCGGCGAACATGTTTCGCCTGGCCGCGGATGTGCGGCGCGATGACTTCCAGAGCCCGATTCTGCTGGCGCAGGCCTTGCGTATGCTGGGTTGCGAAGCCGAGTCGGTCGAGTCGGATCGTGAAGGGGTGCGCCGCGCCGAACGGGCGCTGGCACTCAACCCTGCCGACGCCCGCGCGCTGTCGCTCGGCGCGCATGCGCTGCTGCACACGGGGCAGGCGGCGCGCGCCCGGCAGTGGGTGTGCCGCGCGCTCGAGCGAAGCCCGGATGACATGTGTGCCTTGATCAACTCCGCGCTGGTATATGCCTTGGTGGGCGAGAAGCCCGCAGCGCTGGACCTGCTCGAGCGCGCCTTTGCCAAAGGCTGGGGCAAGCGCGACTGGATCGAGCGCGATCCCGACTACGACCTGCTGCGCGATGAGCCGCGTTTCCGGCAACTGCTCAATCGATTGCGCTGACGATCAACGTGGTCAGCCGATGCGGCGACGACCAGCGTTCAACTCAGACCATGCCAATTCGCAGAACATTAATGTGGTTTCAATGAGATGCAGCATTTCTCCCTGGTCAGTCAGGCTCGCCGACGAGGTCCCGATGACTCGGTGACAAATCGAACTCGAACGTGATGCCCGGATGGCGGCGCGCGAACTCGGGCAACAATGGCCCGACGTGGTTGACCCCCATGTCCACCGGCATCGACACGCACACATGGCCCGTTGGGCCGCCGGCACGCCGAGGTTGCCGCTGGCACGGCTGCAGTTCGCCGTCCGTGCGACCTCAACGAACAGCGTCATGTCGTGTAGGGCAGAGAGATCGTTCATGGCAGGGCGAACTATGCCATTTGTGGAAAGCTCTTCTTCGGCCTTACCCTTTTCAAGGTGTGGCACGGCGGCGCAGCATGCGCACCGTGAAAGCAATCCTCATTCACGCCTACGGCGGCACCGGGCAGATGCAGCTCGAAGAGGCCATCGTGCCGGCATGCGGTCCGGGCGACCTGCTTGTTCGGGTGGTCGCCGCCGGCATCAACCCGGTGGACTGGACGCTGCGCTCCGGTGCCATGGCCAAAAGCATCCCGAAGGTCTTCCGCTTCGCATTGGGCCAGGACGGCGCGGGCGTCGTGGTCGCAGTGGGCGGCGAAGCCCAGGGATTCAAGCCCGGCGACGAAGTGTTCTTCTACGCCGAGTGCACGCGCGGCGGCACCTATGCCGAGTATGTGGCGGTGGATGCCGCGCAGGTGGCGTTGAAGCCGCGTACGGTGTCGTTCGCCACCGCGGCACGGCGCGTGGCAAGATGGTGCTGCATGTCGGCGCGCCCGGCCGTTGAGTTGCCGAGCCACAAAATGTTATTGTCGAAGAGAGGAAATAAACCATGCTCCAGCTTCGCCCGATGGACACCCAGGTGCCGATCTTCAATCAGCTCGGCGAAGACCTGGCACCGGTTATCCTGATCAACCTCTTCACGGTCGACGCCGCCGATGTTCCTGCTCTGCTCAAGGCGTGGGAAGCCGACGCCAACTGGATGAAGCAGCAGGCGGGCTACATTTCCACGCAACTGCACTGCGGCATCGCCGGCAGCTGCGTATTCCTCAACTATGCAGTGTGGGAATCGGTGGCGCACTTTCGCGCGGCCTTCACGCACCCAGACTTTCAAAACGCCCTGAGCGCGTACCCGTCAAGCGCGGTGGCCTCGCCGCACTTGTTCCGCAAGGTTGCGATACCCAACCTTTGCGCCGCGTGATTGTTCATTCGACTACTCATTGTAGACCGCCATGTTCCGCTTCAACCTCGATGGCACCGCCGTCAGCCTGATCGACCATCAGGTTGGCACCAATACCTGGGCCTAGAGCACGCCGCTGGCGCTGCTACAGCGCAACGTCATCATCCTGGCGAAATTCGTCACGGGCACCGACATGCCGGTGGTACTGACGTCGAGCCAGGAGACCAATGTGAACGTGCAGGGACCGCTGATGCCCGAGCTTGAGGCGATCGCCGCGAAGGCGTTCGCGGCGCGCATCAAGCGCATGGGCGTCGTCAACGCCTGGGACGACGAGAACTTCGCCGACGCCTGCCGCAAGACCGGTCGGCGCAACTTCGTGATGGCCGGCGTGACCCCCGACATATGCATGGTGTCGCCGGCGATCAGCGCGCTGGAAGAAGGCTTCAATGTGCAGGTGGCCTGTGATGCCTGCGGCTCGTCGAACCCGATTGCGGAAGAGATGTCGTGGCGGCGTATGGAGCGTGCGGGGGTGCGGCTGACCAGCGCCATCGTCTCGACGCTGGTGGACTGGAACGGAGGTAGGGTCAACCGCTCGATTCTGTTTACGAAGGCTATAGCCGATAAACCCTTTTTCTAGCACCCGGCCACGCGGATTGCTGAAGCTGAACTCTCTGGCGCTCGCTTATCGAACTCGACTTTGCCGTTCTTCATCACCCAAACGACCCGACGGGTCACCGAACGAATGTCATTGAGAGGCTGGCCGCTCACGGCGACAATATCAGCTGCGAATCCGGGTGCCAATCGGCCCAGGTGATCCTGCTGGCTTAGCAGTTTCGCGCCATTGAGCGTTGCCGTTCGAATTGCTTCAGCCGGCGTCATTCCCGCCTCGACGTACCATTCCAGTTCACGAGTGTTTTCGCCGAACATCGTCATCACGGCGTCCGATCCCATGGCGATGGGAATGCCTGCCGCACGTGCGCGACGCAGCATATCAACGTTTCGAATGATAAATGCGCGCAGCGCGCGCGCAGTGTTTTCATCGTAGCCATACTCAAGTCGATGTTCCGCGTAATAGCGGTTGTGGTCGATGGTAGGAACATAGAAAATGCCGCTCGCCGCCCACCTTCGCAGCGTTGCGTCGTCCACGTCCACTGAGTGTTCGATCGAGTCCACGCCGGCGCGGATCGCGTCGGGTACGGCCAACGGACCGTAGGCATGCACCGCCACCTTAACCCCACCTGCATGCGCAATGTCGACCGCCGCCTTGATCTCCGGATAGTAGTAGACCTGATCGCCGTTCAGTTCCGAACCGGTGCCCTTGGTTGCGAAGATCTTCAGCCAGTCCGCTCCGCTGGCTACAACCTCGCGGGCGCGCTGACTCAAACTGGTGATTCGCTGCTCAGGTGTTCCATTGGACTCCTTTGGCATCACCAACGGATGGATGCCGGTGCCGGCAAGATACAATCGTGGGCCGGGCACGACGCCGCGGTTGATCAACTCGCGCAAGAAGAAATCGACCTTGTCGAATGCGAAAAGATCGCGGGCCGTCGTGACGCCGGAATGCAGTGTTTTCGCGGCGTTGCCGATGGCCGCCACCAGGCGCTCTTGCGGCGGAGTTTCATGCAGCAGCTGTGTCCACGGATCGCCCCGCGGCGGAGAGCAAAATCCATAGGTAATATGGATATGGGTATCGATCAGCCCGGGAATGGCCGTCAGGTCGGTCAATTCGATGCGCTTCGCCGTGGGGTAGCGTTGGCCCAGCGCGTCGCCGATCGCCAGAATCACGCCGTCTTGGACGATGATCTCCCGTCCGGCGGCGAGTTCACCTGTACCATCAACGATGGCGGCGAACACTAGCTGCGTCTGCGAACCGATAACTGCTGTCGCGGCAAGCGCTCGCGGTAGTTGTAGTGTCCCACCGCCTAACAACAGGATGGTCAACGCGCCGGCAATCCGTCTATGCGCCGCTGGCGGTTGCCGGCAGTGTTGTTTCATCTCTCGCCCACGATCAGTAGCGGAAACTGACTTCAGCGCCGTAAGTTCGAGTCTGGGCGAACAGGCTGAATGGCACACCGAGGAAGCTAATGCCGCGCATCGTGCGATAGGTTTCATCGGTGAGGTTGCGGCCATAAAAGGCCACCTGCCAGCCTTTGCTGACATCAAAATCCAGTGACGCGTTCCACAAACCGTAACGGCCTTGACGCGAATTCTCGCGGTTATCGGGGTTGAAGAACTGCTCGTCGCGAAAGCCATAGTTGATCGCCAGCCGGCCGCCGCGCGACCCCAGCGTGAACTTGTAGTTGCCGGTCACGTCGGCGGTCCACTTCGGTGCCCGCGGCAGTCTGTTGCCGGCGACGTTGAGCAACGAACCGGTTGCGCCGTCGACTGCGCCACCCGGGAAATCTTCGAACGTGGCGTCGCTATAGCCAAGTCCGAAACTGAGACTGAAATTGTCGTTCAGCAAGGCCGTGCCCTCAGCCTCGAATCCTTTTGTTTTGACGGAGGCTGCGTTTGAGATCAGCAGGGCAGTCGTTCCGCTGGAGGGGTCAAAGCGGAATTGAAACACCTGGTAGTTGCTGTATTTGGCGATAAATGCGGCTAGGTTCAACCGCAGGCGGCCATCGAGGAGATCGGATTTCAAGCCCAGCTCAAAGTTGTTGACCTTTTCCGCCTGGAACGGCAAGTCGCTTACGACGCGGACCAGATCGACGTTGAAGCCGCCACTCTTGTAGCCGTTGGCGTAGGTGAAATAGGCCGACATGGCGTCGCTGATTCGGTACTGCAGGTTGGTGGTGGCAGTGAAGTAACCTTCGCTGCGATTCAGATCTTCTGCGACCACTTCGGCGAGACCAAATCCCGGAAGTACGTTCTGCCTGATCACGGCGTCTTTCTTCTCATCGGTATAGCGCGCGCCGCCGCTCAGCGTGAAGCGCTCATTCAAGTCGTAGTTTGCGTTGGCAAAAACAGCCCAGTTGCGGGTATCCACTGATGAGTGTTGTATCGCGGCGTCGATGCCCTGCGGAGGACCGCCAAAACCCGGGCCAAGGGCCACTACGCGATCAGTCTTGGCCTTTTGGTTGAAGTAGAAGGCCCCCAGCACGTAGCGTAATTGATTGTTGGCGGGAGAGGCGAGCCGGATTTCTTCGGTGAAATGCTTGAAATGGTCCTCAAAGTAGCGTGCATCGAGTGTAAAAATACGGGTGGCGTCCTCGTCGCTGCCGGTCTTGCGGTCGGCGCGCCGGTAGCCGGTGATGGCGGTCAACACGAAGTGATTGTTGAACGTGTAGTCCGCTGTCAAACCTCCGCCCCAACCGTCGTTTTCGTCGATCAGGTCGGCGTTTTGATCGACTACCAAATCATGCGCCGCCAATGGATTGCCTGCCGAGTTTTCATACGAGGCATCCGGTTCCAGGAACAGCAGATCGTTGTGTTGCCTGCGAAAGTCCATCGTAAAGTTGAGATCGAGTGCGGCACTGGGCTTGAACAGCAACCGGGCGCGCCCCAGCGTGTGATTGTTGGTCATCAGCTTGTTGCCGTTGAATAGATTGTCGATGTAACCGTCCTGCCGCTGCGTGACGAATGAAATTCGCGCTGCGGCCGTGTCGCTCAACGGCAGGTTGGCGATACCGGAGCCGGCAACGGTGCTCAGGTTGCCGCTACGTACGCGCCACTCGCCGCTGTTCTCACCGATGACCGGCGTATTGCTAACGATATTGATTACGCCGGAGGAACTGTTCTTGCCGAACAGCGTGCCCTGTGGTCCGCGCAGCACCTCGACTTGCTTTACGTCGATCAACCCTTGGTCCACCGATAGGGATTGGCCGGCGAAGACACCGTCGCTATACACACCGACTCGCGTATCGAAACCGATATTGCGCGAGAAATCTCCAATACCGCGGATGCCGATGAAAGTCTCGGCCGATGCACCCGTCTCGCCGAACACCAGGTTGGGCACGGAGTATTCGAGGCCCTGCAGCGTAGTTTCTCGGGCTGTGCTGATGGACTCGCCGTTGATCGCCGCAATCGAGATGGGCACGCGCTGCAGGTTCTCTTCGCGGTGTCGGGCCGTGACCACGATCTCCTGCAGGACATCGCGTTCCGGTGCCGTCTGCGGCCAGGCGGAAGGGCTGATCATGGTCAGGGTCAGGGGTACGATTAATCGAATCAACGGGTGCGAATTCATCGACGGTTCCTCAGTGTGCAGAGCCAGCCTTGTATCAGGGGCCGCGCAGAGTTTAAGGAAGTGGAGCTTGCGAAAAGTTCGCTTGGCGCACTTGAAACTTTCGATGGCAACACTAAGTGATGGAGGGTCGAAACGAGACGATCAAAGCCGACGTACGTGTCTTGGCGAGATTCCAAAGTGCTGCCGGAAGGCGGTCGAGAACGCCGCTGCCTGCCCGTAGCCCACCTTCTCAGCCACTACGGCAATCGGCAGGGAGGTCTCATGCAGGAGCTTCCAGCCCATCTGCAGGCGTGTTTCGATGCAAAACTCTGAGATTGTCTGGTCGAACAAGTGTTTGAAACCGAACGTCAGCTTGTTTCTATTGATGCCGACACGCTGGGACAGTGCCTCGATGCTGGGACGTTCGGCCAGCGACCGGGCGAGGATGCTGCGCACTTCATGCAGCGCTTCTACGTCCCGCGAGCGCAGCTTGACCGCCGATCCGTCGGTGCTCCGAGGGTTCAACATCTGCGATAGCATGCAAACCAGTTCAATTGCCTTGGCTTCCAAATGCACCCGTCTCAGACCGCCCGAATAGGTTTTACCCAGCAATTGATCCATGGCCCGTGACATATCGGCGGACAGTGGCCAGTTTTCGAGCAGGAAGTCGTCCGCACCGTTTGCCAGTCGACGCACCGGGTCGGAAAGGCGAGTGGAGTCCAGCTTGAAGCGATCCACCAGCAGATGCGGGCGCATGAACACCGTGACCCAATCAAGGCCGACGCCACCCTCGATCCTCTCTCTGTCCGGGACATCGACCGGCTGATGCAGGATCTGGCAAAGCGGACCCTCCAGTTCGCTGGCCGCAATCCCCTCGAACTGCATCAGCGTGCGGGCCGCCTTTCGAAAATGCAGACGAGTCCAGCCCTCGCCAACGACTTGGTAGCTGAGATCCTCGTGAAAGCGGCCACGCATTCCAAGCACGATGAAATCGTCATCGAAGCAAACAAGGTCCAGCGAGCCGCTGCCCAGATGCGGCGAGATACTCGAATTGGTATAGCAGATGTCGCCGTTGTTCTTCGTTACCGGCTCCGCTGGCGCGTTACAAATCTGGCGATGCCAGTCGGCCAGTCCTGCGTAGATACTGACTGCAGCGTGCGCCGGTGCGATTGCGAGCATTTGGGTTCCATGCACTCTTTTTGACGGCTTTAGTGAGCGAGGGTAGACGAGACTCGGAAGCCTGTCACGCAGATCCGGGATATGCCGACATCCCGGCGACCGACGGACCTTAAGGTTGACTTGGATGACATGCTGCAACAAAACGGGTGGATGGAAGGTCCTCGACCGGATCATGCAAAGTCGACGGGCATGTGACGCCGGAAATCATCGCGAAGATGCTGGCGCATTGGTAGAAGACTGCGCCGGATCGGCATCAAGCCCGGCCCCCGGGCCCTGATCACCCGCTGTGCAAGGAACCAGCGCGCGGGCAGGGCGGGCTCGCGCCGCTTCGGTTCTGAGAGCTCACGGGGGTGGGTAAGGGTACCCAGACCCGGTGTGAGAACTCGCCTCGAGGCTGCGGGTATGCCTGCCGCAGCCTGGCGGTAGCGCCATGGGCGGGGATTCAGGCAGACATTCCGGCAAACTGCAGCAGGGGTAGGCGGTTTGAAAGTACTATCCGCCTCAATCAGTTCCTTGAAGATCGCGCGGGCAAGAGACTGGTCGGCTGCCGGCGGCAGCGGCCCAGGCGACGCTGCCCATCCGCCGAAGGTCGAGCCGAGCGCGATGGTGGCGCAGCACAGCAGGTGTAGTGGTTTCACGTGCGCCAGCGTAGCCGCGAGGGTGCGCGCGTTGAAGAGATCGCGGGTCTCGCCTGTCAGCGGCAGCAGACAGACAACGATTTCGCTGCGCGCCATGAACTCGGGCAGCTGCGCTGTGCCCGTAAACATCCGTGCCTCAGCGGGCGGGTGGTCGCGCGGAGTGTGCGACCAGCAGGTGACGTCGAATCCGAGGTCGGCCAGCGAGCGAGCAAACGGCTTTGAGCGCCGGCAGACTGGCCAGCAGTCCGGGCGGGCATTTCCATACGAAGGCGTAGTCGAATTCGTCGGCGGCTCCGATTTGCGGCCAGGCGCGGATCTCCATGCTGCCGAACTCGCCGCGGAGCGCTGCCAGCCATGCCGCATCGTCGACGTCTGACACGCATCGAGCTACACCGGGCGTGCGTTGGCGCGGCGCATAGCTCAGACGCGGGCACGCGGATCGACGCGCGCATAGCCCGCCGCCGCCCGCCCGTGCTGCGTGCAGCGCCCCTACATGCGGCTCGTCGGCCACACGATGGCGCCGGAACGCCAATGACCAGACACTGGTGCAAACCAGCACGGTCGTTGGCTCGATCGAGCAGACACTTCTGCTTACGCCGAGCGATGAATTTCTCAAGAGCTCGCGTCACAGCGACTTTCCGGATGGATGCACGTAGCATGTGTCTAGTGAGATCTCACCTGTTGGCAAGCGGCTTCCGGTTCGCTTTTTTCCTGGCGGGACTGGCCGCCTTGCTGTTGGTGCCAGCTTGGGTGGCGATCCTGGTCTACGGGGCCCCATTGGGCAGCGCCTGGCCGCCGACCCTCTGGCACGCGCACGAAATGCTGTTCGGGTTCGTCGCCGCTGCCGTGTCTGGGTTCCTGCTCACGGCCGTGCCCGGCTGGACCGGGCGGCGCGGATATTCCGGGGCGCCCCTGGTATTGCTCGCCGGCTTGTGGCTGTGCGGGCGCATTCTCAATGCGACTTCCGCCTTCTGGCCCGCCTCTGTGGTCATGCTGATCGACGTCGGCTTCCTGTTCGCGCTGGCCGTATTGCTCGCGCCGCCGTTGCTGCGCGCGCGCAACCGCAATACTCCGTTGCTGCTGGTACTAGTTGTGCTGATGCTGTGCAATGGTGTTTTCCATAGTGCGCTAAACCGCCATGATCGGGTGACGGCGAATCGGGCGCTGCTATGGGGCATCGACATAGCACTCTTGCTGGTCACGATCATCGGTGGACGAATCGTCCCGGCGTTCACCGGCAATGGCTTGCGCGCGGCCGGGAGCAGCCTGAAGATGCGAGTCTGGCCGGGCGTAGGCTTGGCGGCGATTGCGTCGATGGCAGCGGTCGCACTCGTCGATCTGGTTTGGCCCGGTAGCCGCGGTGCCGGCGTGTTCGCCGGCATCGCCGCCCTCTCACAGGCTGTACGGCTAATGCAGTGGCGCAGCTATGCTACGCTCAGGCAGCCGCTCCTCTGGGTACTGCACCTGGGTTATGCGTGGTTGCCCCTGGGGCTCGCGCTCAAGTGCGCGGCATTGCTCGGGGGTTACGCCGCTTCGGCATTCTGGTTGCATGCGCTCACGGTTGGTGCACTGGCAACCATGATCTTGGCGGTCATGACCCGCGCCTCGCTCGGCCACACGGGTCGGCCGCTCGTCGTCCAGCCATCGACCACGGCCGCGTACCTGTTGCTGCTGCTCGCGGGCCTCACCCGGGTCTTTGGAGTAGGCGTTGCACACCTCAATTATGTGACCGTCCTCGTACTGAGTGCCTGCTTCTGGACCGGCGCCTTCGCCTTGTTTCTGGTCGTGTATGGGCCGATCCTGTGGTCGCCCAGGGCTGACGGCAAAGCGGGCTGAATCCATCGTGATTGAATATCGATGGAAAACATGAAAAGTCTGAAGCGCCCGACGTCTTACTCGCCCAGCGCTGTACGCTCCAGATCGCCGAGGCGCAATAGTTCAATATACTTGGCTTTGACCTGGATGACACCTTGACGCGCGAGCTCACTGAAGCACCGTGACACTGTTTCCAATGTCAAACCCAGATAGCTGGCTATATCCCGGCGGCGCAGACTGAGTCGAAAGCGTTGACCCTCGAGACCGCGCATCCGCCGCCGTGCGCACAAGGCAACAAGAAATCCAGCAACGCGACGCAGTGCCGGCTGCCGTATGGCGGACACGGCAAAATCCTGCGCCGAGCTGGCTGTCCTGGCAATCAGTCTTATCAGTTCCGTGCCGACGTCTGGTGACGTGGCCATTCTTTGCACCAACGAATCCCACGGAATCTCGCAGCAACGGGTCAGCTCGACGGCAAAGGCACTGCTGTGGAAGTGTTTGTCTGCGAGCGCGCCCAGCCCTAGCACTTCGCCCGGCAAGTAGAAGCTCGTCAGAAGTTCGTCCCCTCCTGGCGAGAGCACGACGTCCTTCACGCACCCGCTGCGCAGCGCGTAGACAGCCGACAGCCGGTCGCCGGCGTGGAAGAGCGCAGCACCACGCGCGAATTGCCGGCGACGGACTCTCAGCCGAGGTCGAGCACTCGCAGAGTCGCGAGCTGTGGGCGCAGGAAAGCACGTGCGCCGGAAATCGCAACGCGCGCACGGAATGCTTTGGGGCTCACTGTTGTTGACGGATATCAAGTTTTCACCGCCCTGCCGAGCGCACTCTACCACCAATTATGTACCCGTTGACGGCCATGGATGCCCCGCCCTTGACACAGATTCGCCCGGCGCCGGGTGACTTGGGCGCGACGCTGATAGAGGAGACCCTCGACCCGAAGGCCCGGCATGCGGCCGTTGTCGTCACCCATAACTATCAGCTGCCGATAATTGCCTTGAGCGTCGCGGATTTTACGGGAGACTCCCTGGCGATGGCGCGGTTCGCCGCCCGATCGAATGCGCCTGCCATTGTGGTATGCGGTGTCCAGTTCATGGCCGAAGTCGTCAAGCTTCTCTGTCTGGGACGGCGCGTTCTCTTGCCGTCCCGTACCGCGGGCTGCACGCTCGCCGAATCCATCACGGTGCCAGAGGTTACGGAGTTGCGCCGCCAGTATCCGCGGATCCCGGTGGTCGCATACGTCAACACCTCGGCCGCAGTGAAGGCCGAGACGGACATTTGCTGCACCTCTGCAAATGCGGTGCAAGTGAACCCTTCGCTTGCTTGTTCCCGGGCAATCATCGTTCCTGACCGTCATCTTGCCGGTTACGTGGCGCGTCATTGCGCGATCGAAGTCATCACGTGGCCCGGTGCCTGTGAAGTGCACGTGATGGACACAGAGGTACGGGTGATTGGCGTCGGTGCCGCGGGTCTGTGTGCTGCAATGGCGGCGGGGCCGCAGCGTGATCGCGCACGCGATGAGATGGTGACCATGGGTGCATTTCGGCGCGGATCCCGTAGCGTCGGTCCACGCGGCGTCGCTTCAGAGCAGTCCGTACCCAAGCGGCCGCTTGCCGTGCAGGCACTGTGGCAATGAACCTTCCGACGATCATTCAGGGCGGGATGGGCGTGGCGGTGTCTTCGTGGCGATTGGCGCGCGCGGTCTCGCTCCGAGGCCAGTTGGGTGTCGTGTCCGGTACTGGCATCGACGCGGTTGTTGCCCGTCGTCTGCAGATGGGGGATCCTGGCGGTCATCTGCGCGCGGCCTTGGACGCGTTCCCGATGCGCGACATAGCGGATCGAATCTGGGCGCAGTATTTCGTCAAGGGTGGAAAGTCCGCGCGGGCTGCGTTCAAAGCCAAGCCGATGGCTTCGCTCAAGATGCCAACTGCGCTGCTCGATCTCATCACTGTAGCCAACTTCGCCGAAGTGTATCTGGCGAAGGTCGGTCACGAAGGGCTGGTCGGGATAAACCTCCTGGAGAAAATCCAACTGCCCACTCTAGCCTCGCTTTTCGGAGCGATGCTAGCCAACGTCGATTTTGTACTGATGGGCGCCGGAATTCCCAGGGCGATTCCTGCAATCCTTGATCAATTCTCCGCGGCCCAACCCGCGGAGCTCAGGATTGACGTAGCCGGGGCACTACCGGGCGAGCCGTTCTTCACGCGCTTCGACCCCCGCAGATATTTGCCCGCCGAGGTAATGCGCTTGAAGCGGCCGAAATTCCTGCCGATCGTGTCGTCGTCGACACTTGCCATGACCCTTGCTCGGAAGAGTTCGGGGAAGGTTGACGGTTTTGTGATCGAGGGTCCGAAGGCAGGCGGGCACAACGCGCCGCCGCGTGGTGCGCTCCAGCTTGCCGCGAACGGCGAGCCGATTTATGGTCTGCGCGACGAACCGGATTTTCAGCAGATCCGCGAACTTGGGTTGCCGTTCTGGCTGGCCGGATCGTTCGGCGACCCGGACATGCTGGCTACAGCAGTTTCCCTTGGCGCTCAGGGGATTCAGGTTGGAACAGCGTTTGCGTTTTGCGAAGAGTCGGGAATCTCGCCGGATTTGAAGGCTTCGGTGCTGCGAGTCAGCCAGGAGAACACGGCCAGGGTGTTTACTGACCCATTGGCGTCGCCCACCGGCTTTCCGTTCAAGGTACTGCAGATCGAGGGGACGGTAGCGGAACCAGCGATCTTTGAAGCTCGGGAGCGTATCTGCGACCTGGGTTACCTGCGTCAAAGCTACCGTCGGCCGGATGGGAAAATTGGCTATCGCTGTCCGGGTGAGCCGCTCGAGGACTACCTGCGTAAAGGCGGCGAAGCAGCCGATACCCTCGGACGTAAGTGTATCTGCAACGGACTCATGTCGACGGTCGGATTCGGCGAAGTGCGCCGTAGCGGAGATACTGAACCAGCGCTTATCACATCCGGCGACGACGTCGCCCAGATTCAGAAATTCCTGAAACCTGGTCGTGATCGTTACTCAGCCGACGATGTACTCGACCGATTACTGACGATTTAGAAATTCTGATACTAAAGTGCCGCTGCACGGGTGAACCCCGGCCAGCGCGAAACCCAATGATCTCTGGCGTTTAAGCCGCGACCGGCATAAATTTAGTGCGGCGTTCGCAAGAATGAGTGGCAGTTGTTCGTCTTTAGCCGGAGGAAGCCATGATGAGCCTGAAGGTCAACGGAATAGAGCGAACTTTTGATGGCGATCCGGAAATGCCGCTGCTTTGGTACATGCGCGACGTGGCCGGGTTGACCGGGACGAAGTTCGGTTGAAGAACTGCGTGTGGCCGTCCAACTGGTAATTGGAACGGACCAGCGTGGTATTGCGGCCGACGTTGTCCGAACCCGGGCAGGAGCGCTAGCAACTCAAGAGGGCTTACCGAGATTACGCACGCACATCGTGCTGGAGCCACTGGATTTCATGGCCAGGCTCGCGGCGCTGGTACCGCCGCCGCATCGCGGTGCAGGAAGCACCGGGCAGGGCGATCAGGCCAACCGCGACAAACCCATCACCCCATCGAGATCAACACCAGCGCGCGGGCAGGGCGGGCTCGCGCCGCTTCGGTTCTGAGAGCTCACGGGGGTGAGTAAGGGTACCCAGACCCGGTGTGAGAACTCGCGTCGAGGCTGCGGGTATGCCTGCCGCAGCCTGGCGGTGGCGCCAGCGCGGGTGTCGGTGCATGTCCACGGTCACGATGCCCATCGGTAGGCTTTTGTGTCAAAGCCATGAGCCTAGTTGCGCCACTCGCTGAATACGTAGTCCCGCGCCTGCTGCGCCGCATGACACTCAAAGCAGGTCTCCTTGGCGCGCGCGCCGACCTTGCGCTCGGTCTTGCTGTCGCCGGCAAATACTTCAAAGCCCCAACCGCCAGTATCCGCGTAGGCCTTGGTGCTTCTGTGCATCACGATGACTGCTTTACGTGCGCCTTCGGTGACCGCCTTGTCGCCTTGCACCGGCGTGAGCAGATCGAACACGATGACCGAGCCGTCGGCGAACTTGCCAGTACGGTAGCCCGCCATCGCTTTGGGGTTGGCGTAGATGTGGTGCAGACCCTCGACCAGTCCAGAGAGCGGATGGCCGGGTGCAATGATCATGCTCTTGACATGCTGCCATTGACGGTAGCCTTCCGGGTAAGCCACGTTTGGTGTCACCGCGGCCGCGGCAGTGGCGGTGGCGCTGAGTAGCAGAATAGCCAGGGAAATTCTCATGACGTGTGCTCGGGGTTGTGCTGTAGTGCGTGGAAATCTAGTGTCTTCCGCCGGGGCTGTACAGCGGGCACAATTAGGTTACGCGCTTACTTTTTGGTGCTAATTGGTGAATGTTAACAAAAAAGTTCTACGCAAGAGCCCGGAGCCGCCGCGCGTCGCGCGTATGGTTGAGGACGTTGTCGGCTGCAAGTGGTCGTTGTGTGTGCTCGAGTTGGTCAATCGCGGTGTTGTGCGGCCGGGGGCGATGCAGCGCAGTTTTCGCGGCCTGACCGCCAAGGTGCTCAATGAGCGACTGAAAAAACTCACCCGCTTTGGCATCCTGTCGCGACAGGTCTATGCCGAGATGCCGCTACGAGTGGAGTACGAGCTGACACCGTTCGGCCGGCGCTTTACGCGTCTGCTCGATGACATCGAGGCGCTGGAACAGTCGCTGGAATACTGAGGCCAATGCTCGTTTACTCTATTGAGCCCGTGTGTGAACCGGCATTGAACATTGACCTGGTGGGGGTGCGGACAGAACCTTGGACTGGTTTAGGTTGCATATCCGAGGTTCGCGCGGTACTCCATAGGACTGCGTGAACCCAGTGAGATTTTGATCCGCTGTTGGTTGTACCAGCGAATGTATGAGTCAACCTCTGCGATGAAGTGCTCGATAGTCGTGCTCTGCCAGCTCCCTGGGTAGAACAGCTCATTCTTCAAACGCCCGAAGAAGCCCTCACAAGCAGCATTGTCTGGTGAGCAGGCCTTGCGGGACATCGAGCGAATCAGGCGTGCACCATCAATTCGCGACAGCCAGCCTGGCCATCGATAGTGGGCGCCGCGATCGGAGTGCACG
>JAYTUZ010000122.1:0-4847 GCA_043744295.1 Gammaproteobacteria bacterium | reverse complement strand
AAAGCCAGTTCACGGACTACCTGGCCGACGAGTTCGAGGCCAAGATCGCGGAACTCGGGGCGTGCAACATCGCCGCCTTCGTGGCCGAACCCATCCAGGGTTCCGGCGGCGTGGTCGTGCCACCGCCGGGCTACCTGCAGCGCATGCGCGAGATCACCCGCCAGCATGGAATCCTGTTCATAGCGGACGAAGTCGTGACGGCGTTTGGCCGGATCGGGCACTGGTTTGCCTCGCACAGTGAATTCGGCATCGAGCCGGACATCATCAACTGCGCCAAGGGCCTGACCTCCGGCTACCTGCCACTGGCGGCGACCATTTATTCAGCGGCGATCCACGAGGTCATCAGTGCGCCCGACCCGGAGGCGTGGTTTGCGCACGGCTTCACCTATTGCGGGCATCCGGTGTGCTGTGCCGTAGCGCTCGCGAATATCGAACTCATCGAGCGCGACCAGCTGCTGGATAACGCCAGGAAGGTTGGCGATCACTTCGAAGCGCGCCTGAAAGAGCTGGCGAGCCTGCCGCTGGTCGGGCAGGTGCGCGGCAAGCGCATGATGATGTGTGTCGAGTATGTAGCGGACAAGGCCAGCAAGGCTCACCTGCCTGACAACCTGAATATCTCAAAACGGATTTCCGATGTCTGCGAAGCCAATGGCCTGCTGGTAAGACCGGTGGGTCACCTCGACATCCTCTCGCCACCGCTCATCATTACCATCGCGGAGGCGGATTTCATCGTCGACACGCTGGGGAATGCGATCGAGGAGGTCACTCGGAGCCTGCAAGCACCGCTGAGGTGACTGCGGCGCGTCGCGGCTCGTACACTGTGGGCTGCTGATTGCTGGCAAGGAAAGCTCATGTACACCCTTTACTATTCTCCCGGCACCGCCAGCATGGTGGTGCACCTGGCGCTGCTGGAAATCGGTGCGCCTTATAAGCTCGAGTTGGTCGATTTTGAGCGCGGTGCGCAGCGCAGCAGCGAATACCTGCACCTCAATCCGCAGGGCGTGGTGCCGACCCTGATCATCGACGGCCACGCTTACCTGGAATCGGCGGCGCTGCTGCTGATACTGGCCGATCGGCACCCGGAGGCGAAACTGGCGCCGCTCCCTGGCAGCGCACTGCGCAACGAGTGGTACCAGAGCATCGTGAACCTGAGCAACTCACTGGCGGCGACCTATCGCTACTGGTTTTACCCGCCTGATCTGGGTGCAGCCGAGCATCCGCCCGCCGTGCGTGCCGCCCTGCAGGCGCGCATCGAGGCGGTGTGGACACGACTGGACGCGCAGCTCGCGGCGCGCGGTCCTTACTTGCTTGGCAAGGAATTTTCCGGCGCCGATCTGCTGGCGACCATGCTGATGCGCTGGTCGCGAAACATGCCGCGCAGCGCGCTCGAGTGGCCGGCGCTCAAGCGCCTGGCCGATCTGGTGCGCGCGCGCCCGAGCTGGCGCCGACTCCATGAACTCGAGGGACTTGGCGGGTGGTGATCGCTGCCGCGGCCGCGTTGGCCGCTGGCGCCCTCAATGCACTGGCCGGTGGCGGCACGCTGCTGCTCTATCCGGCACTCATCGCGCTGGGTTTCCCGGCGATCACGGCCAATCTGCAATGCAGTATCGCGCTCTGCCCCGGATACCTGGGCGCCGCCGTGGCGCAGCGGCAGGAGTTGCGATCACAGCGGGCGCGATTGCTGATGCTGACTCCGTTCGCCGTGGCCGGCGGTCTGCTCGGCGCCTGGTGGCTGCTGCGCGCCGGTGAGCGCAGCTTTGAACTGGTGCTGCCGTGGCTGATTCTGCTGGCCAGCGTAGCGCTTGCGTTGCAGGAGCGGCTGAGTCGCGTGCTGCTGCGGCGCAGCGCGCAAAGCGCGGCGATGCCGCCCGCGGGGATTCGCTGGCCGATCCTCCTGCCCGTGACGCTGGCGGCAGTCTATGGCGGTTACTTCGGCGCCGGAGTGAGCGTGGTGCTGTTGGCCATTCTCGGCTTCGCCTTTGCAGATTCCTTCATGGGCCTGAACGCGCTCAAGCAGGCTCTGGCGTTGGCGGCGAATGCCGGTGCGGTCCTGTTGTTCGTAGTCCGCGCACAGGTCAACTGGCCCGTGGTGGCGCTGCTGGCTGCGTGTGCCGCGCTGGGCGGCTATCTTGGCGGGCGACTGGCGACGCGGGTTCGGCCGGCGAGCCTGCGCCGGCTGGTGGTCGTGCTGGGCCTGGCGTTGGCTGGGTATTATTTCGCGCGGCTGCGCTTCGCTGCCGACCTGTGAGATGCTATCGGCATGGACGCGATCGCTCACCGGGCCGGTACGGCCTATGCGCTGTTTGCCACGCCGCTCGGCCAGTGCGCCATCGCCTGGAATGAGCGCGGCATCTGCGCGGTGCAGCTGCCTGAAGCCAGCGCGGCAGACAGCCGCGCGCGTCTGCAGCGGCGTTTTCCTGGCGCGGCGGCCAGGAAACCCCCGCCGGACGTCCGTCGGGCGATCACGGCAATGGTGAAATTATTGAATGGCCAGGCGAGCGATCTGGCACCGCTGTCACTCGATTACAGCGGCGTCAGTGAGTTTTCCCGGCGTGTGTGCGAGGCCGCGCGCGCCATTCCGGCAGGCGCGACGCGCACCTACGGCGAACTGGCAGCGCAGCTGGGCAAACCCGGCGCCGCGCGCGCGGTCGGCGGGGTCATGGCCCGTAATCCTTTTCCGATAGTCGTGCCCTGTCACCGGGTACTGGCTGCCGGCGGGCGACCTGGCGGATTTTCAGCGCACGGCGGGGTGCACACGAAAATGCGCATGCTGCGCATTGAAGCGGCCAGCGCCGCGTAAACGGCGCGCTCAGCGCGCGATGAGCGTGTGCACCTGGCCCATCGCGGGGCGGAAGCGCACCCGCACCTGCGGCTCAACGTGCACTTCGGTGCTGATCAGTGCGATGCCGCCATCCTGCAGGAAAGCATTCAGGAACACCTGCAGGCCATCGAAGCGTTCGCGGGCGGTGGCCAAGTCCTCCAGTTGTGCGATCAGCTTGGCCTGCCAGTGCTGCGCGCGTGGGCAGACCGCCTGCAGGCCGCGCAGCAGGCGATCGAGCATGGCCAGGTCGTTGGAAAGCGTGACATCGGTCAGGTTCGGGTCGCTCGCCCCGCCCGGTACCGCAAGGCGCATGTGCAGCAGCGCGCCGGTTTCCTCGACGGCGTCGTAGCAGCACACGGCCAGCGAACTGTGCAGCTGGGCGCACAGCACTTCATCCTGCGTGGCGATCAGATAGTCGTCTGCTCGCACGCTCTGTTCGCCAACGGGTTCGTTCATGCAGCGGCAGTCTCGCAGGGAGCGGTGGCGCTCAGTGTTAGCTGGGTCACAATAATCGTCTCTGGTACGATGCGCTGCAAATGAATGCCGGCGCAAGGGGCACGGTTGTGTACGACACCAGTCTGAAAATTGAGACCGAGCGGCTGCTGCTGCGCCAACCGCGTCTGCAAGAGCTCGATGACTGGGCCAACTTCATGCTTGACGCCGAGAGCATGCGCTTTATTGGCGGCGTGCAGGCGCGCATGTCGGTGTGGCGCCAGCTCATGACCGCGGTGGGCAGCTGGGCGGCGCAGGGATTCGGCATGTTTTCCGTGCTCGACCGGCGCAGTGGCGTCTGGCTCGGGCGGGTGGGGCCCATCAAGCCCGCCGGCTGGCCTGGCACCGAAGTGGGCTGGAGCATACGGCGTGAATACTGGCGCCAGGGTTTCGCCCTGGAAGCGGCGCGTGCGACGATCGACTGGGCGTTCGACAATCTCGACTGGAGCGATGTCATACACTGCATTGCGCCGGACAATGTGGGCTCGCAGGCCGTTGCGCGCCGTCTCGGCTCGGTCAATCGTGGCGCCGGCAGGCTGCCGGCGCCACTCGACCAGGAGCCCGCCGATATCTGGGGTCAGACACGCACGCAATGGCGCGTGAATCGCATTAACCGGGTGTAAACAGCCGCCATGAAAAAATCACGACTGGAAGCGTTCAGCGATGGCGTGATCGCCATCATCATCACCATCATGGTGTTGGAATTAAAAGTTCCCCATGGCGAAAGTTGGGCGACGCTTTATCCATTGTTACCAGTGTTGTTTAGCTACGTGCTGAGTTTTGTGTTTATTGGGATTTATTGGAACAATCACCATCATCTTTTTCACGCTGTCAAAAAAGTAAACGGCGCGGTGCTATGGGCCAATTTGCATTTGTTGTTTTGGCTGTCGTTGGTTCCGTTTGTCACGGGTTGGATGGGTGAAAATCATTTCGCGCCGTTGCCGGTGGCGCTTTATGGTGTGGTTCTATTCATGTCCGGCGTCGCGTATTTCATACTCGCCCGATTTCTCATTACACATCACGGACACGATTCAACCTTGGCGATCGCGCTGGGTCAGGATTGGAAAGGCAAAATGTCCGTAGCGATTTATGCGGTTGCCATCCCGCTGGCCTGTTGGATGCCATGGCTGGCAATGGCGCTCTATGTCTCGGTTGGGGTGATGTGGTTCGTGCCGGATCGGCGGATTGAGCGGATGCTTAAGGAGTAACATTTTGTAAAGCGGGTACGAGAGACGTCACCGTAAATGACAGTGATGGTCACAATGTGCTCACCCTACAAATCAAATATTGCCACCGCCGCTTAACCAGGCGCACCAAGTGCCGTGGCACGGGCACGGCTAGACTCCGCGTCCTGCTTGGCTCTCAGGGCATCGTATTCTGCGGGCAACCAGCCTTGCAAGTTTTCCAGCGCGATTAACATCAGCGCGCGAATCCAGGTGTCGCGGTCGTTTAAGCATGGAATCAAATGAAATTCTTTGCCGCCTGCTTTGAGAAAAGTAGCCTTGGCTTCGATGCCGATTTCCTCCAGGGTTTC
>JAYTUZ010000121.1:0-4875 GCA_043744295.1 Gammaproteobacteria bacterium | reverse complement strand
GTGATTCCGTCGCTTACGCGGGTTGCCACCAATCAGCCGCGCACCATCGGACTGGAAGCAGACTATCGCTTCTAGAACAGTTGCTGCGGAGAAGTGTCTAACCGAGTGACTTGAAGTCCTGAAGGAGGCGGTATGAGCGCGAAGGAATTGTCGTTGGCGGTATCTTTGGCCTTGTCGGCCCTCTTGACGGCGCCAGCTTTTGCTGCGGGCAGGCACTTGAACCTGGTGTTCGTCGAACGGGCCACCACCGATGCGACCAATCATGTCGGCAAAGGTGATGACAATGCCGGCGATATACTGACTTTTTCAAACAATGTTTTTGATCAAAAGGATCAAAGCCAAGTCGGATCTGACCAGGGTTATTGCATCCGCGTGGTGCCAGGGAAGGCCTATGAGTGCCAGTGGACGCTCACCACGCCTCAAGGTCAGATCATGGTCGAGGGCCCGTTCTTTGATTCCTCAGACTCGACGATGACTGTGATCGGCGGTACGGGTGCCTATCGCGGGGCACATGGAGAAATGAAACTCCACGCTCGGGACGCGAAAGGCAGTGCTTATGATTTTACCTACTCGATCGACATTCCGAATTGAAGTGGTGGCCAGGGGTGGAATTGAACCACCGACACGCGGATTTTCAGTCCGCTGCTCTACCAACTGAGCTACCTGGCCGCCGGATCGGGAGGGCGCGTATTAGACCGGGCCGGGGGCCAAAGCGTCAAGGCAAGGGGCGCATTTACCTGGTTGATAACGCGGCTCAGGCGCCCGCCGGCTTGAATTCCGTGGGGCGCTCCGAGCCGGTGCCGAAAAAGAACTTTTCCATCTCGGCCTCGAGGAACTTGCGGGCCTTGGGCTCTATGGGCGAAAGGCGGTATTCATTGATCAGCATCACCTGGTGTGCCACCCAGCGGGTCCAGGCCTCGCGGGAGGCGTTCTCGAAGATGCGTTGGCCCAGCGAGCCGGGGTACGGAAGGCGATCGAGACCGGGGGCCTCGCGCTTGAGGATCACACAATTGACCATGCGGCTCATGACAGGCTCCGGATCAGCGTCGTGACGGGCGCCGGCAGGCCCACGCGCTCCGGCTGTGCGGCGTTATACCAGAGGGTAGCGGGTCCATCCATCACGCCGGCAGGTCCGGCGCAGCGCGCCAGGATTGGGGTGATTTCCAGGTCGAAGTGCGTAAAGGCATGGCGCATGGTCGCGCGCGGTTGCGGATCGAGTACCGCCGCGGCGAGTCGCGTAGCAGCGTAGAGGCGCGCCGCCGCAATGCTGGGAAACTGTGGCGGGCTCCACAAGCCACCCCACACGCCGCGCTCGGGACGGCGCTCGAGCAGCACGCGGCCGTCGGCTTGCTGTGCGAGCAGCATCACCAGGAATTGTGAGCGTCGCGCGGATCGCGGACGGGGCGCCGGAATTTCATGCTGGCGCCCGCTGCGGCGCGCAGCACAGTGCTCACTGAGTGGGCAGGCGGGACATATAGGCCGACGCCGCACGCAGATTGTAGCGCCCAGGTCCATGATCGCCTGGGTGTAGGTCGCAACTCCATGTGTCGGCGTGCAGGCCTCGGCGAGCAGCCACAGCTGTTGTTCGACGGCGCGCTGCGTGGGTGAGCCGGCAATGGCAAAATAGCGCATCAGCACGCGGCGCACGTTGCCGTCCAGTATCGCGCAGCGTTCGCCGGCACTGAGCGCGCGGATCGCCGCGGCGGTGGAGCGGCCGATACCGGGCAGTTGTATCAGTTGCTCCGTCGATGACGGTAGCTCTCCACCGTGTTGCGCGCACACCTGTTGCGCCGTGCGATGGAGATTGCGGGCGCGCGAGTAATAGCCCAGGCCCGACCACAGGTGCAGTACATCATCGAGCGGCGCAGCCGCAAGTGAAGCGAGATCGGGAAAGCGCAGCATGAAGCGTGCGTAGTAATCGACGACCGTCGCCACCTGGGTCTGCTGCAGCATGATCTCCGAGACCCAGACGCGAAAGGGTGTCGGCTCACGTTGCCAGGGCAGATCGTGCCGGCCGTGGCGCGCGTGCCAGGAAATCAGCGCTGGAGCAATCCGGTCGGTGTCGCGCACGGCCTTCAACTGGTAGTCGGATCCTGAGGATGCCCCAGTTGCACCAGTCGTGGCAAATTGGCGGCGCGACGTGCGACGAATTCTTCGGCGACGCGCACCAGGTCGACGTTCAGGCTATCGGCCGCGCTCACCAGCGCAACCAGCAGCTCACCCATTTCATGCGACACCCTGGAGCGCTGCTCGCGCGGCAGCGACGCGCAATGCTTTGCATATAGCTGCAGCGCCTGCTTCAACGCGATGAAGTCCTGAGTGTTCCCGCTCGTCATGTGCGGCTCGCCCCTGAATGATTATTCGTGACCTCGCGAGTCGATTATCGATCTGGCCGGCCGCTGGGGTATCCTGTCGGCGCCTGCCGACAGTCCCGCTTGAGAGAACCGCCATCAACATCAGGACGCCGTGGTACACGGCCAGACGCTTGCTACTGCCCGCCCTCGCCCTGCTGGCCTGCGCACTCGTGGCCTCCACCTGGCACGTGTTCGGCAATGTCTGGGATGAACCCGAGCACATTGCCGCCGGCATGTCCTTGCTCGATCGCGATCAATATCTCTATGACGATCAGCACCCGCCGTTGGCGCGCCTTGCGGCCGCGCTCGGCCCGCACCTGGCGGGCGCACGCCTGCGCGTCGATGCGAATCCGAGCGGAGTCGAAGCGGGTCGCGACATTCTCTATAACTCGAAAGCCAGTTACGACACGTTGCTGACCCTGGCGCGTCTGGGAATGCTACCGTTCCTGGTGGTGCTGATCTTCGCCCTGTGGCGCTGGGTGCGGGACAGCCACGGTGAGCCGGTCGCATGGCTGAGTATATTTTTCCTGCTCAGCACACCCGCGATACTTGGTCACGCTGGCGTAGTGGCCCTGGATGTTCCGGTGACTGCACTGTGCGTGCTGAGTTTTTATTTTCTGCAACGCTGGATTGCCACGCCAACTGTGCAGCGCGGCGCCGCCCTGGGGCTGGCGGCAGGGTTAGCGGTCAGCACCAAGATGTCGGCGCTGCCTTTTATTGGCATTGCTGCTGTGGTGTTGTTCGCGACGCAAATGCTGTTGAATAGGCGAGCGGTGCGCACTGCGGCAAGCGGCGGCACCAGCCTGCATCCGGGCATCAGGGCATATCTTGGCAGCGGCACGCTCGCCGCACTGCTGGTGCTGATCGTCTGCGTCGCGGTTTACGGTCCACACCTTATCTATCTGAGCACGCCAGACTTCAGGCCGAACCGCGCACTCGACGCACTGGTCGGCGACAGCGGCCGGCTGCGCGAGCTCGCCTACGGTCTGGCCGCACGCTGGCGCGTGCCGCTGGGCGCGCAGGAAGTGGTGCTCAACATTCTGGGCGTCGAGTTTCACAACACCCACGGGCACCCGGCCTACCTGCTGGGTCAGACCGATCTGCTCGGTTGGTGGTATTTCTATCCGGTGGCGCTGGGCGTCAAGACGCCGATTCCGATGCTGCTGCTCGGCATCCCCGGCTTGATCTGGATGGCGTTGCATGGCTGGCGCGAACGACGGCTTGAAATCATGGCGCCGGCGCTGATCTTTGCCGCGCTGCTGATATTCTGCTGCCTGTACAGCCACATCAATATCGGCGTGCGTCACGTGCTGGTGCTGTACCCATTGCTGGCAATTGGCGCCGCCGCAGCCAGCGTCGCGCTGTGGAACCGGCTGCGCGCGCGTTGGGCGCGCGGCCTGCTGGGCGCACTACTGCTCTGGCAGGTCGCCACGGTGGTGAACGCGTACCCCGACTACCTGGCCTACTTCAATGACTTCGCCGGCGCGCACCCGGAGCACATCCTGGTCGATTCCGATCTGGACTGGGGGCAGGACCTGCGTCGTCTGTCGCTCGAGCTGGCGCGCCGTCGCGTACCATCGCTCTACATTGCCTATCGCGGTTCAGCCGATCTGAGCCGCGAACACCTGCCGCCCTACCAGCTGCTGGCACGTGGCCAGCGCGCCACCGGCTGGATCGCCATCGACATGCTGGCGATGAAGGAATCGGGCGACGCTTATGCCTGGCTGGCTGGTTACCGGCCGGTGCAACGTGTCGGCAAGTCCATCGATCTCTATTACCTGCCGCCGCGCTGAGCGTCAGTGCCGCGCCTCGAGCGCTTCGAATTCATCCAGCAAGCGGTTCATACGCGCCGCCAGCGCGCGATAGGGCGCCGGCGTTGCCATGTCGATGCCAGCGCGCTTGTAGAGTTCGTAAGGATAGTCCGAGCCACCAGCGCGCAGCAGCTCTATGAAGCGTTCGCGGGCGGGGCCACCCTCTTTCAGTATCGCATCGGTGAACGAGGCGGCGCCCGCCATCGAGGTTGCATACTGGTAGACGTAGAAATTGTAGTAAAAATGCGGCACGAAGGCCCACTCCATGCAGTAGGGCGCATCGATTTTCATCACGCCTTCGGCTTCACCGTAATACTTGCGCAGCAAGCCGCAGTACAGTTCGCTCATGCGCTCACCTGACAGTGCCTTGCCCTGCTCGAGCTCCTCGTGGATGGCCAGTTCGAATTCTGCAAACATCACCTGGCGGAAATAGGTGGTGCGAATCGATTCGAGACCATTGCCCAGATAGTAGAGTTGCTCTTCTCGATTCGCGGCGTGCTGCACCATGTAGTCGTTGAGCAGCATCTCGTTACCGATGGAGGCCGATTCGGCAGTAAATGTCGAGTAGCTGGCCTTCTCGAACGGTTGGGCCCGGTTCGCCAGCAGCGTATGTACGGCATGACCCCATTCATGTGCAAAAGTCGAGAGCGAATAGTAGTCACTGTTGTGATTGAGCAGCAGGTAGGGATGTACGTCGTAGGCCGAGCCGA
>JAYTUZ010000120.1:0-4879 GCA_043744295.1 Gammaproteobacteria bacterium | reverse complement strand
CCACCTACGATCCTGAGCCACTGGGTCAGCTGCGCGAGCTGGATGTCGAGCAGCCCGGGCTGATGAACGAGTTGATCCGGATCTTCGTCGGGGATGCGCCCAAGCAGCTGCTGTTCATCGAGGCGGGCTTGCGCGAGCACAATCCGGAGCGGGTCCGGCAGGCGGCGCATTTCCTGCGTTCCGGGGCCTTGGCCCTGGGCCTCAAGCAGGTGGCTTCCGCGGCGCATGAGGTCGAGCGCATGGACCTCAACAGCGTTACCCCGGAAGCGGCGCAGGCGGCCGGCGAACACCTGCGCGAGCATGTCCACCACGTGCTGCTGTACCTGCTGAACCAGCTCAAGCACAGCCAGGCCTGAGATCGCGCCGAAAGAAAAACCCCGCCGAAGCGGGGTTTTTCTTTTCAGCACCGGAATCGGTCAAGCCAGCAGCGGCCTTTCCGTCAGAAGCCTCATCCCGCCAAGAGCGGGATGAGCAGCAGGGCGACGATGTTGATGATCTTGATCAGCGGATTGATCGCCGGTCCGGCGGTGTCCTTGTAAGGATCGCCGACCGTGTCGCCGGTGACCGCAGCCTTGTGCGCTTCTGAGCCCTTGCCGCCGAAGTGACCTTCCTCGATGTATTTCTTGGCGTTGTCCCAGGCGCCGCCGCCCGTGCACATGGAGATCGCGACGAACAGGCCCGTAACGATGGTGCCGATCAGCAGGCCGCCCAGCGCCTTGATGCCTTCACCGGGGCCCATCAACGCATTGATGCCAAAGGCGACGACGACCGGCACCAGTATCGGCAGCAGCGAGGGAATAATCATCTCCTTGATGGCTGATTTGGTCAGCAGGTCTACGGCCTTGGAGTAATCGGGCTTGGCCGTGCCTTCCATGATGCCCTTGATCTCGCGAAACTGGCGGCGCACTTCGGTGACCACCGAGCCCGCTGCGCGACCTACGGCTTCCATCGCCATGGCGCCGAACAGGAACGGCACCATGCCGCCGATAAAGAGGCCAATGATCACGGCCGGATCGGACAGCGAAAAGCCCACCATGGCGCGGCCGGTCTCGCCGAGATGAGTCTCGAGGTTGTGGGTGTAGTCGGCGAACAGCACCAGCGCGGCGAGACCGGCCGAGCCGATGGCATAGCCCTTGGTCACGGCCTTGGTGGTGTTGCCCACCGCATCGAGCGGATCGGTGATGTCGCGCACCTTCTTGTCGAGCCCGGCCATCTCGGCGATGCCGCCGGCGTTGTCGGTGATCGGGCCGTAGGCGTCGAGCGCCACGATCATGCCGGTGAGCGAGAGCATGGCGGTCGCGGCGATGGCGATGCCATAGAGGCCCGCGAAATGCGAGGCGCCGTAGATCGCGGCGCACACGGCGATCACCGGCAGCGCGGTGGATTTCATGCTGACGCCGAGGCCGGCGATGATGTTGGTGGCGTGCCCGGTCTGCGACGCCGCCGCCACACGTTGCACCGGGCCGTATTCGGTCGCGGTGTAATACTCGGTGATGACGATCAGCACCGCCGTGAGCGCGAGTCCGATCAGCTCACACGCAAACAGTGCGTTGAACTGGCCGGGCAGGATCGACTTGGTGATGAACCAGAACAGCACAGCCGAGATCAGGCCGGCCACGATCACGCCTTTGTAGAGCGCGTTCATGATCTTGCCGCCATCGGAGGTCTTGACGAAGAAGGTGCCGATGATCGAGGAGAGGATCGATGCCGCGCCGAGTGCCAGCGGGAAAACAATGGCGGCAGCGCCTGCCTCCTTGAGCAGCAGTCCGCCGAGCAGCATCGTGGCGACAATGGTGACCGCGTAAGTCTCGAACAGATCGGCGGCCATACCGGCGCAGTCGCCGACATTGTCGCCGACGTTATCGGCAATGACCGCGGGGTTGCGTGGGTCATCCTCGGGGATGCCGGCTTCCACTTTGCCGACCAGATCGGCGCCGACATCGGCGCCCTTGGTGAAGATGCCGCCACCGAGACGCGCGAAGATCGAGATCAGCGAGCCGCCGAAGGCCAGGCCGACCAGCGAGTGCAACGCGGCGTCATCGCTGGTGATGCTGCGGGCGAAGATGAAATAACCGGCGACGCCGATCAGCCCCAGGCCCACCACCAGCATGCCGGTGATGGCGCCACCGCGAAACGCGACGCTGAGTGCGGCATTCAGCCCAGAGTAGGCGGCCTGCGCGGTGCGCACGTTGGCACGCACGGAGATATTCATGCCGATGTACCCGGCCAGCCCGGAGAGGATGGCGCCGACCGCGAAGCCGCCTGCCGTGATCCAACCCAGCGCCCAACCCAGCACCACGAACAGCACGACGCCGACGACGGCAATGGTTGTGTACTGGCGATTGAGATAAGCCTTGGCACCGGCCTGGATGGCGGCAGCAATTTCCTGCATGCGCGCATTGCCGGCATCGAGCCGCAGAATTGAGATCATCGAGAGCACGCCGTAGAGCACAGCGACTACGCCGGCAATCACTGCCAGCCACAACCAATTCGCGGCATCCATTAAAAACCTCCGGAATTCAACAAGTTATGATTTTTTAGAGTTCACTGAAGATCCGGAAATACCGGACCCGCAGCGGGCGCGAAATATACCACAAGGGCGCGCCGGACCGCTTACGTGGTGGCCGTCAGTAGTGCGGCGGTTTCTCCTCAGAGGCGGAGCCGGCGCCCTGCGGGGCCTCGAGCCCCGCAAGGCGCAGCGCCAGTTGCTTTACCTGCCCGCGTGCCGCGTCGATTTCGCGTTGCTGGCGGGCGATGATGTCACTGAGTTCATTGACTGTGTGTTCCACGTGAGCGAGCTTTGTCTCGAGGATCTCGAACCTGTCAGTCTCACTCATTGGTGTACACGGCAAGCCCTGGCGTCACAGGCTGAAATTATGCCGGAAGGTGATTGCAAACGCGTCAGCGTCATAGCCGGTGCCTGAAACCAGCCGACCCGCTTCAAGGCCCACGGCCGAGTGCGAGGTGCCCATCAGGTATTCCGCGCCGATGCCGTAAGAGAAGCTGCTGTCGCTTCCCGAAGCGCTGAAGCCGCCGGAGCTGGCGGCTAAATCGCCGCGTGTCTGTCCAGCAACCGCGTAGAGATCGATCTGATTGGAAACCGGCAGAGTGCCGCGCACCAGGAAACTGAAATACGACTTGATCTTCAGGTCGATGTTGCCGACGCCGGGCACATTGATGCTGTCGTTGGCGACGCCGCCGCCGAAGCGTCCTTCCAACGCGAAATAGCGGTTCATGCGCCAGCCGCCCATCAGGGCCAGCGCTGTCGGGTTGGCGTCTCCGAATCCGTTTTCCTTGTAGTTCACGCGCGTCAGCACGGCGCCCAGGTAGTAGCCTGAATCGTCGGCATTCGGTGCGGAGTACTGCGCGGCGCTGGCGAGACTGGCGGCAACCATGGTGGATGCGGCCACGGTGGCGACGATCAAGGTTTTCATAAGCACTCCAGATGCAAAAATAATGCGGAGCAGGATCCTGCTTGCATTCAGACTAACACGCCGCCGCGGCGCGGCCCGGCCGGTAGCCTTTCAGATCTTGTACTGCGTGCCCAGTTTGCGACGCACTGCCCGATTCCGCAGTTTGGCGTAGTTCGGCAGGCCATTCTCATAGGGTGGGTAGTCTTCGCCGGCAATCAGGGGTTCGAGGTAGCGGCGGCAGGCGGCAGTGATGCCGAAACCGTCGGCAGTCACGAAATTGCGCGGCACGGTCTTCTCGACATTGGCCACTGCCGCCAGCGGTACCGGCACGATTTTCCAGCGATAGGGTTTGCTCGAGAGCCGTTTGATGGCCGGCATGACACCGTGCTGGCCCTGTACCGCGTATTCAACTGCGGCACGGCCGACAGCGTAAGCCTGTTCGACGTCTACTTTGGAGGCGATGTGCCGTGCCGCGCGTTGCAGATAATCGGCTACCGCCCAGTGAAACTTGTAACCGTGGGCTTCACGCACCATGTTGGCGACCACGGGACCCACGCCACCGAGCTGCGTATGACCGAAGGCATCTTTGGTGCCCGCTTCGGCAAGAAATCTGCCATCCGCGTATTTCGCGCCTTCCGACACCACGACCACGCAATAGCCATAGGCATCGACGCAATATCTGACCCTGGCGAGAAACAGCGCCTTATCGAAAGCGATTTCGGGAAACAGGATGATGTGCGGCGCATCGCCCGGCTTTTTCCCTGCCAGACCGCCCGCGGCGGCAATCCAGCCGGCATGCCGGCCCATGACCTCGAGCACGAATACCTTGGTCGAGGTGCGCGCCATCGAGGCGACATCGAGCGCGCCTTCCAGCGTCGAGATGGCGATGTACTTGGCCACTGAGCCGAAACCCGGGCAACAATCGGTATGCGGCAGGTCGTTGTCCACGGTCTTGGGCACGCCAATGCAGGCGATCGGGTAGCCGAGCTGCACACCGATCTGCGCCACCTTGTTGGCGGTGTCCATCGAATCGTTGCCGCCGTTGTAGAAGAAATAGCCGATGTCATGGGCGCGGAACACTTCAATGAGCCGCTCATACTCGGCGCGATTCTCCTCCAGCCCCTTGAGCTTGAAGCGTGCCGATCCGAATGCGCCGGCCGGGGTATGGCGCAGCGCCCGTATGGTGGCGCGATCTTCCGCGCTCACATCGATCAGGTTTTCCGTGAGCACGCCGACAATCCCGTCCTTGCCCGCATAGACGCGGCCAATGTGGGCACGGTGTTTCATCGCGCCCTCGATCACGCCGCAGGCCGAGGCGTTGATGACGGCGGTGACGCCGCCTGATTGCGCGTAGAAGGCGTTCTTCCTCTGTGCCATGTGATCGAATCTCCGTGGTGGGTCAGTCGGCCAGCGCGTTGCTGATGATCTCGCGCACGTTCGGCGAGAGGTCGGCCTTGGCGGCCACG
>JAYTUZ010000119.1:0-4929 GCA_043744295.1 Gammaproteobacteria bacterium | reverse complement strand
CGGTCGACTTCACCGGCGGCGTACAGGTGCAGGCCACGTTTGCGAACGCCGTCGATCTCGACGCGGTCCGCGCCGGCCTGACGGCGGCGGGCTTTCATGAGCCGCAGGTGCAGAATCTGGGCTCATCGCGTGAGGCGGCGATACGCCTGCCGGCTGAGGCCAATCAGAGTGGCGATGTGGTGCGTGCCAAGGTCAGCGAGGTATTGCATGCCATCGATGCCAAGGCTGAAATCACCAGCCTCGACGTGGTCGGTTCACAGGTGGGCAGTGAGCTGAAATCCGGAGCGCTGCTGGCATTGGCAGCGACCCTGGCGCTGATCTTCATCTACATCGCCATGCGCTTTCACACCTGGCGGCTGTCGGTGGGCGCCATTCTCGCCGTGCTGCACGACCCGATCCTGGTGCTCGGCGCCTTCTCGCTCTGGCAGACTTCATTCGATCTGCCGGTAGTGTCGGCCATGCTCGCGGTCATCGGCTATTCACTCAACGACACCGTGGTGGTGTTCGATCGTATCCGCGAGCGCTTCGAGACCAGTCGCCGGCTGGAGCCGGTGGTGGCTCTCGACCAGTCGATCAACCAGACCCTTTCGCGAACCATCATGACCAAGGTGGTAACCCTGATCGTGGTAGTGGTCCTCTACCTGCTTGGCGGCGTGGCGCTGCGCGGTTTTTCCGAGGCGCTGATCATCGGCATTCTGGCCGGCACCTATTCCTCGATCTACATCTCGAGCGCGATTGCGCTTGATTTCGGACTCAAGGCCGAGCATCTGCTGCCGATTGCCATCTCCAGGCCGGTGGACGATCTGCCCTAGAACATGTGGCAGCTGCTCAATGACCCTGGCGCCTGGGTAGCATTTGTAACGCTGTCAGTGCTCGAGATCGTACTGGGCATCGACAACATCATTTTCCTGTCGATTCTGGTCGGGCGTGTGCCGCGTGCGCAGCAACGGCGCGCACGCCTCATCGGCCTGTCGCTCGCCGCGCTCACCCGCATTGCGCTGCTGTTCTCGATCGTCTGGCTGACGCGGCTTACCCGTCCGTGGTTCGCACTGCTGGGCCAGCAGATTTCCGGGCGCGATCTGATTCTGGCGGGCGGCGGCCTGTTCCTGCTGGTCAAGAGCGTGCTGGAGATCCACCACACACTCGAAGGTGCGGCTGCGGAGCGCAACGCCCGGGTGATGGCCAGCCTGGCGGCGATCGTGGTGCAGATTGCCATCATCGACATCGTGTTTTCACTCGACTCCGTGTTCACTGCCGTGGGCCTGGCGCGGCCCGATCAGCTGCCGGTCATGGTCGCCGCCATCGTCGTCTCGATCATCGTGATGATGTGGCTGTCGCGACCAATCTCGGAATTCGTCGATCGGCACCCGACCGTCAAGATGCTCGCGCTCGCGTTCCTGATCCTGGTCGGCATGGCGCTGATTGCCGAGGGCCTGGATTTCCACATCCCCAAGGGTTACCTCTATTTTGCGATGGCCTTCTCGGTGCTGGTGGAGATGATCAATATCCGCCTGCGCAAGCTGCTCGACGCCCGGCGCGACGCTGCCAGACACTGAGCATGAGTGAAATCTCGACCCTGGGACTGGGCCTCATGGGTTCTGTGCTGGCCCGCGCCTTTGTCAATGCACGGCGCAGCGTGACCGTCTGGAACCGCTCACCAGACAGGACACAACCACTCATCCAGTTGGGCGCAAACGCCGCGAACAGCGTGTCGGCGGCCGTCGCGGCGAGCCCGGTCGTCTTGATCTGCATCGACAGCTATCAGTCGGCTCTTGCGCTGTTCGACACAGCGGATGTCATCAGGCTCTTGCCCGGCAGGGTCATTGTGCAACTGAGCACCGGAAGCCCCAACGAGGCGCGCAGGGCCGAGGCCTGGTTCAGTTCGCACGGTGCGCTGTATCTGGACGGCGCCATACTGGGCGGGCCTGAAAACATTGCCACAGCCAGGGCGATGATTCTCTATTCAGGATCGCGGGAACTCTTTGACCGGTGCAGCGCGTTGCTCAGCGTGCTCGGGCCCGGCACGCGCTTCGTCGGAGCAAACATTGGCGCGGCCGCGGCCATCGACATGGCCTGGCTCGCCGGGCACTGCGGTACCGTTGCGGGCGTTGCCCATGGTGCGGCCATCTGCGAGGCGGAAGGCGCCGATCTCGAAATCTACGCCTCTTTGTTCGCCGAGGGCGACACGGCGCGGTCGATGATCGATATCATCGGAAGAGGTGCCTTCACGAATCCTCCCGCGACCTTGAGCGTCTGGCACACTGCCCTGCGGCGACTGCAGGAGCAGGCGCGCGATGCCGGGATCAGCAGTGAGGTTCCGGATCTGGTATCAAGCATACTGGGCCGCGCCGCAGCCGAAGGTTTCGGCGCGGAGCACGTCGCGGCCATCGTCAAGGTGCTGCGCAAGGAGCATTTATGAACGAAGGTCAGTGGCACGATGTGGGCCAGGTCGATGAGCTGGCCAGGCAGCCGCTGCAGCAGATACTGCTGGGGCGTACCAAAATCGCGCTGTCGTGCATCGAGGGTCGGTTCGGGGCCGTACACGGCGCCTGCAATCACGTGGGTGGACCGCTCGGACAGGGCACGCTGGATGGCGAATACATCGTCTGTCCGTGGCACAACTGGAAATTTCATCGCGTGACGGGCGAGGGCGAGCCCGGCTACGAAGCGGATCGGGTGCCGCGGTTCTCATGCAAGGTCGAGGCTGATCGGTTGCTGGTGCACGACATAGCGGAAACCAAGCGCAACCGGCTCCCGCACGCACCTCACCCACTCGATCGCGACACGACGCGCGTTCCTGGACCGCTGCGCGTGCTGGGGATTTCCACCACGGTGATGGATAACCAGCACCCGCGCTATTCCACTTCCGAGGCGCTGCTGGGCAGCGCGCTGGAACATGCACAGGCGAAGCATGGCCTGGAGACCCGGATGCTCAAGCTTCGCGAACTGAATTTCCGCGCCTGCGAAGGCTATTACTC
Organism: Gammaproteobacteria bacterium; assembly: GCA_043744295.1. Classification (GTDB taxonomy): domain Bacteria; phylum Pseudomonadota; class Gammaproteobacteria; order Steroidobacterales; family Steroidobacteraceae; genus FEN-1191. Next base: position 1,951 of record JAYTUZ010000119.1, on the reverse strand, counting down.
CAAGAGCGCACAGGCCTGCACCTGGCCGTGCAGCATCTCGCAGATGGATCCGCTGGATGGCATGAACGCGGTCTACGATAGCCTGGTCTTCTGGGCAGATGTCATCCTGGTGGCGACGCCGATCCGCTGGGGCGCAGCCAGCTCCTTGTACTTCAAGATGGCTGAGCGGCTGAATACGGTACAGAATCAGGTCACGCTCCGGAATCGCGTGATGCTCAAGGACAAGGTGGCGGGGCTGATCGTGATCGGCGGCCAGGACAACATCCAGGCGGTCGCTGGTCAGATGATGCAGTTCTTCGGCGAGCTCGGTCTGCACTTCCCGCAGTTTCCCTATATCGCCCACAGCCGCGGCTGGACAGCCGAGGACATGGAACGCAATGTGGAGTTTGTCCAGCACAGCGCAGCACTGCACGATGGCGCCCGGGCGCTGCTCGAGCGCTGCCTGGATATGGCCGCGCGCCTGCAAAGCGGCAGCGCGCCGGCGTTTGAAAAGAGCGGGCGCAAGGCCTCCGGGCTCGATCGGCGCGGTTCAGCTGAAAAAGCCTAGCGAATGGCACAGCAGGACGGCGAACTTTATCACCGCCAGGTGATTGATATCCTGCAGGTCATCTGGGGCGAAGGATTCCTTTCTCCCGGCGGGCCGGACGAAGTGGCCCGGCTGATCGCGGATGCGGACCTGCGTGGCCTGTCGCTGCTGGACATCGGTTGTGGCGCCGGTGGAATCGATATCGCCCTGGTCCGCAACCACGGCGCCGGATTCGTGACCGCGATCGATGTCGAGGACACGGTGCTGGCCTGTGCCCGCGCGCTCATCGCCCGCGAGGGCTTGGGTGCGCGCATCGGCGCGGTCAAGGTAGCTCCAGGCCCGCTGCCGTTTCCACCCGCGAGTTTCGATGTGGTGTTTTCCAAGGACAGCATTGTCCACATCGCCGACAAGCATGCGCTGATGCGCGAGGTGTTGCGCGTGCTCAAGCCTGGCGGCAGGTTTATCGCTTCGGACTGGCTGATCGGCCACGATCACGCGCCCTCGCCAGCGATGGCAGCCTATATCGCGGCCGAAGGGCTGGATTTCGGCATGGCCTCATCCTTGCGCTATCAGGACGCCATGCGCAGCGCCGGCTTTGTCGAGGTATCGACCGCCAGTCGCAACGCCTGGTATCGCGAGACCGCCAAACAGGAACTGGAGCGCCTGCGTGGCCCACTCGGCGCGGCCGCAGCCAGGATCGTCGGCCAGGATTTTGTCGAACAGAACGTTCAGATCTGGTCGCGGATGATTCCCGTGCTGGAGAGCGGCGAGCACTGCCCGACTCATCTGCGCGCCAGCAAGCCGCGCTAGGCTTCGGCGAGCCCGGGGCGTGGTTCACCACAGCGGGCAAGTGCGGCCGCCCATGCGGCGTTGAAACTGAACGCGTAGCTCGTGTGTACACAGACCACAAAACTTTCGCCGCGATCCCGCCGCACAATCACCGCCGGACAGTCGAACAGGGTCGCAGCGGCGCAGTCGCGGCCGTCGAGCACCGCCTCCACATTGACGGCTGCGGACAGGGCGCGTTGGGCGTGCGGCTCGGGTATTTCGATGAGGGTCCATTTCCCCTCCACATCGATCGCCAGCGCGCCGCTTTGCACCGCAGTGTCGACCAGCGCCGCCGCCGTATCGAGCAACAGCCAGCGCGCCGGCGCAAAATGCAGAGCCAGCCCCAGCGAGTCCGAACTCAAGGCGGCGCCGGGAGGCGCATGCCAGGGCACCGGCGGCGCGCTGACGCCCGGCGGAAATAGGAGCTCGATACTGCTGCCCGGCGTCTTCATGACTTCAGTCTCTCGCCGTGTGGATCGACAAACACAGGAGCACTCACACGCACCCGTGTTTCGCGCTCGTGCAGCGGGTCGCGCGCGATCAGCTCCGTGCCGAGCGGCACGTTCCGGGCCACGAGTGCGAGTGCGATCCATTGAC
>JAYTUZ010000118.1:0-18386 GCA_043744295.1 Gammaproteobacteria bacterium | reverse complement strand
CCAGCACGCCGATCGCCGCGCAAGTGGAGTTGCATCGCTCGCAGCTTGACGGTGCGATCATGCGCATGCGTCCGCTGGCCGGCCTGGATGTGCCGGTGGGCGGCAGCATCGAGATGAGCAGCGGTGGTACGCATCTCATGCTGGTCGGCTTGCGGCGCCCCTTGAAGCCCGGCGAACATTTCACGCTGCGCCTGGAGTTTGCACATGCCGGTGCCGTGAATACGGACGTTACCGTGCTGCCCAGCGGCCTCATCGGTCGCACACCCTGAGGGGCCCCGACGAGATGTTGAATTCTGTGCTGCTGATTGCGATCGGTGCTGCGTGCGGTGCGGTACTGCGCTGGCTGTTGGGCTTGGGACTCAACGGCCTGTTTCCCGCCATACCGATGGGCACGCTGGCCGCCAATCTGGTCGGCGGGTATCTCATGGGCGTCATGATCGCCTTGCTCGCCGGGCCTTTGAGTCATGCGCCCGAACTACGCTTGCTGGTGGTGACCGGTTTCCTGGGAGGCCTGACCACTTTTTCGGCCTTCTCGGGCGAAGTTGCCCGTCTGCTGCAGCAGGGTCGCCTGGCCATGGCGGGTGCCGAGATTGCCTTACATGTCTTCGGCTCCGTGGCCCTGACGCTGCTGGGCATCGCGACGGTGGCGATCGCGCGCCGCGCGGCTTGATTCGGCTGGTGACCTGGTTTGACAGGCGGTTTGCCGGCACTTATGGTGTAAGCGCTTGCGGGTATATCTGCCGGGCAATTGGGCCAAGACCCACTGCGCAAGAATAGGGATCTCATGGCCAACATCTATCAGGTCGCAGAGCTGGCCGGCGTATCCTCGGCAACGGTCTCGCGCATCATCAATGACAAGAGCCGCGTCACCGAGAAGACGCGCCGCAAGGTTCTGGCAGCGATGGAGAAGCTCGACTACCGGCCGAGTTCCATCGCCCAGGCTCTGGCCACCAAGCGCACTAATTGTGTCGGCGTTCTGGTTTCCGAGCTGTATGGGCCTTTTTATGGCGCCATGCTGAGCGCCATTGAGCAGACTGTCAGGGCGGCCGGCAAGTTCGTCATGGTCACGGCGGGTCATAGCGACGAGGCCCGGGAAAAGGCAGGCCTGGAATTTCTGATCAGTCGCGGCTGCGATGCGCTGATCGTGCATGTGGAGGCGCTTTCCGATCAGTACCTGCTCGAGCAGGGCCGTAATGCCACCCCCATGGTCATCATGAACCGGACCGTAAAAGGTCTCGCCGACCGGTGCATCAGCCTGGATAACAGCCGCGGCGGCTATCTGGCGGCCAGGCTGCTGCTCCAGAAAGGCCACAAGGACATCGCTTATATTTCTGGTCCGCTGCGCTGGCAGGACGCCAGCCAGCGCCTCGCCGGCCATAAGCAGGCACTGGGCGAGGTCGGGCTCGAGCTGGATGAGCGCCTGCTGTACGAAGGCAACTATCTGGAGGAGAGCGGCGCTGTGGGGCTGGCTGAGTTGCTGGAGCGGGGCATTGCGTTTTCGGGAGTGGTTTGTGCGAACGACGAAATGGCCGCCGGGGCCATGAACGCTGCCCGTGCACGCGGCCTGAACATCCCGGCCGACCTGGCTGTGGTCGGCTTCGACAATGCGCCGGTGTCGCGCTATGTGCATCCCAGGCTGGCAACGGTCGACTACCCAATCGCCGACATGAGCCGGATGGCGGCCCAGTGGGTGCTGAAAAATGTATACGACCATGAGAGCGTTGAGCTTCAACACGTGTTCAAGCCCACGATCCTGGAGCGCGAGTCGGTGGCGCTCCTTGCCAGTCACCGGCGCCGACCGACCGTGGCGCCCCGTGAATTGCGGCAGCCCCAGCGTCGCAAGTCGCAGGTGAAGCGCTGATGAGCTACGTCGTCAGGACGGCGCTGATCGCGGCGCTGGGCGGTTTTCTGATGGGCTTCGACGCCTCGGTGATTTCCGGCGTGGTGTCGTTTATCAAACCCGAGTTTGCCCTTACGCAGATCGAACTGGGCTGGGCGGTCGCTTCACTGACCCTCACTGCGACGCTGGCGATGATGGTAGCCGGACCCTTGAGCGATCGGCTCGGGCGTCGTCCGGTACTGCAACTGGCGGCCATACTGTTCGCGGTTTCAGCGCTGCTGTCCGCGATCGCGCCGAATTTTGCCACGCTGGTCGCCGCGCGCCTGATGGGTGGGCTGGGTGTCGGGGCGGCGCTGATCATTGCACCCATGTACATTGCCGAGATTGCCCCAGCGGGGCTGCGCGGCCGCATGGTCTCCTTCAATCAGCTCAACATCGTGCTGGGCATATCGGCGGCGTTTTTCACCAACTACCTGATCCTGCGGCTCGGGCACGCCGATCTGGGCTGGGCGCAGGCGTTGCGGCTGGGCGAGTGGAACTGGCGCTGGATGCTGGGCATCGAGACCCTGCCGTCGATCTGCTATTTCTTCGCCCTGCTGGCTGTGCCCGAGAGTCCACGCTGGCTCGCGATGCGCGGCCGTGACGCGCAGGCGCGCGCGGTCCTGACGCGGATCTGCGGCAGTACGCAGGCCGAAGCAGAGCTTGCATCAATCGAGTCTTCCATGGCGAACGATGCCAACCAGGAGCGGGCATCGCTCGGCGAGCTGTGGCGGCCCGCCATGAGGCTGGTACTGACGATCGGCGTGGCGATGGCTGTCCTGCAGCAGATCACCGGGATCAATGCGGTGTTTTTCTACGCGCCGATGATCTTCGAGAGTTCCGGGATCGGCGCCGACGCCTCGTTCATGCAGGCCGTGCTCGTCGGCCTGGTCAACCTGGTCTTCACGGTTCTGGCGATTGGACTGATCGATCGGCTGGGTCGCCGTCCCTTACTCGCGTGCGGGCTGGTGGGCATCGCGGTGTGCATGCTGTCGCTGGCTTACGGGTTCGGCACCGCGAGCTACACGATCCGTGCCGAGCGCCTCGCATCGCTCCCGCAGCAGATCGATCGCGTCGCCCTGCAACCCCTTGTAGACCACAGCTACGACAGTGACGTGTCCTTTCGCCAGGCGCTGGTCGCCGCGGTCGGCATCAAGGTGTACCAGGACAATCAGTCGGCATTCGTCAATGCGGCCATCAGGATGAATCCGCGGCTGGTGCTGCTCGGGGTCCTGGGATTCGTCGCCAGTTTTGCGATGTCGCTGGGACCGGTAATGTGGGTGCTGTTCTCGGAACTGTTTCCCAACCGGATCCGCGGCATTGCGATTTCCTTTGTGGGCCTGATCAATTCCGCCGTGAGTTTCAGCGTGCAGCTGGTGTTTCCGTGGGAGCTGGAGAATCTCGGTAATTCCCGAACCTTCCTGATCTACGGTCTGTTTGCCGTGGTCGGGCTGGTTATCGTCATGCGGTTGCTGCCGGAGACCAAGGGACGAAGCCTGGAAGAACTTGAGGCGATGCTGGTCAGGCCTTGAGGGGCAAGAAAATGAGTGATCTGCGGCAAAGATCAATATGCCGGGTGCTGCAGCCCGTTGCGGTCGGCCTGTGTTCATTGCTGCTTGGTGGCGGTGCGCTGGCGGCGACGCCCGCTGCGACGCTCGTGGCTATGCCTCCGGTGCATCCGCAAGAGTGGCCGACCGCCAGGAGTCGCGGGCTCATCGATGCGAAGTCCGAGGCGCGCATTTCGGCACTGTTGCGGCAGATGAGCGTCGCGGAGAAAGTCGGGCAGATGATCCAGGCCGACGTCTCCACCATCGAACCCGATGATCTGCGCCAGTTTCCGCTCGGCTCGATACTCGCGGGCGGCGGATCCGGTGTGCATGGCGATCCGCGCGCAACGCCTGCCGCCTGGTTGAAGTTGGCGCAGGGATTTCGTGCCGTTGCCCTGGAAGTACGTCCCGGTCACGTGCCGATTCCAATCATTTTCGGCATCGACGCCGTGCACGGGCACAACAATGTGGTCGGCGCCACCCTGTTTCCACACAACATCGGCCTGGGCGCTGCCCACGATCCTGAGCTGGTGCGCCGGATCGGTCAGGCGACCGCGGAGGAGGTTGCGGCGACCGGCATAGACTGGACCTTCGCGCCAACGCTGGCGGCACCGCAAGACCCGCGTTGGGGGCGCATTTACGAAGGCTACTCGGCAGACCCGGAACTGGTGCGACGCTACGCAACGACGATGGTCGAGGGCCTGCAGGGCCCAGCCGAACTGAACCACAAGCTCCAGGCAGGGCGAATCGCCGCCAGTGCGAAACACTTCATGGCCGATGGCGGCACCCTTGACGGCGTTGATGAGGGCGATGCCCCACTCAGCGAAAGCGAGCTGATCGCCACGCATGCCCAGGGGTATCCCGCGGCGATCGATGCCGGCGTGTTGACAGTGATGGCCTCTTATTCCAGCTGGAACGGCGCGAAGATGCACGGTAACCACGCAATGCTCACTGAGGTGCTGAAGAGCCGGATGGGTTTTGATGGCTTCGTGGTCGGGGACTGGAACGGCCATGCGCAGATCCCGGGCTGCAGCAAGGATCGCTGTGCACTGGCAATCAATGCTGGCGTCGACATGCTGATGGCGCCGCAGGACTGGAAAGCTCTCTTCCGGAACATGGTGGCCCAGGTTGGCAGCGGGGAAATTTCCAGCGCCCGACTCGACGATGCGGTCCGGCGTATCCTGCGCGTCAAGTTGAAGCTCGGTGCCTTCGATCCGGAGCGACCCTATGACGGGCGCCTGGAGCTGATCGGTTCGGCCGCCCATCGCGCGCTGGCGCGCCAGGCGGTGTGCGAATCGCTCGTGCTCCTGAAGAATGACGGTGTCCTGCCGATCAAATCCTCGGCGCGTGTCTTGGTCACTGGGGCGGCGGACGATATCGGTCTGCAGGCCGGAGGCTGGACGATAAGCTGGCAGGGGACGGGTAACAAGAAGGCCGATTTCCCCGGTGGCGAGTCAATCGTGGCCGGCATCAAGGCGGCCCTGTTGGCCGGTGGAGGCACGCTCTTCTATGAGTCCAACGGGCCCTACACCGACCTGGCGGCGGCCCGAATCGACGCGGCGATCGTGGTGTTCGGAGAAAAACCCTATGCCGAGATGGCGGGTGACATCAAGTTGCCCCTGTACAACGACCGCGCGGCGCTCACCGAGCTGACCCGGTTTCACAAGCTTGGAATTCCGGTGGTGGCGGTGTTCCTTTCCGGTCGGCCGCTGTGGGTCAACCCGGAACTCAATCTGAGCAACGCCTTCGTGGCGGCCTGGCTGCCGGGAACGGAGGGTGGCGGGATCGCCGACGTGCTGATGGCGGACGCCGCGGGCAAACCGCGCGTCGATTTTACTGGCAAGCTGCCTTTCCCCTGGCCCTGCTCGGCCTTGCTGCCGCCTTACACGAGCCGCGACGACTACAAGAACCCACTGTTTGCGCGTGGTTACGGCCTTTCCTACACCCAGCACGCCACGCTCGGACCGTTGAGCGAAAGTCTCGATGGCCATGGGTGCGCGGCGGCGCCATGAGCGGCGCTACCCGCACGATTGCTGGTGCTTGACGGCAAACCTTGAACGAGTTATATTCAAAAATGTAAGCGCTTCCAAAGTGAGCGCTGAAGTTCTCAATAAGTCGATGCCGGGGGGCAACCACAGTGATAAACAGAATCGTCAGACGTACCGCTTTGGAACAGGCTGTGGCGATGGCCATGGGAATTGTTGCTTTTTCCCCTGTCGTCGCCCAGGAGGTCAGCGGCGAACCTATCGAGGAGATCATCGTTACTGGCATTCGCGCCAGCTTGACCTCGTCGGCAAACCTCAAGCGCAACGCGGTTGGCGTGGTCGACGGCATCAGCGCCGAAGATATTGGAAAGTTTCCCGACACCAACCTGGCTGAATCACTGCAGCGCATCACCGGTGTCTCCATCGATCGCGTCAACGGCGAGGGCTCCAAGGTCTCGGTCCGCGGTATCGGCGCGGACTACAACCTGGTGACGCTGAATGGCCGGCAGATGCCGGGCTCCAACATCAATGACACGAGCGCTTCCGATTCGCGTTCTTTCGATTTCGCCAATCTGGCCTCGGAAGCCATCGCCGCCGTTGAGGTCCACAAGACCTCCAGCGCCGATCGCCCGACCGGCGGCCTCGGCGCCACGATCAACATCAAGACCACGCGACCGCTGGACGCCAATGGACGCGTGGCAGCGTTTGGCGTCAAGGCTGTCACCGACCGCTCGAGTCAGAATCTGCCGGGCAAATTCAAGGGCAGCAGCGTTACGCCGGAGCTCTCGGCGATCTACAGCGATACCTTTGCCGACGATACCTTCGGCGTGGCGATCACCGCGAGCTACCAGGGTCGCGATGCAGGCTACAACCAGGCTGCAGTGCAGTCCGGTTATCACTCGATCCTGGGGAGCGATGCCAATGCCTGGGGCTCGATCACGAACAATCCGGCCAACGTCATCAATAATCCGCCGGGGCCGAATGACGTCTACCAGGTGCCGCAGGACATCCGCTATCTGATGACCGGCATCGAGCGCAAGCGCACCAACGGCCAGCTGACCCTGCAATACCGGCCGGTTGAGGCTGTTACCGCGACGCTCGACTACACCTATTCCGAGAACAAGATCGCCACCAGGCGGCAGGAACTTTCGGCCTGGTTCAATTTCGGACCGTCCACTTCAACCTGGACCAATGGTCCTGTGAAAGGTCCGCTGTCCTACTTCGAGACGGTAAACTGTGCCGACACCGCGGCCCCGGACCCGGGCACCGGCGTCGTTGGCTACGCGGGCTGCGCCGATGTGGCTATGGCCCAGTCGGATTTCGCAACCAAGGCCAAGAACAATTCCATCGGCTTCAACCTGAAATGGGAAGCGAGCGACGCGCTCAATTTCGAACTCGATGTCCATGACTCCACTGCGACCATTGGCAGCGACAGCCCGCTCGGCTCAAGCAACACGCTCGGCGTCTCGGGCTACTTCCGCGGTACCAATGGCGTTGACTTCTCGCATGATTTCCCGATACTGAGCATCGCCTTGCCGGCCGGTCTCAACGGCGCGATCGATCCCTCCCTGATGCAAGTGACCGGTTCGAGCTTTCGCAACAGTTACACCAAGGCGCAGGTTCAGCAGGTGCAGCTGAAGGGCGACTGGAAGTTCGCTGAGAAGTCGCAGCTCGATTTCGGCGTTGGCCTGACCGACGTCAAGAACCGTTCGGCGTTCTCGAACGTGCAGCAGAACGCCTGGGGCGGCCTGGGCAACCCGACTGTCTATCCCGACTCCGCTTTCACTCCGGATTCAGTGCGCCCATATTTCGGTAACATCGATGGCAGCTCGAATTCGGCGCTGTTCAACCAGTTCTTCAACTGGGACTTCAACGCCGTGCGCAATGCAGCGATCCAGTTCTGGGGCACTGGCGGCGCGGCCCAGTTTCAGGCCAATCCGGACTTCACGGACACCGATCGCGAGACCAAGGAAAAGTCGAACAGTGCCTACCTTCAGTACAGCACGGCGTTCGATATGGGGCGCCCGGCGCATTTCGCAGCCGGCCTGCGCTACGAGAAAACCGATGTCACTTCCAAGGCCCTGGTGCCTATTCCCATCGGCAACGTGTGGCTGGCAGCCAATGAGCTGGGACTTCAGTTCAGCGCGGATCGCGGTTTCACGACGCTGAAGGGCTCGTATAATTTTGCGCTGCCAAACCTCGATTTCGATGTTGATCTCACCGACAACCTGAAGGCTCGGCTCAGCTGGGGCAAGAGCATCGGGCGACCGGGCTGGGGCCAAATCCAGGGAGGGCAGCTGCTGAATTCTACTGCGCGCCCCATCGGGGGCACCGGCTCCCAGGGCAATCCGGCGTTGAAGCCGCTGGAATCGAAGAATACCGACCTGGCGTTGGAATGGTACTACGCCAAGGGCAGCTACCTGTCGGTCGGGTATTTCAAGAAGAGCGTTGCCAACTATACCGGCACTACCGACATCAATGCGACGCCTTTCAACCTGCCGAATCCGGCGGCTGGCCCGTGGGTCGCCGAGGCGATCGCGAACGGCTGCCTGGCCGGCGACAGTGCGTGCATACGTACCTACATCTTCGCCAATCACGCCGACGATCCGGCGGTTACCTTGCCGACTGCGAATGCTCAAGGCACTATCGCTGGCCGGCCAGGCATCGACCCTGCAACCAACTTCGTGATCACGGTACCGGTCAACGCCGGAACCTCCAGCATCGACGGCTGGGAATTCAATCTACAGCACATGTTCGGTACTAGTGGGTTTGGTGGAATCGTCAACTACACCAAGGTCAAGTCCGACCTGGAATACAACCTTGCGAGCCTGGGTGCGCAGTTCCCGCTGGTAGGCCTGAGCGACACGGCGAACTTCGTCGCCTTCTACGAGAACAGCAGGTGGGAAGCACGCGTAGCCTACAACTGGCGCGACCAGTTCTACAGCGGCCAGGACGGCCAGAATAGCCCCGTGTTTGTCGAGCCTTACGGGCAGATCGACGCCAACGTCGGGTTCAAGCTGTCGGAGCGACTGAGCTTCCAGCTGGAGGCGATCAATGTCACCGACCGGGGTCAGCGTTCGCACAGCCGCACCCGCCAGGCAGTGGAGTTTGCCACACAGACCGGTGCCCGCTACATGATTGGAGCGCGCTACCAGCTGGGTAAGTAACTGTCCGCTACGAGTGAGTTGCTGCGCGGCACAGTGCTGCGGGGCGAAAGGGCCGCTGTTCCACAGCGGCTTTTTCGTCTGGGTGTAGGATGGCCGTTGCCTGGAACGGAAGTGCCTAGCGGTGAGTAAGCAGGTCAAGCGCGTGGTGGTGGTCGGCGGCGGCTCGGCTGGCTGGCTGACCGCGGGCGTCATTGCGGCCGACCACCTGAACACCGCGGCGCCCGGCCTCGAGCTGACGCTGGTGGAGTCACCCAGTGTCAACCCCATCGGAGTGGGCGAGGGCACCTGGCCGTCGATGCGCGATACCTTGCGACGCATCGGTGTTTCGGAAACAGACTTCATCCGCGACTGCGACGCCTCGTTCAAGCAGGGCTCGAAGTTCGCCGGGTGGGTGAGCGGCGACGCAGCCGACCACTACTACCACCCGTTCACCTTGCCGCAGGGCTATACCGAGACCGATCTGGTCGCAGCGTGGCAGCGCGACCATGGCGCGGTACCCTTTGCCGAGCTCGTCAGTTACCAGCCGCAGCTGTGCGAGCGCGGCTGCGCCCCCAAGCAGGTCACCACGCCGGAATACGCGGCGGTCGCCAACTATGCCTACCACCTGGACGCCGGCAAGTTCGGCCAGTTCCTGCAACGGCACTGCACGGGCCAGCTGGCGGTGCGGCACGTCGTCGATCACGTTGCCGCAATCGAGTCGGGCGACAACGGAGACATTGCCGCGCTGGTTACCGCCGCGCATGGCCGGGTCGAGGGCGACCTGTTCATCGATTGCACGGGCTTTGCCAGCATGCTGTTGGGTGAGCACTACGGCATTCCACTGGTCTCGGTTCGGGAAGTGTTGTTCAACGACTCGGCGCTCGCGCTGCAGGTGCCCTATGGCGATCCCGACGCGCCGATCGCTTCCCACACGATCGCCACGGCTGCCTCCGCCGGCTGGATCTGGGACATCGGTCTGCAGACGCGCCGTGGTGTCGGGCATGCCTACTCCAGCGCTCACAGCTCCGATGCACAGGCCGAGCGCATCCTGCGTGACTACGTGTCGGGTAGCACCGGCCCCAAGACCGCCGCGGCATTGTCACCACGCAAACTCACTTTTCAGCCTGGCTACCGCCAGACGTTTTGGCACCGCAACTGCGTCGCCGTGGGGCTCGCCGCCGGCTTCGTCGAACCGCTCGAGGCCTCTGCCCTTGCACTGGTCGAGTTCTCGGCTGCCACGATCAGCGATCAGCTGCCCGCGACGCGTGCCACCATGGACATCGTCGCCGCGCGCTTCAACGATGCCTTCCGTTACCGCTGGGAGCGCGCCGTCGATTTCCTCAAGCTACACTACGTCCTGTCAAGGCGCAGCGATTCGGCTTACTGGGTCGATCACCGCGCGGCGGTGACGGTGCCGCCGCGACTTGCGGAACTGCTCTCGCTCTGGCGCCACCAGCCGCCCTCGCGCTATGATTTCTCGCGCATCGAAGAGATTTTCCCGTCGGCGAGTTACCATTACGTCCTGTACGGGATGGGCTTCCGGCCGGAGCGGCCGGCGCTTGCGCAGCGCGCGGACCGGGCGGCACTGGCAGAAAGGTTCTACGGCGAGGCCGCGACGCTCACCAAGACCATGCTGGCGGGGCTGCCGACCAACCGGGCATTGCTCAACCATCTCAAGTCCTACCGGCTACAGCGCATCTAGCGCGAAGAGGATTGAATGGCCAACCCGGTGCCTCTGAATAACGTTGCTCACAAGGCCTTGCGCGTCATCACGACCCGGTCCGCGGCCTGCGGCGATGGCGTGATGTATGCGGTCACCTTTCCCGGCGAATTCCGCAATATCCAGTCATGCTATCCAATTGTCTTTCACAAGCGGGCGGACACCGGGCAATTCCAGCCCATCGCACTGCTGGGGTTCGAGGCGAACGAAAACCTGTTCCTGACGGACGCCGGCTGGGATGCCGCCTACATCCCGTTGAGCATCGAACGCCTGCCGTTCCTGATCGGCTCCCAGCGCGCGCCGGCAGCCGGCACTGAGCCGGAGCTCATGATTCACGTCGACCTCGACAGCCCGCGAATCAGCATCACCGAAGGTGAACCGGTATTCCGCGAGTACGGCGGCACCACGGACTACCTCGATCGCATCAATTCGATCCTCAATGCGCTGCACGAAGGGCTCAAGCAGACAACGGCGTTTGTCGAGGCGCTGCTCGCCCTGGACCTGCTCGAATCCTTCGTGCTCGACGTCCAGCTCAAGGACCAATCGCAGCACAGGCTGGCCGGCTTCTACACCGTGAACGAGGAGCGCCTGCGCGCGGTGGATGGCACCGCGATGGCTGCGCTGCACGCGCAGGGTTTCCTCGAGCCGCTCTACATGATCGTGGCGTCGACCGTGCATTTCCGCGACCTCATTGACCGGCGCAATCGTCGCCTGTGATGTCGAACGCCACGGTTCGCGAGCTTGGCGGTGCTGATTCGCAAGCGCTCGGGGCCGAGATTCTCAATTCGGTCGAGCCGCTGGTACTACGCGGCCTGGTGTCGCACTGGCCGGTGGTGCGCTCGGGCAGCGCCTCGGTGGCCGCCGCCGTGGAGTATCTGCGCGGCTTTTGTGGCGATGCCACGGTGGGAGCCTGGTTCGGTCCGTCCGAGATCCGCGGCCGGTTCTTTTATAACGAGGATCTCTCCGGATTCAACTACCGCGCGGCGCTGGTTAAGCTCCACGCCGTGCTCGACGAACTGGAGCGTTGCCAGCACGTCCCTGAACCACCGGCGGTTTATGTAGGCTCCACCACCGTCGACACCTGCCTGCCTGGCTTTCGCGCCCAGAACGATGTCGGCGCCGTGCCGGCCGACGCACTGGCGAGCATCTGGATCGGCAACCGCACGCGCGTCGCGGCGCATTACGATATGCCCGACAACCTGGCCTGCGTGGCGGTCGGGCGGCGTCGCTTCACACTGTTCCCTCCCGCGCAGCTGCCGAACCTGTACGTCGGGCCGCTCGAGTTCACCCCGGCCGGGCAGCAGGTCAGCATGGTCGATTTCGCGAATCCGGACTTCGGGCGCTTCCCGCGCTTTGCGCAGGCGCTGCGCACTGCGACCGTGGTCGAGCTGGAGGCGGGCGACGCGCTGTTCATCCCGGGCATGTGGTGGCATCACGTCGAGGCCCTGGAGTCCTTCAACGTGCTGATCAATTACTGGTGGAGCCGCTCGCCCGCGTACCTTGGCGCCCCCCAGGGAGCGCTCATGCACGCCCTGCTGAGCCTGCGTGGCCTGCCGCCACGGCAGCGGGCGGCCTGGCGCGGCATACTTGAGCATTATGTGTTCGGCTCCGGCGATGAGGCCGTGGCCCACATCCCCGCGCAGCGCCAGGGCGTTCTCGGGCCGATTGATGAAACGCGGGCGCGTTCGCTGCGCGCGCTGCTGCTCAGGCAGCTGAACCGCTGACGGCGCGGCATCTGGAACAGGAGTGGAGAGCTTGGAGCCCAAACAGATCAAGAGAGTCGTCATCGCCGGCGGCGGCACGGCCGGCTGGATGATGGCTGCGGCCCTATCAAAGACCTTGGGGAAGGTCCTCGACATCTGCCTGATCGAATCCGACGAGATCGGCACGGTCGGCGTGGGTGAGGCGACCATTCCGCCGATCATCATTTTCCACCGTCTGCTGGACATCAACGAACAGAAGTTCATGGCTACGATGCAGGCTACCTTCAAGCTGGGCATCGCCTTCGAGAACTGGCGCAAGCTGGGTGAAACCTATATCCATTCCTTCGGCACGTCGGGCACCGATCACTGGAGCGCAGGTTTCCAGCATTTCTGGCTCAGCGGGCAGGAGCGCGGCCTGGCGGGCAACTACGGCGACTACTGCCTGGAGCTGAAGGCGGCGTTGGCAGGCAGGTTCGCGCACCTGCCGAAAGAAAGCATGAACTACGCGTTTCACCTCGATGCCGGGCTGTATGCCAGGTTTCTGCGCCAGTTCAGCGAGCCCTTCGGCGTGCGTCGTATCGAGGGCAAGATCGCCGACGTGCACATGAATGCCGAAACTGGCGCCATCGACTCACTCCGCCTGGCATCGGGACTCGAGGTTCCCGGCGACCTGTTCATCGACTGCAGCGGATTTCGCGGCCTGCTGATCGAGCAGGCACTGCATGCGGGCTTCGAGGATTGGACACACTGGTTGCCGTGCGACAGCGCTATCGCCGTGCAGACTCGCTCGACCGGCGATCCCATCCCCTACACGCGCTCGATCGCACGCGAGGCCGGCTGGCAATGGCGGATCCCGCTGCAGCACCGCGTTGGCAACGGGCTCGTGTACTGCAGCCGTTACCTGAGCGACGAAGCAGCGCGCAAGACGCTGCTCGCCAACATTGAGGGCGATCTGTTGACGGAGCCGCGGGTGCTCAAGTTCCGTGGCGGCCGGCGACGCCGGCAGTGGGTCAAAAACTGTGTTGCCATCGGCCTGTCGAGTGGATTCATCGAGCCGTTGGAGTCGACCAGTATCCACCTCATCCAGCGCGGCATCATCCGTCTGTTGCAGATGTTTCCAACGGCGGGCATTGCGCAGCCGGACATTGACGAATTCAATCGCCAGACGCAGATCGAATTCGAGCACATCCGCGATTTCATCGTGTTGCACTACCACCTGACTGACCGGCAGGACACGCCGTTCTGGCGCTATTGCCACGGCATGGAGATCCCCGCCACGCTGGCGCACCGCATCCGGCTGTTTCGCGAGACCGGTCGGGTATTCCGCGAGCCGAACGAACTGTTTGCCGAGAACTCCTGGATCCAGGTAATGCTCGGCCAGGGAATCGTCCCCGCACAACATCACCCCATCGTCAATGTAATGAGCGACGAGGAATTGAAGCAGTTTCTGCAGGGCATCAAATCGGCGGTTGACAGGACGGTGGCGCAGCTGCCGATGCATCAGGTTTATCTTGACCAGTACTGCAAGGCACCTGCCTAGCTCAGCATGCCTGCAATGACTGTCCGGTCACCTGCCGGAATCAAAATTGACCAGCAGGTCAGCTGATCCTGCGATAATGGCCAGCGCCACCAGGAGGATATCTAGCGATGAAGAAGCCCACCAAGCCAGCCGCGAAAAAGCCTGCCCCGGCAGCCGGACTCAGCCACGCGGACGTGCTGGACCTTGTTACCGGCGGCGCCGCCGCGTGGGCGGACCGGCACCACTCCCAGCGGGCGAAGACTGCCCAGCGGGCGCCCGGCAACAACCTGCGTCTTTCGGTCAGCGTCCGCGGGGACGTACACAAATGGCTGAAGGCCGAAGCGACCAGGCGCGACTCGACGGTTGCCGAGGTCCTGGAAGGGCTGGTAAAGCCACACCTCAAGCGCTAAGGGCTGGAAGTTCGCTGGCGCGTCGTGCGCCCAGGTCAGCAGTCATCTTCTTCACCATCGGTTCGTCGAGCTCATAGAACCACAGCGCCGCGACTGCAACCACCGCGCCGATGCTGGGGATGAAGCTCATCATCAGCATGATGCCGTTGATGGTCCGTGGGCTCTGGACCACGTTCGGGATATAACCGAAGTAGGCGAGCAGCCAGCCGGTGCCGGCGCCGCCGATAGCCCAGCCGAATTTCTGGGCGAACGAGGCCGCGGAAAAGATCAGTCCGGTGGCGCGCCGTTGCCATTTCCATTCGGAGTAGTCGGCAGTGTCGGCATACATGGACCAGATCAGCGGCGCAGTCGGCGCAGCGCACAGACTGATGAGCACGTTCAGCCCGGCGAGTAATGGAATATTGGCGGGCGGGACGTAGTAGAACGCCATGGTCAGCAGGGCCGTCAACGACATTGAAGTCATGTAGAACCTGCGCTTGCCGAATATCTTCGACAACGGCGAGGTCAGCATGACACCGAGGATGAAGGCAGCGGCGCCCGTGGTCATGATCATGCCGAAGTAGTTGTGGCCGTTGGGTACCACGTAATCGCAGTAGTACACAAACACGGTATTGCGGATATTGCCGTAGGTGAGCGCCGCGATGCCAACCACGCACAGCACGATCCAGGGCTTGTTGCGGGCCAGGTTGGCCACGTCTTCCGACAACGATGACTTCTGCCTGGGCGGGGGCTGCACGCGCTCGCGCGTCATGGCGAAGGTGGCGAAGAACAGCAGCACGGCGACCAGTGAATAGACGATCATGGTCATCTGCCAGCCGGCCGGGGAATTGTCGCTGCCACCGAAGTGCCGGACCATCGGGATCGCGGTATTGACGATGATGAAGACCGGCAGCAGCGCCATCACGAAGCGGTAGGAGGAGACGCTGGTGCGCTCCTCGGAACTGGGCGTGAGCACGCCGAGCAGCGCGGAGTAGGGGATGTTGATGGCCGAATAGGCGATCATCATCACGCACAGCGTGGCGTAGGCATAGACGATTCGCGCCGTGCCGCCGAAGCTCGGGGTCGAGAAGGTGAGGATCGCAGCCACTGCCATCGGAATCGCCATCCACAGCAGGTAGGGCCGGAAATGACCCCAGCGCGTGTGGGTACGATCGGCAATGGTACCGATCATCGGGTCGATGAAGGCATCGCCCACGCGCGTCACGAGCATCATCGTACCCATGGTCGCTGCGCCCATCAGGAACACGTCGGTGTAGAACTTGGCGATGTAGATCGAGAACATCTGCCAGAACAGGTTCGAGGCGAGGTCGCCAAACCCATAGCCGATCTTCTCGATGACGCGCAGTTTCGGGCCTGCATCTTTCATATGATCTCCGCAATCTTCAAGTGCACCGGCGTGCTCTAATGGTGCTGCCAGTATGCCAGTCTCGTCTGCCTTGACCGCCACACATATGTTTCAGAGAGTCCCGGTCCGAAATTTCCTCAGCGCGCGCGACAGCAGTGCGCGCCTGACCGAACAAGTGCCACTGCGTGCTGACAACGCCGATTCCGGGGCCGATCCCGGGCTGCCCACGGTGTCGGTGGACCCGGAGCGACGCTACCAGAGCATCGAAGGATTCGGTGGCGCTTTCACCGAGGCTGCCGCCGTGACCTGGCTGGCACTCGACGCGGCGCGGCGCGAACAACTGCTGCGCGCCTACTTCGATCGCGACGCCGGCCACGGCTATACCCTGTGCCGCGTACACATGGGCAGTTGCGACTTCGCGCTCGGAAATTATTCCCATGTCGAGACGGCGGGCGATCTCGCACTGGCGAGCTTCAGCATCGAGCGCGATCGCCGGGCACTGCTGCCGTTCATCCAGGCGGCGCAGCGCGTGGCCGGCAGACCGCTCAGGCTGCTCGCCTCGCCGTGGAGTCCGCCGGCCTGGATGAAGAGCAACGGCCAGATGAATGGCGGCGGCACGCTGCGCCCCGAGTGCCGTGACGCCTGGGCCCGCTGCTTCGTGCGTTTCATTGAAGCCTACGCGGCCGAGGGGGTGGCAATCTGGGGCGTGACCGTGCAGAACGAGCCGCAGGCCACGCAGCGCTGGGATTCGTGCCTTTACAGCGCCGAGGCGGAACGCGACTTCGTGCGCGATTATCTCGGGCCGACGCTGGCTGCCGCGGGGCTTGGCACGGTCAAGATCGTCATCTGGGACCACAACCGCGACCTCATGCTCGAGCGCGCGAACGTCGTGTATGCCGACCCGGAGGCGCAGCGCTACGTGTGGGGTACGGGATTTCACTGGTACGGTGAGGACTGTTTCGACCAGGTGCAGGGACTGCATGACGCCTGGCCCGACAAGCAGCTGCTGTTCACGGAAGGCTGCCAGGAGGGCGGTCCGCACCACGGCTCGTGGGAACTGGGTGAACGGTACGCGCGCTCCATGATCAATGACCTCAATCGCTGGACGGTCGGCTGGATCGACTGGAACCTGCTGCTCGACCAGCACGGCGGCCCCAACCATGTGGGCAATTTCTGCAGTGCGCCAATCCTCACCGACGCCGCGAGCGGTGCGCTTCTGCTGCAGAGCTCGTATTTCTATATTGGTCACTTCACCCGCTTCGTCCGGCCCGGCGCGCAACGCGTCTCATGCGTCACGGCCAGGCAGGATCTCGAGGCCGCCTCATTCGTCAATCCCGACGGCTCGCTCGCCGTGATCGCCATGAACCGCAGCGAGCAGCCGCTGCGCTTTGCGCTTGGCATCGCCGGCGGCCGCACCGTGGCGGAACTGCCGCCGCGTTCGATTGCCACCTACCTCGCCTGAGAGCGACGGGCCGGGGCCACATGGCGGCAGCCCCGGCCCGGGGTCTAGTTGTGGAAATATATATTGTCGATATAGAGCACGGTGTAATTGCCACCATTGATCAGACCAATCTGCTGCAATGCGGTCGTGGCGCTCAGGCCCGCGAAGCTGCTGATGGGTACGTCGATGGAATTCCAGCTATTCGCCACCAGCGTCGGCGTATACGATCCCACTCCGCCACCGGCAGCGTCGACCAGCTGAAGAGTCAGCGCAACCGGATTGGGCGTCCATATGTCCATGTGGAAACTGCTCATGCCCGCAGCTGTCACATTGATCGGATTGCTCTCAAAGCCGATGCCAGTGCAATTGGGCAGCACGTAGTTGAGCACGGTCGTGCCGCCCGGGATTGCATAGGGAGCCTCGCTGGCGCCCGCGCCGCACCAGTTCTCGTTCAGGTTGTCGATCAGACTCTGCGTGTAGATGCCATGGCTGTCGAACATCGCGATAACGTTGCCCTGGGCCAACGCAGGAGTTGGCGCATTGGTCATGGGTTGACCGAGCGGCGCAGTCACGGTGACTGGCACGTTACCAGGGATGGCGGTTCCGGCCAGTGTCCCGGTAATGGTCGCCGTGCCGGCGGCGACGCCGGTGATCAGCCCGTCGGCGTCGACTGTGGCAACAGCGGTGTCGCTCGAGGTAAGCGTGAACCAGCGCCAGGCATCGTTGTTGAGGTTACCGCCGTTGGCGAGCGGAACCAGAGGACTGCCGTTAAGCGCAGCGCTCCCCAGGGTCCAGACGATGCTGTTGGGCCCGACGCCGATAGCATAGGTGCTGCCAGACGCTATGGAGAGGCTGGGAGGACTCCCGGCCAGTGGCACGCTGTTGAAGCCGTCGCCGGCCACGAAGCCGGTGCCGAGCACATTGCTGGGCAGGTTCACGAACTGCACATTGGCGAGCCAGAAGGTGTAATTGTTGTTGCTGTCCGCGAACGAGAACAGGCCATCGATGCCGTTCGCCTTGGCCGGATCCGGCAGTGGTATCGCAAACTGCTGCCAGTTCGTCGTCAGCTGCAAGCCAATGTTCTCCACCTGGAAGTTGACGTTGGCGCCGGCCCCCGCATCGTTGCCGAACTGCACCTTGAGTGTGCCCTGAGTCTGGCTGGCCTTGGCCCAGAACACCACCGCGTTGGCTGTCCGCAGGTCGCGGGGAGCGCTTGCCACCCATGCACCGCCTGAGTAATTGCCTGGAGTCCCGGTAACGACGACCTTGAGTGCTGCGGTGCCGTCGGTGAACAGAGTGCCGGCGTCGGGAGCAGGCAATGGGGTGTTGTCGGCGCCGCCGAAGGGGGCGAAAATTACACCGGTATCCAGGGCCCCGCCGGTGAAGACGCGGCTTACCACGACCCCGCCACCACCACCACCGCCGCCACCGGCAGCAAAGGCGATGTCATCGAAGTAGAAGGTCTCATCTGCAACCGGCACCGTGCCAAAGTCGAAGAAGAGTGAGGCGCGGTTATAGGTGTAGGCCAGGTTCAGCGCTGCCGTGCCAGTTGCCTGGGTGGCAAAGTCAAAGGTCAGCGTCTCCCAGGCGTTGCCCATCGTGGTGAGTGCCTCGGTCTCGACCGAATGCGTACCGTCGGCCGCGTCCTCCACCTTGAGCCGTATGTGCAGGCCGGCTGCCGGGGAATACAC
>JAYTUZ010000117.1:0-4959 GCA_043744295.1 Gammaproteobacteria bacterium | reverse complement strand
AGCTGCGCGCCGATCCAGACGTGCTGCCGCACAGCTTCGCGACCTGGGATCGCGCCAGCATCGCCGAGGCGGCTGCGCAGGTGCCTTACAGCGCGTTTCTGCAGGATGAGGCGACACTCAAGGAATTCCTCGAGCAGGTCGCACGCCACGGCTTCAGTTTTGTCGAAGGCGTGCCCGCCACGCCGGAGGCGACCCAGGCGATCGCCCGGCGCATCGCCTACATCCGCGAGACGATCTTCGGCGGTTACTGGGGCTTCACGGCCAACATGGAGCACAAGGATACCGCCTATACGTCGATGGCGATTGGCCCGCACACCGATGGCACCTACAGCTTCGATGCGCCCGGATACCAGATGTTTCACTGTCTCGCAGCCGAATGCAGCGGCGGCGAGAATGTGCTGATCGACGGTTTCAGGATCGCCGAGCTCATGCGCCGCGACCACCCGGCCGACTATCGCACGCTGACCGAAGTACTGGTTCCGGGGCAATACCTCGACGACAGCCGTGGTATTCACCTGATGGCGCGACGGCCGCTGTTCCGGCTGAACGATCTGGGCCGGCTGGTGCAGGTGAGCTACAACAACTACGACCGCGCGCCGTTCGCGCTGCCGGAGGCGCAGCAGGCGGCGTTTTACCGCGCGCTCGCGCGCTTCGACGCCTATTGCAATGACACCACGCTGCAGCTGCGCCGCCGGTTGCTGCCCGGCTCGGTGCTGCTGTTCGACAACTGGCGCGTGCTGCATGCGCGCGATGCCTATAGCGGCTATCGCCATCTGGCCGGCGCGTATCTCAACAAGGAAGACGTCGAGAGTCGGCTGCGATTCCTGCGCGTAGCGGCCGGTGAGCCGGTCTAAGCCGCCGTCGGAACCGAAATTCCGGCGCGAGCCAGCGGCGGCACGTCGCGAGGCGCTCGTGGCGGCTACGCTGGCGTGTCTGCGCAAGTTCGGGCACGAGGGCGCTTCGGTGCGCCGCATCAGCGCCGAGGCCGGCGTCACAATGGGGCTCATCAGTCACCATTTTCCCGGCATCGACGCCCTGCTGGCGGCAGCCTATGAATCGCTGGCGACGCTGCTGCTCGAAACCAGCCGCGCGAGTGCGCTGCGCAGGCAGACCGGGCCGCGGGCGCGGTTGCATGCCTTTTTCGCAGCGTCATTTGCACCGGAGGCACTGGACCCGGCACTGTTTCGCACCTGGCTGGTGTTCTGGAGCATGGTGGCGCACTCGCCCGAGATGCGCGCCGTGCACGCGCGCACCTACGCCGCCACACGCGCGACGCTCGAGATGCTGCTCGGCCGCTTGAAGCGCATGCCGGGGGTGGTCGGCTTTCGCATTGCTCCCGCTGCGATTGGCCTATCGGCGCTGATGGATGGGCTGTGGGCCGAACTCAGCTTGAATCCGCGCAGCTTTCGGGCCTCGCGGGCGGTGGCGCTGTGCGACGATTGGGTCTGCGCGCTGGCAGCCGGCGCATTTCCGGGGCTCAGGATTCCGGCGGCTGCAGCGCGCTAGCGCCCAGCTCGCGCAGCAGCTGCTGGGCACACATGTATCCGGGCGTACCGGCAATCGAGCCGCAGGGATAGGCGCCGGCTCCGCAATAGGCGAGATTGACCCAGCGACCAAATTGATAGAAATGTCGTTCCGGATCAGCGGCGTATTGCCGCTCAGAGAAGGTCTGCCCCCCGACCAGCATGGTGTGATCGATGTTGCCGCCGGGAAAGAGAAACAGCTGCTGCAGGTCCCTGGGCAGCAATAGCCGGCTCCAGACGCAGTCTTCCGGATTGGCGATGCGGGCAAAAACCTGCGCCTTGACCGCCGCTGCCACCTCCGGCAGCGCCTCGCCGCGCTGATTGAGCGCCACGTTCTTGAAGAACAGTGTCAGACGGTCAAACGGCTCGGCCAGGCCGAGCTGACGCATCGCCGCGCCTTCGCAGTAGATCTGGATGAACCCGGGCTGATAGTCGGCATCCAAGGATGTGACCCGAAGTGTCGCCCGCTCGAAATCGGCCAGCGACTCGACCGCGAAGATGAAGCGGAATACCGTGTCGCCGCCGTCGGCGGTCGCGCCCTCCTTCCAGCGCACCGGATGGCGAAACATCAGCGTCAGCTTGCCGCTGCTGCCGAGGAACCGGCTGCGCTCGACGGCGCCGGTCAGCGCGGTATCGCCAAGCAGTCGCGCCGCGCTCAGCGGGTCGGTCGCCATCAGCAGGTGGTCGAACGGCACCGTGTGGGCGCGCCCATCCGCGAGGTAGTGAACGATGCCGCGCTCGGGATCCACGCCTTCGACCTGGGCACCAAGCCGGATGTCGACGCCGATCTCCCGATTGATCTGCGCCAGCTCCTCGGTCACCCGCCAGATACCCGGTTTGACGAAGCCGTAGTAGCCGTCGAAGACGGAACCGGAATCCATCACCGGGAGGGTGAAGGCCGAGTACGGCTCGTGCAGCGATACCGGCCCGCTCTCGGTCACCGTCATCCCCATGTAGATCCGGGTGTGATCGGCGGTGAAGTAATGGTTGAGCAGGTCCATGGCGCTGCCGCTGATCCACAGCCCGGTGAGCGTGTCGCCCAGGCGGTCCCGGGCGGTGGCAAGACTGGGCGCTGTGGCGCTGCGGTAGCCCTCCTGCAGGTAGGCCACGACCCGCGCCTCATCGGCGCGAAAGCCGGCGACATCGCCGCGCTCGCCCCACTTTGATTTCAGCTCCCGGTCCAGCTCTTGCGGGTCGCGGTATATCCAGGCGCTGGCATCTTGCGAGGGGAAGTAGATGCGCTTGGCCAGGTTCGGCACGTAGGTCTCGAGCCGCTCTGCCAGGCCGGTTTCCCGAAAGATGAAATCCGGCATCAGGCCGAGGACGGAGGCCCCGAGAGCGTAGTGCTGGGTATGGCCGTTGATGGACGCGACTTCTGAGATGCAGGCTCCGCCGGCCCGCTCGGCCCGTTCGAGCAGGGTGACCGGGCAACCGGCTTTGCGCAGGTAGTGCGCGGCCACCAGCCCGTTGATGCCCGCGCCGATGACGACTACAGCGGGTTTCATCAATACTCCTATCAGCCCGTGGTCTGCAGGCCCATGCCGATGCCGTTGACGCTGGCCAGCAGGGCTTCGAACAGCGCACGGTCCGCTCGCCCGCCGGCGCGCCAGCGCTTGAGCAGGTCGACCTGCATCAGGTTCATCGGGTCGACATAGGGGTTACGCAGCGCAATGCTCCGCTGCAGGGTGCGATCGCCATCCAGCAGGGCGCCAATCTCCTTGATCTCGCACACCATGGCGCAGCTGAGTGCAAACTCCTCGTGGATCAGGCGCGCGCAGGCGAGCGTGTCGGCGGGCGCGAGTTCATCGTAACGGGCAGCGATTCCCATGTCAGCGCGCCCCAGCATGGCTTCGATGTCGTCAATCAGATGCCGGAAGAACGGCCAACCGGCATAGGCGCGCCGCAGCAGCGCAATACCCCGCGACGCGTGCGCCGCCTTGAGACCCGCACCGGCGCCATACCAGCCGGTCAGCATGTGCCGTGACTGCGCCCAGGCGTACACCCAGGCTGCCGGCGGCACCGCGGCGATATCCACGCCCAGCGGCGTGCTGTGCCGCTGCTCACCGATACGCATGCGCTCAATGACATCGATAGGCGTAGCGGCGCGAAAGAACCGGTAGAACTGGGTACTGCCATCGACCAGGCCGCACCAAGCCACGCGGCTGCGCGCGGCGATCTCGCCCACGACTTCAGCCAGCGCCGCGCCTTCCTGCACCGCGATGCCACGCCGCACCGCCAGCGTGGCCAGCGCCAGCGTGCCGAAGGCACGCTCCAGGGTACGCATGGCATTGGCGCGCAGGCCGAAATTCTGCGCGATGCTCTCGCCCTGCTCGGTGAATCGCAAAACACCGCTGACCGACTCGGCGGGCGCCGCGCGCAGCAGCGCATCGATACGGCCCCCGCCACGGGAAATGCTGCCGCCACGGCTGTAGAACAGCACATGGCGCTCGCGCGCGCGCTCCAGTGAACGGGTCAGGGCACGCTGGGCACGGTAGGCCGCATAGCGCGAGGCGATCAAGCCGCTGCCGCGGCTGCTCTCGGAATAGTCGACCAGCACCGTCTGCAAGCGCCCGCGGGCCGCCAGGTGGCGCTGGTAAGCCCCATCATTCAGCAACTCGCTCATGACGGCGCCGCAGCCCTCGAGACTGTCGACCGAATCGAACTGTGGCGCGATGTCGATTGCTGCCGTGCCGGTCTGCCGATCACGGGCACCGGCCCAATGCGCCAACACCAGCGGCGCCAGCACATCGGCCGCTGTCACGGCCCCGCTGACGATATACAGGCCCACGGCCTCGGGACCATAGCGGTGACGCCCCTGCATGATGGCTTCAAACACCGCCAGCGTGCGCCGACCCAGTGCGTCGAAGCTACCGCTGGGGGCCACGTCGCGTTCCAGGATCTCCACCAGGCGCGCATGCTGGTCGGCGGCACTGCGTTGTGGCCACAGCGGGTCATCGAGCCCCTGTGCCAGCACCGCGTGATGCACGTCGGTGCGCTGGCGCAGATCGAGCGTGGCGAGGTGAAAGCCGAAGGTATCAACCCGTGCCAGCAGGCGCCGCGCCAGGAAATAACCGGCGTGCACGCCACGATTCTCGCGCAGGCTGGTGGCAATCAACGCCACGTCGTCGCGAAACTGGGACGGGCGCTCATAGCCGTTGGGTCGGCCATCGAAGGTGATGCGCAGGCGCTCGGCCATCTGTCCGCACAACACGCGGTACGGCATGATGTCGTGGCGGGCCGGCGCCAGGCCGGGTGCACCGGGCAACAGGGTTCGATATTCGGCGATACGCTTGGCGACGCCCGCTGACACGCCCACGCGCGCCGCGCTTTGCGAGAGCTGCTGCGCCAGTTCCTGGCAGTCCTCGAAATAATTGTTGATGATGACCTGCTGCTGGCGCGCCAGCGTCTCGCGGATGCTCTTGGCATGCACTTCCGC
>JAYTUZ010000116.1:0-1565 GCA_043744295.1 Gammaproteobacteria bacterium | reverse complement strand
TCAGCGCGAGTGGCACGCCGCGCTTCGCGCTTGGCCTGTCGAGCGTGGCTGCGGCGGTGCTGATCCTGACCGGGACATTTGAGCAGATCATCGCCTTGGGTGTAGTGCTGTTCATGTTCAACTATATCTCGGCTTACGCAGCGGTCTTCGTGCTGAGGCGTCGCGAACCGGGCTTGCCGCGACCTTATCGTGCCTTCGGATTTCCGTTCTCGACGATCGTCGTGCTGGTGGGTTCGGTGCTGTTCCTGATCGCCGCCGTAGCCGGGGACCACCGCTCCGCGATCATCGTGGCCGCACTGCTGATCGCATCCGCCCCCGCCTATGCCTTCGTCAAGCGGCGCCGGCGTGCAGGGCAAGAACCCCGGTAATCTGGCGGAGAGGGTGAGATTCGAACTCACGAGCCCCGTAAAGGGCCTCCGGTTTTCAAGACCGGTGCATTCAACCGCTCTGCCACCTCTCCAGCGGCGCCTTAAATAGCGCGGATCGAGACTTTATGCAATGCGTTCCAGCCCGGCCATGTAGCTGCGCAGCACTTCGGGCACCGTCACCGAGCCGTCTTCATTCTGGTAGTTCTCGAGCACGGCGACCAGTGCGCGACCGACGGCGAGGGCCGAGCCGTTGAGGGTGTGCAGCGCTTCGGGCTTGCCGGTTTCGGGGTTACGCCAGCGGGCCTGCATGCGTCGGGCCTGAAAGGCCTCGCAATTGCTGCAGGAAGAAATTTCGCGGTACTTGCCCTGCGAGGGCAACCAGACTTCCAGATCGTAGGTGCGGGCGCTGGATGGGCCGACATCGCCGGCGCACAACGCCATGACACGATACGGCAGCTTCAACCGGCGCAACACTTCCTCGGCATGTGAAACCAGCGCTTCGAGCGCCTGATAGGAATCAGCCGGGCGCACCATCTGCACCAGCTCCACTTTCTCGAACTGGTGCTGGCGAATCATGCCACGGGTATCGCGGCCGGCGGCGCCCGCCTCGGAACGGAAGCACGGCGTCTGCGCAACGTACTTCAGCGGCAGCGCCTCGGCCGGCACGATCTGCTCGCGCACCAGGTTGGTGACCGGCACTTCGGCGGTCGGGATCAGGTAGAAATGCTGCTCGCCACGCACGGCGAACAGATCCTGCTCGAATTTGGGCAGCTGACCGGTGCCCTGCAGCGTCGTCGCCGAGACCAGATAGGGTACATACACTTCGGTGTAACCATGCTCGCGCGTGTGCAGATCGAGCATGAACTGCGCCAGCGCGCGCTGCAGCCGCGCCACGGCGCCGCGCATGACCACGAAGCGCGCGCCGGCAATGCGCCCAGCGGTTTCGAAATCGAGTCCGCCCAGCGCTTCGCCAATGACGACATGATCGCGCGGCGTGAATGTGAACTGCGCCGCCTCGCCCCAGCGCCGCACTTCGACGTTGGCACTTTCATCACGGCCTTCGGGCACCGACTCATGCAGCAGGTTCGGCAGGCCGAGCTGCCAGTCGCTCTGCGCGGCCAGCACCGCTTCCAGGGCCTGGTCGGCCAGCTCCACCTCACGGGCCAGTGACTCGCCGCGCGCCATGAGCGGCGCAAT
>JAYTUZ010000115.1:0-1577 GCA_043744295.1 Gammaproteobacteria bacterium | reverse complement strand
CGCAACACTCCGGGGGCGGGAAAGGGTGCATTGTGCCGGCCGGCCGGCGGCGAGTACAGGCGCATGACTATAATGCCCGCCACGCACTTCAAGGCAGGATTCAGGGCATATGGCACTGATCAGACTGGCGGTATTCCTGGTGCTCGCCGGCATCATCGCGAGCCTTGGGGTAGCGCTGTTTCATCTCGCTTCCAATCGTGGTGATTCCAGCAAGCTGCTGCGTTCGCTCACCGTGCGCGTGGTGCTGTCGGTCGCGTTGTTCCTGTTGCTGATGATTGCCTGGCGCGTGGGGTTGATTCACCCGCACGGCCTCGGCCGCTAAGCGACGTGGCGCGGGCGCAATCGACCGGCGTCGCCTTCGCGCTGCTGGGGGCCGCCGGTTTCTCGCTCAAGGCCGTGTTCGTCAAAGGCGCCTATCGCTACGGTATCGATGCCGAGACACTGCTGGCGCTACGCATGCTGTACTCGTTGCCGTTGTTCATCCTGCTGGGGCTGCACACGATGCGTCGTGCGCCGCTGGTGTTACGCGCGGCCGACTGGCGTGAGCTGCTGGTGCTCGGTGTACTGGGCTACTATGCCGCCAGTTATCTGGATTTTCTGGGGCTGCAACACATATCGGCAGCGCTCGAGCGCGTCATCCTGTTCGTCTACCCGACGATTGTCGTGCTGTTCACGGCCTGGCAACAGCGACGCTGGCCGGCACGCTCGCTGTGGTGGGCCCTGCTGCTGTGCTACAGCGGCATCGCTCTGGCCATGCTGCACGATCTGCGTACCTACCCCGGCCAGGTGTGGCTCGGCGGCGCCCTGGTGCTCGCCAGCGCCGTTGCTTATGCCGCCTATCTGTTGCGCGCCGCGCCGGTCCTGCAGCGACTGGGTTCGGCCCGCGTCACCGCCTGGGCCACGGCGTTCGCCAGCGTGATGGCCGTGATTCAGTTTCTCGTCACCCGGCCGCTCGCCAACCTCGCCCTGCAGCCCTGGCAGGTGCATGCGCTGTGCGCAGCGATGGCCGTGTTTTCGACCGTGCTGCCGATCTGGCTGGTGTCAGAAGCGATTCGCCGGCTCGGCGCCGGACCCACGGCCATTCTGGGTTCACTGGGTCCGGTGCTGACCATGCTGCTGGCCTGGGGCATTCTTGGCGAGCATCTGGGCGTGGCGCAGCTACTCGGCGGCGCACTGGTTATCATTGGGGTGCGCCTCGCCGCAGCGGCGCCCATTCACACCGGCAGTTGACCACCATGAGCAAGGTTGAAATCGTCAAACTCAAGGTTCACAGCGACGCGCGCGGCGCCGTCTTCGAACCACTCGAACCACAGCTGCTCGCCGGCTGGCGCAATGTGCATGCGGTCATCACCGAACCCGGCGCGGTACGTGGCAATCACGCCCACCTGCGTGGCACGGAAATCAGCGCCGTGCTTGGGCCTGCACTGGTACGTTTCCGCGAAGACACCACGACTCACGACGCCGAGGTTCCCGACGGCGAGGTCTGGCGTTTCCGCTTCCCGCCGGGCGTCGCCCACGCGTTCCGCAACACCGGCACCCGCCCCTTCGTGCTGGTCTCGTTCAACACCGAGGAGCAC
>JAYTUZ010000114.1:0-1583 GCA_043744295.1 Gammaproteobacteria bacterium | reverse complement strand
GAGGCCAGCGCCGCAGAGCTTGGGGAGCGCGTCGGCGCGGCACTCAGCCTGCAGCAGCGTCGCCAGAAAACCTGCAATGCGCGCCTGGATCACGCGGGGCTCGATGCCCACTGCCGGGCCGACCCGCAGGCGCAGCGTCTGCTGCTGCGCGTCGCTGAAACCCTGGCGCTGTCAGCGCGCGGATATCACCGCTTGCTCAAGGTCGCCCGCACCATTGCCGACCTTGAAGGCGCCGTGCAGATTGGCGCACAGCATGTAGGCGAGGCGGCCAGCTTCCGGCCGATGGCGGTCGATGCATCCACGGTAGGCAGCGGCCCGGCTACTGGTCCGGTTACTGGTCCGGTTACCGGGCTTTAGACACCAGGTAGTCAACGCCCTGCCTGATCAGCTCATCGCTCAGGTCAGTACGTCCGCCTTTCGCGGGCATGACACCCACCTTGCCGGCATATCCCTTGAGCGCATGTTCGTAAAGCGCCGCCTTGCCCTGGGCCAGGCGCGGCGCCCAGGCCGTGTGGTCGCCAAGCTTCGGTGAGCCTACCAGCCCGGTGGCATGGCAGGTCTTGCAGACTGCGTCGTAAAGGGCTGGGCCATCTGCAGGTACGGCCAGCGCAATCGTTTCGCTCTGTGCCGGAGCCGCAATCTTGAGCGCCGAATTGTCCTTGCCTGCCACGGCCACATGCACGAAAGGCGCAGTGCGATCGGCAACGGCTTCGACGTACTTGGGGTCAGCGTAGGTTTCGGGGATCTGGGTTCTACCAGCTACCACCCGCGCGAAGGCGAGAATCATGATCGCGACCACGATCAAAAAGCCGATGATGACGCTGAAGGTATTGAGAAAATGGGTGTCGTGCTTGCTCACAGTCGATCCGATAGTCAGGGCGGAATGTGGTAATTATAGCGGCAGAGTCGATGGCGCGCCCGGCGGGATTCGAACCCACGACCTGCAGCTTCGGAGGCTGCCACTCTATCCAGCTGAGCTACGGGCGCCAGGCGCGCAAGGTTACCCGAACCGCGGGCGTACCGCGACTGCCGGCGGGCTCAAGGGGCGAACCCGGGTGCCGGCTATAGCCAGCCACGGCGCTTGAATATGACGTAGGGGATGACGGCCGAGGCCACCATCAGGCAAAGCGCCACCGGGAACCCCCATTGGGCATGCAGCCAGGGCATATGCTCGAAATTCATGCCGTAGACCGCGCCGATAACCGAGGGCGGCAGCAGGAACACCGTCACCACCGAGAAGATCTTGAGGATGTTGTTCTGATCGATGCTGATCATGCCGAGCGTGGCATCGAGAATGAATGAGACGTTGCTGCCCAGGAACGAGGCGTGATCGCTCAGCGCGATGATATCGCGCGACAGGGTGCGATAGCGGGTGCGCACATCGTTGTTGAGTGCCAGCGCAGCCGACTGCTGCGCGAAGGCCAGCGCGCGTCCCAGGCTCACCAGGCTTTCGCGGGTCTTGCCGATCAGCTCGCCGCTCTGGCCGACGCGCTCGAGCACGGCGCGAAAGTCCCGTTGCGCGGCACGCCTGCGCCCCGACGGGCGGGTAAATACTTCGGCGGAAATGCCGTCCAGGTCAGCGC
>JAYTUZ010000113.1:0-5057 GCA_043744295.1 Gammaproteobacteria bacterium | reverse complement strand
GCCGCGCTGGCGCCGCTGGTCCATGCGGTCGTGGCGCGCTTCGGGGGACTGCAGCTGCTGGTCAACAATGCTTCGAGTTTTTATCCCACACCCTTGGGCAGCGTGACGCTGCCCGCGTGGACCGATCTCATGGGTACCAATCTGCAGGCACCGCTGTTCCTCGCGCAGGCCGCAGCGCCAGCACTCAAGCGCGCCGGCGGACTGATCGTCAATATCATCGATATCCACGGCCTGCGACCGCTACCCGACTACCTGGTGTATTCCACCGCCAAGGCGGCCCTCATGCATCTGACCCGCGCCCTGGCACGCGAGCTGGCGCCGGAGGTGCGCGTCAACGGTGTTTCGCCGGGGCCGGTACTCTGGCCGGAAGCGGGCCTGACAGCCGAGCTGCAAGAGGAAATCATCGCACGCACGCCGCTCGGGCGCGCGGGCTCACCGGCCGATGTGGCGCGTGCGGTGCGATTCTTTGCCAGCGAGGCGCCATTCGTGACCGGGCAGATACTTGCCGTGGATGGCGGCCGGAGCCTGCGCTGGTAGCAGCGGCTGCGCCGCGCCCCGCTCAGGCATTGAGGTCCAGCGCCAGGCGCTGGTGCGCGTGCGGCTGGCGCGCAAGTTCCTGCCAATGATCTGCCATGGTGCGGGCGGTCAACGGGTGGCGCAGCTGCGGCGCCAGTTCCGCCAGCGGCCCGAGCATGTAGCTGCGCCGCAGCAGATCGGGCCGCGGCAATTCATAGCGCGCGGTCCTGGCGAGGCGCTCACCGTACAACAGCAGGTCGAGATCCATGGCGCGCGGCGCCCACTTGGCTTCAGTACGGTCGCGCCCACACAGTGCCTCTATCTCCTGCAGCTGCACCAACAGGGCGTCGACCTCCAGCGCGGTAGGGAATCCCACTACGGCATTGTAGAAATCCGCACCCTCGAAACCGAAGGCGGGATTGCGATAGCAGCCGGAAAATCGCGCCTCGGGAAAGCGCCGGCGTAACTCGCGCGCCGCCAGTGGCAGGCGTGTTTCAGGATCGATATTGCCGCCGATGGCGACATAGACGCGGCTCATGCGCGGCGGCGCTCGATCGCTACCCCAACATCGCGTGAATGACGGATGGCGCCGGGCTTGTTGATGCGCACGCGGATCCAGGCGAGTGAAAATTCCTCCAGCAGCAGCAGCGCCAGGCGATGCGCGAGCGTTTCAATGAGCTGAAACTGCGATTCGCCCACCCAGGCCAGCACGCGCTTGGCGACCGACTTGTAGTCGATGGTGTCAGCCACCGCATCGCTGTGCGCCGCGCGCGCGCAATCGCAGGGCATTTCCACATCGATGAGCACGCTCTGCGGCACGCGCCGCTCCCAGTCGATGAAACCGATGATGCACTGGCACTCGAGGCCGCGAAGAAAAATATGATCTGTCGTAGGTTCGCTCATGAGGCTCCCGTATCTTGAGGCACGCGCGCCGTGCCCGGGCGGGGCGGGCGCAACTGGGCCAACGGCCAGCGCGCGCGCACCGCCAGATTCAGCTCGCCACGCTCGCCGGCGCGCAACCGCAACAGACCGGCCATGGCAATCATGGCGGCATTATCGGTGCAGAATTCGCGGCGCGGAAAAAAAACCTGGCCGCCACGCTGCGCCACGGCGCTGCGCAGTCGCTCGCGCAATGCCAGATTGGCGCCGACCCCGCCGGCCACGACCAGACTGGTATGGCCGGTGTCCTCCAGGGCACGCAACGCCTTGGTGCACAGTACATCGACAATGGCATCCTGCACGCCGCGCGCGATATCGGCACGCCGCTGCTCATCGAGCGGCTGCGCGCGTACCGCCAGCAATACGGCAGTCTTGAGGCCGGAGAAGCTGAATTCGTACCCGGCCCGATCGAGCATGGGACGCGGCAGGCGAATAGCGTCGGCGTGGCCGGCGGCTGCCAGTGCGGCCAGTTGCGGGCCACCCGGGTAAGGCAGGCCCAGCAGCTTCGCACTCTTGTCGAAGGCTTCGCCAGCAGCATCATCGCGCGTTTCCCCCAGCAGCCGGTACTCGCCCAGTGCCAGCGCCTCGATCAGCATGGTGTGGCCGCCGGAGACCAGCAGCGCCAGATGCGGAAAACCGGGCGCCGGCGCCTCCAGCAGCGGCGCCAGCAGGTGGCCCTCCAGATGGTGTATGCCGATAGCCGGCAAACGCCAGCCATAAGCCAGGGCACTGGCCAGGGCAGCACCGGTAAGCAGGGCGCCGGTCAGACCCGGGCCGGCTGTGTAGGCGACACCATGCAATTCATCGGCGCGGGTAGCGGCGGCTTCCAGAGCAGTGCGCACCAGCGGCAGCAGGCGCTTGACGTGATCGCGCGAGGCGAGCTCCGGCACCACCCCGCCATAGATGCGGTGCAGATCGACCTGGCTCCATAACTCATGAGCGAGCAGGCCGCGCGACTCATCCAGCACGGCCACGGCACTCTCGTCGCAGGAAGATTCGATCGCCAGGACTCTCATGGGATGGCGGGCAGTATGACCCAATGCGTGCCGGTGCAC
Organism: Gammaproteobacteria bacterium; assembly: GCA_043744295.1. Classification (GTDB taxonomy): domain Bacteria; phylum Pseudomonadota; class Gammaproteobacteria; order Steroidobacterales; family Steroidobacteraceae; genus FEN-1191. The sequence continues at coordinate 2,547 of JAYTUZ010000113.1, read as the reverse complement.
CCGTTTGCCTTTTGCCGCCGCTCTCTTTAGAATCGCCGCCCCTGCCTGTCTGGGCCAGCCCCAAACAGCTTTTCGAATCAAGAGGTTGAGCTTCGATGCCGAGCGTTCGAATTCGCGAGAATGAGTATTTTGACGCCGCCCTGCGCCGCTTCAAGCGCGCCTGCGAGAAGGCCGGCGTGCTCGCCGAACTGCGCCGGCGCGAATTCTACGAAAAGCCCACCCAGGAACGTAAGCGCAAGAAAGCCGCTGCCGTGAAGCGCCATATCAAGCGCGTTTCCCGCGATTTCGTGCGCACCGCGCGCTGACGCGCGTGTCGCTCAAGGCGCAAATCCAGGACGACATGAAGGCCGCCATGCGCGCCGGCGAGAAGCCGCGCCTGGCTACCATCCGGCTGATCATGGCCGCCATCAAGCAGCGCGAAGTCGATGAGCGCATCGAGCTCGATGATGCCCAGGTGCTCAGTGTCATCGACAAGATGGTCAAGCAGCGGCGCGAATCCATCGCGCAGTTCGAGGCCGGCGGCCGTGCCGACCTGGTCGCCATCGAAGCCGCAGAATTAACCCAGTTGTCGGCCTATATGCCCGCACAACTATCGGCCACTGAGCTCGATGCGCTGATCAGTGAGGCCATTGCCAGTACCGGCGCCACCTCGATCAAGGACATGGGCAAGCTCATGGCCGCCATCAAGGCCAAGGCGGCCGGTCGCGCCGACATGGGCGCCGTGGGCGTTCGCATCAAGGCGCGCCTGTCGGCCTGAGGCCCATGGCCGGCCGCATTCCACAGACCTTTATCGATGAGCTGATCGCGCGCGCCGATATTGTTGAAATTGTCGGCAGCCGGGTACCGCTCAAGAAAGCCGGGCGCGAATACAAGGCCTGCTGTCCGTTCCACGACGAGAAAACCCCTTCCTTCTGGGTGAGCCCGGACAAGCAGTTCTATCACTGCTTCGGCTGCGGCGCGCATGGCACAGCGCTGGGCTTCCTGATGCAGTACGAACAACTGCCGTTTCCAGAAGCGGTGGAGGAGATGGCCGGGCGCCTGGGACTCGAGGTGCCGCATGAGGGTGGCAATGCTCCCGCACAGCGCGGCCAGGAGGAGCTCACCGATCTGCTGGGCCGGGTCGCCGGTTTTTATCAGGAATGCCTGCAATCGAACCAGCGCGCCCGCGCCTATCTGCAGGGTCGCGGCCTCGAGGCCGCGACACTCGAGCGCTTTCGCATCGGCTATGCGCCCGATGCCTGGAACGAGGTGCTGCGACGCTTCGGCGGCACCGAGGAATCGCGCCAGGCGCTGCTGGCGACCGGTCTGATTATCGAGCGCGATACACCGCGCCCCGGGAGCGAACCCTGGTACGACCGCTTCCGCGATCGCATCATGTTTCCGATCCGCGATCCGCGCGGCCGGGTGCTGGGCTTTGGCGGTCGCGTGCTCGCTGGCGGCGAGCCCAAATACCTTAATTCGCCCGAAACCGAGCTGTTTCACAAGGGGCATGAACTCTACGGACTCCACGAAATTCGCCTGGCACGCACCAGTCTGCAGCGGCTCCTGCTGGTGGAAGGCTATATGGATGTGGTGCGCCTCCACCAGGCGGGCCTGGCCTATGCCGCGGCGACCCTGGGAACCGCGACCACACCTGAACATCTGCGCCGCGCGTTTCGCCTGGTGAGTGAAGTCGTGTTCGCTTTTGACGGCGATCGTGCCGGTCGCGCCGCCGCCTGGCGGGCGCTGCAGAATGCGTTGCCGGAAGCGCGCGCAGGGCGCGAGCTGCGCTTTCTGTTCTTGCCTGAGGGCGAGGATCCCGATTCCATGATCGGGCGCGAAGGCCGCGCCGCTTTCGAGACCCGCCTGAGCGGCGCGCTGCCACTCTCGGAATATCTGATCGCCCAGCTGCGCGAGCAGGCCGATGTATCGCATGCCGACGGCCGCGCGCGCTACGTGTCGCTGGCGCGACCGCTGCTGGCAAAGGTGGCGCCCGGTGTCTATCAGGAACTGCTGGTGGCGCGAGTTGCGCAGGAAGTGGGGCTGAACGCCGACCGACTGCGCGAGCTGCTGCACAATTCTGCGGACCCGGCGCACGCCGGCGACCTGGCCACCGCAGGCCATGGCGATGACCCGCAGCGCAGCGGCAATCGCTCGCGCGGCGCGCTTGCGCGCCGTAGCGCTGGTGCTGGCGTCGGGCGTCGCGGCCTGCTGACCCAGGCGATCCAGATGCTGCTGCACTTTCCGGCTGCCGCTGCCGCGCTGCCCGCGCCGCTGGGCGCCGCGCTCGCCGCGATCGGCGAGCCGGAACTTCCCGGCATCAGCACGCTGCGCGAACTACTCGGCGCCATGCAGGCGAACAGCGCCCGCAGCACGGCGCAGCTGCTCGAAGAATGGCGCGAACGTCCGGAAGCGAAGCGACTGGGCGCGCTGTACGCGGAGCCCACGCTGCTGGATGCCACGCAGGCACGCGCCGAATTCAGGGGACTGCTCACCAGTCTCACCGAACAGGTGAATAACGAGCGCAACACGCGTCGCTACGACGAACTGCTGGCGCGGGTAAACACC
>JAYTUZ010000112.1:0-19245 GCA_043744295.1 Gammaproteobacteria bacterium | reverse complement strand
CCGCTGCGATCACCGGCAAGGACCACTTCGGCAACAAGGGCAACATGGTCTTCGTGGCCTACAGCATGCCTTTCTTCATCGATGCGGCGACCTTCACCGTTGCTGCTTCGACCGGCAAGACCCCTGGCAACCTGAAGGAAGCCGGCGTCCGCGGCCGCGTCAACTACTCGTTCTAAATCGAACGACGTTTGATGCTTGGGGCTCCGGCCCCAAGCGGTTCAAATGTAAAAAGGGCCTCCTTCGGGAGGCCCTTTTTTTATGGCGGCCGCGAACGGGACGTTGCTGGCTATTACTTCGCCGTCGGCATCACGAACTCTGCGCCCTTGGCGGTGCTCTCCGGCCAGCGCTGCATGATCGATTTCTGCTTGGTGTAGAAGCGCACGCCTTCTTCGCCGTAGGCATGCATGTCGCCGAACAGGCTGCGCTTCCAGCCGCCGAAGCCGTGCCAGGCCATCGGCACCGGAATCGGCACGTTGATGCCGACCATGCCGACCTCGATTTCATGCGCAAAGCTGCGTGCCACTGCGCCACTGCGGGTGAACACCGCCGTGCCGTTGGCATATTCATGCGCATTGATGAGGCGCACGGCACTGTCGTAGTCCGGCACGCGCACCACCACCAGCACCGGTCCGAAGATTTCCTCGCGATAGATGCGCATCTCGGGACGCACATGATCAAACAGCGTGGGGCCCAGGAAGTAGCCCTGCTCGTGCCCCGTTACCTTCAGCGCGCGCCCGTCGATGGCGAGCTGAGCACCTTCCTTGATCCCGGTGTCGATGTAGCCGCGCACTTTATCGAGGTGCGTCTGGGTGACGAGCGGACCCATCTCGACGTCTGCGCCATCGGACGGTCCGATCTTCAGCGTGCGCAGCCGCGTCTTCAGGCGTTCGACCAGCGCATCGGCCGTGGCCTCGCCCACCGCCACGGCGACCGAGATCGCCATGCAGCGCTCGCCCGCGGAGCCGTAGGCGGCGCCCACCAGCGCCTCGGTGGCGGAGTCAAGATCGGCATCCGGCATGATCACCATGTGATTCTTCGCGCCGCCCAGCGCCTGCACCCGTTTGCCGTGCGCCGTGCCCTGCGCATGGATGTAGCGCGCGACCGGCGTCGAGCCCACAAAGCTGACCGCCGCAACCTGGGGGTGCTCGAGCAGTGCATCGACGGCAACTTTGTCGCCCTGCACGACATTGAAGACGCCGTCGGGCAATCCGGCTTCCTTCAGCAGGGCGGCAAGCAACATGGCTGTGGAGGGGTCACGCTCGGAGGGCTTCAGGACGAAAGTGTTGCCACAGGCGAGCGCTACCGGAAACATCCACATCGGCACCATGGCCGGAAAGTTGAACGGCGTGATGCCAACGCACACGCCCAACGGTTGGCGCAGGCTGAAGCTGTCGACACCGGTGCCGATGCTGTCGCTGTAGGCGCCCTTCAGCAGGCTGGGCGCGCCGCAGGCAAACTCGACCACTTCGATGCCGCGCGTCACCTCGCCTTCGGCATCTGAAAGCGTCTTGCCGTGCTCGGCCGAAATCAGCCGGGCCAGCCTGGTGGTATTCTGATCGAGCAGCGCCTTGAACCGGAACAGCACGCGCGCCCGGCGCAGCGCCGGCAGGCGGGCCCAAGCCGGCGCAGCCTCGTGGGCGGCGCGAACGGCCTGATCGACATCACTCGTGCTGGCCAGCGCCACCTCGCGCACCTGGCGACCCAGGCTCGGATTAAAGATGGCACCACGCGACCCCGCTGAGTGCACGCTGCGCCCACTGATCCAATGGCCGACCAGCGCGGTGGTATCAGCGGCAGGAGCGATAGGCGTTGCTGCATTCATGGTGATTTATCCGATCGGCACAGCGCGCAACGCGCGTCGCAGGCCTTCAACCATGTCGAGTATCTGCTCCTTCGTGGCAACGAAGGGCGGCGCGACCGCCAGTATGTCGCCGCTGAAGCGCACCAGCAGTCCCTCGTTCAGTGCTCGTTCGAAGACCCGAACCGCTTTCAGACCCGGCTGGCCAGGGAGCGGCGCCAGTTCGACGGCAGCCGCCAGGCCGAGGTTGCGAATATCGACGACGTTCGGTTCGCCCTTGAGTGAATGCATGGCGTCTTCCAGTACCGGTGCGAGCGTGGCGGCGCGCGCGACCAGTCCTTCAGCGGCCATCACGTCGAGCGTGGCATGGGCAGCGGCGATGGCCAGTGGATGGCCCGAATAGGTGTAACCATGAAAGAATTCGATGGCGTATTCCGGCCCACTCATGAAGGCCTGGTAGATCTCATCGCGGGCGATGACTCCACCGAGCGGGACGGTGGCGTTGTTGACCGCCTTGGCAAAGGTGGTGAGATCGGGCTGGACGCCAAAATAATCGGCGCCAAAGGGTGCGCCCAGGCGCCCGAAACCGGTAATGACCTCATCAAAAATCAGCAGGATGCCGTGCCTGGTGCAGATCTCGCGCAACCGCTCCAGGTAACCGCGTGGCGGCACGATAACGCCGGTCGAGCCCTGCATGGGCTCAACAATCACTGCCGCGATGTTCGAAGCATCATGGAGCGTGACGATGCGCTCCAGTTCCTCGGCCAGATGCGCGCCCCAGGCGGGCTGCCCGCGGCTGTAGCGCATCTGTTCCGGGTTGTAGGTGTGCGGCAGATGGTCAACCCCCGGAATCATCAGCGGTGCGAACATCTTGCGATTGGCGGCGATGCCGCCCACGGAAATGCCACCCATGCCCACGCCGTGGTAGGCGCGTTCACGGCCGATGATGCGGGTGCGTGAAGCCTCGCCGCGCACCCGGTGATAGGCGACGGCTATCTTGAGTGCGGTGTCGACCGCTTCCGAACCCGAGTTCACAAAGAAGACGCGATCCTGGGGGCGCCCGGCGAGCGCGGCAATGCGGCTGGCCAGTGAGAAAGCCGCCGGATGGCCCATCTGGAAACTGGGGCTGAAATCGAGGGTCTCGACCTGACGCTGGACCGCGGCGACGATCGTCGGGTGGCTATGACCCAGCGGCGAGCACCACAGACCCGAGAGGCAATCGAACAGCTTCCGGCCATCGGCGAGCGTATAGTAGCAGCCCTTGGCGCCCGTGATCAGGCGCGGGTGTTCCTTGAAATAGCGATTGTGCGTAAAGGGCATCCACCACGAGCGCAGTTCTGGCGGGGTGGCGTCGGGGTGCAGGAGTGTTGCGGTTTTCATAGCCTGCCACCCTGCGCGCACCGGGGGCCCGGCACCAGTCACGGCAGCAGCAATGTTGCGCTATACTGTAATGGTGAAAACAGCTGTACAGTCCGCAGTGAGGTCAGCGCCGCGCCTCCCGGTCCACGAGCGTCTGGCGGCCGAACTGCGCCTGGACATCGCCAGCCGGCGCCTGTTGCCGGGCAGCGCCCTGCCCTCAGTGCGCGACCTGGCGCGCACCCGCCGGGTATCGAACTTTACGGCCGCCGCGGTCTACGACCTGCTGGTCGCTGCCGGCGCGGTCGAGGCGCGGCGCGGCGCCGGGCACTATGTGGCTGGGGCCTTACCACCACGCGGGCGCCGCAAGCCGCCCGAATTTCGCGCTGACTCGGTCTGGGAACGTCGCCATGAAACGGAGCCCGGGCTCATCAGGGTCGATGCCGGATGCGGCTGGTTGCCGGCTGCGTGGCTGCATGATCGGGCGGTGCGCGCCGCACTGCGGGCGCGGGCGCGCAGCACGCTGCTCAATCTGAGCTATGGCAATCCCTACGGCCTGCTCGGCCTGCGCACCCAGTTCGCGACCATGCTGCGGGCGCGTGGGGTAGGCGCGCAGGAAGAGCAGATTCTGACCACGCAGGGCGCCACCCAGGCGCTCGACCTGGTGATCCGCGAGCTGCTCGAGCCCGGCGATCTCGCCGTGGTCGAAGACCCCTGTTACCCACCGTTGCTCAACATGCTGCGCATGCGCGGCGTGAAATTGCTGGCGATTACCCGCAACAGTGACGGCCCTGATACGGAGCAACTCGCCCGGCTCCTGCGTCGGCGGCGGCCACGTCTGCTGTTCACCAACTCAGCGCTGCACAATCCGACCGGCACCAGTACCTCACTGCCCGTGGCCCACCGCCTGCTTGAGCTCGCCGATCGTGCCGATCTGCGTATCGTCGAAGATGACATTTTCGCGGAGCTGGCGCCGCGCCCGGAAGCGAGTCTGGCTGCACTCGATCAGTGCCAGCGCGTCATTCTGGTCTCGAGCGTCTCCAAGACGATCGCGCCTGATCTGCGCGTTGGCTATCTGGTAACCGCCGCGCCCATCGTCGCCAGGCTGGCGCGCGCCAAAACCGCCACTGCACTCGCCTCGAGCGAACTGACTGAGGAAGTCGTCATGCACGTGCTCGCGCGCGGTCACTACCGGCGCCATCTCGACACGGTGCGCCGCCGGTTGGCCAGTGCGCAGCTGGAAGTGCAATCACTGCTGGAGGCGCGCGGCGTTACCCTTGCCTTTCGTCCTGCGGCCGGCATGTTTCTGTGGGCACGGTTGCCCGCCAGTCAGCCGGTGAGCAAACTGTGGCGCGAGGCGGCAGCCCACGGCATTCTGCTCGCACCGGGCGAGTTGTTTCGTCCCGATGGCCGGGCGACGCCTTACTGGCGGTTCAACGTCGCTCACTGTACCGCTCCGGAACTGCTCGACTATCTGGCCAGGATCAGCCGTTCGCCTGCGCCGCCCGGTTAAAGCACTGCCGCATCGACAATTGAGTCCGCGCGTGTGACCTCGAGTCACGGTGTTCCCACGATCCGGCTGGGGCGTGCTCATCGAAGACGCACCCTCGATCAGCAGCAACTACTTTAGAACTTTTGACTGAATGTGAGTCCGAGGGTACGCGGGCGGATGGGCGTGATCTGCGCGTCGGTGCACACGGTGGGCACGCAGTTCGCGAAGCGACTCGCCTCGCCACGCTTGTCAAAGACATTGTCGAGGAAGAGTTCCGCCGACCACCTGCCATGATCCAGTCCGGCCGTGAAATCGAAACTGCTGTAGGCCGGCTGTTTGCCGAGAATCGCCCGGGACTCTTCCTCGAGCACCGGAATCGCATTGCCCTGCGTGACCAGCGCACCTTGCAAGTGTGCATCGAAGCCACCGAGCGGAAACTGATAGCGCGCAATCACGTTGGCCTTGAAAAGCGGCGAGACGGGCAGCCGCGAGCCGGCGCGAGCGAGCAAAGCGTTGCCAGTCTCCGTGCAGCTGAAATCAGCGCTCGCTTTATTGCAGGCGTTGGTCTTCAGTTCGGTGTGCAGCACCGTCGCAGAGACCGACAGCGTCAGGCTGCGGTTGACCGCCCATTGCAGATCAGACTCGACTCCACGGATTTCAGCGCGACCGGCGTTGAGGATTTCGGTGATGCCGTTATCGCCGGAGATGGCGAACTGCGCATCTTTCCACTTCTCGATAAACGCGGCGCCGTTGAAGCGCACCCGGCGATCGAGCCAGCTGGTCTTCCAGCCGAGCTCAATATTCGTGAGGTAGTCAGGCGTGTAAGGCGGGCGCCTGGGCACCCGGTTGACTCCGCCGGGCCGGAAGCCGGTCGACAAGGTGCCATAAATCATCCGCTCGTCGTCGAACTTGTAGGTGAGGTTGAATTTATGCGTCTCGCCGTGGTCGCTCACGACACTGTCGATGTTGATACAGGGGCGCACCCGGTTGTTGGGGTCCGGCTGGTTGTTTGGAATTGGCAGGCTGCTGCACAGGCTCTCGCCACTGGTGCCGGCGAAGTAGTCGTTGTACTTTGGTGTGCCCGTGTAACCAAAGAATCCGTAGACCGAATTGTCGTACTTGAACAGGCGCACGCCGCCGGTAACGGTGAGTTGCGGCGTCAGGTCGTAGGAGAGTTCAGCGAACGCGGCCTGGTCCTTATCGGCACGATCCTGTGAATTGAGGTATAGCACGCCGGGCTGTCCGGTAATGGAATAGGCCGTCGCCAGTCCCTGAATGCGGTACTCATCGCGAGGATTGCCGGTCTGGCGCTGGAAGAACAACCCGGCGACGATGCGGAACCGCCGATCCTTCGGTGAAGCGACTCTCAGCTCGTGTGACTGCTTTGTGAACCGATTGCCGCTGACCAGAGCCTGCGCGGGACTGATCAGGTTGCCCTGGTTGTCACGAAAATTATCACCATAACCCGTCTCGCATGCCGAGTACGCGTATTGCGGGTATTGCGGATCCGGGGCCAGGCAGGCAACGCCATTGTAATTCGTGTGGTAATAGGCATCGTAGGCATAGGAGTATTCGGAGTAGTCGCTGCGCGTTTCAAAGGTACGGCGCAGGTAACCACCCGCATACAGCAGGTCGAAATTGCCGATCTTGCCCTCGACTGTCAATGCCGCCTGCCACCAGCGGTCGCTGCTCTTTTCCGGGGCATAGCGCGCAGTGTTCAGATCGCCCAGCGCCGGGTTAAAGCTGAATTGGCCGTTGGACTTCATCCGCTGCGCCATCGCCGCGGGCGTGATGGTCCAGTTGTCGTTGAGATCGACCTTCAATGCCGCGCGCCCGCCGTACGTATCGACGTCGTTATAATTGCTCTTTGTCAAGCCGGCATTGGAGCGCGGCACTCCGGAAGTCGGGTAGACCAGCGGCGATCCATCCGCCTGCCTGTCCACCAGCACATTGTTGATATAGCCCGCGTCGTGCTCGACAAAACCCACCAGCCGCACCGCCGCCCGGTCGGAAACCGGCATGTTCACAAAGCCCTCAACTGTGCTGCCCAGCTGGCCCCTGATCGAATTTCCAGCAAGCGTGTAGCCGGCTTCGAAGCCGCGGGTGCTCGGCTTGTTGGTGATAATGCGTACGGTGCCCGCCATGGAGCTCGAGCCGAACAAGGTGCCCTGCGGGCCGGAAAGCTGCTCGACGCGTGCAATGTCGTAGATGTGAACGTCGAGGTTGTTGAATATCGTGGTGACCGGCTGCTCATCGAGATACAGGCCGACCAGCGGTTGGGAGCCAACCTGCAGGCCGTCGCCACCGTTGGTTACGCCGCGCACATAGAGTTGCGATTGCCCCGGGCCGTAGCTCTGGCTGGACAGGCTTGGCAGGTATTTCAGGTAATCGTCAAAGCTCGATACGTGCAGCTGCTCGAGCTTTTGCGTGTCGAGTGCCTGAATGCTGACCGGCACATCCTGCAGATTCTCGGCACGCTTTTGCGCGGTGACGATGATCTCCTCAAGCTGCGGGCCGGCGCTGGCCGGAGTCGATGGCGATTGCGCGCTGGCTGCGCCGGCTGTCCCCGCCAGAATGGTCGAAACCGCTGCGGCCACGGACCAGGGCCGCAGCGGCCGCGTCTGTATTCGTCGGCCGTCATGGCAGAAAGGGAGTGGGTGGATCGCTGTGTGCATGACGCAAACCCTCACGCAGATACAAACAAGTTCCTCTCGAGCCACGAAATTACCATCGCGCGGCGCGGAGCAGAGCGGGCGGTCAACTGAAGCACCTGACGGTGCGCAGCCGGGGCCAAATGGATCAGCGGGGCGCAGCGCCGAAGTTGCGCTGCACCCCGTGCTGGTCCGAAAGGCTAGAATTTCATTCCATACTTGACGCCGAAATTCATCGGCTTGATGGGGATTACCTTGAAGTTTGAATAACAGTACCCATTGGGGTCAGCGCATTCCGACACGCGGCCCAGCTCGCCACGCTCATCGGTCACGTTCTGGATATACGCTTCCAGGGTCCAGTTCTTCTTGCCAGTCCCAGCCGAAAGGTCAAAGGAGGTGAATGACGGCGTATCGCCGATAAAGGCATTCGCCGCGGCCTGGAGACTATAGGTAGTCGAGCCCTGGTAAAGAGCCACACCCTGTACGAAGCTGTCGTAGTCACCCACATTGAAATGGTAGCGCGCCGTTGCGTTGCCTTTAATCTTGGGTACCGACGGCAGCTGCGAGCCTGACTTGGCCGAAAGACCGGTGATGTTGCAATTCACCTGCGGCTTGATCACGACGCCGTTGCGGTTTGGTCCACACCAGTCTTTGGTCGTCTTGGCATCGGCGTAGGTGCCTGACAATGAGAGCGTCAGATTGTCGAGTGCCAACCAGGTAATATCGGTTTCGAAGCCTTTGCTTTCAGCTGTGTCGGCGTTCACGATTGAAGTAATTCCGTTCAGGCCCTGGACCGAGGCTTGCGCATCCTTCCATTTCTCGAGGAACACCGCGCCATTGAAGCGCAGGCGGCGATTGAGCAGGCTGGTCTTCCAACCCAGTTCAAAGTTGGTGAGCGTATCGGCCTTCCAGCTTTGCACGATCGGCTTGCGGTTATTGCCGCCAGGCCGGAACCCCGTGGAATAGGTGGCGTAGACCATCCGATCCGGATCGATCTGGTAGGTCAGGTTGACCTTGTGGGTTTCACCGGATTCAGTCAATCGCTTGTCGGTATTGATGCAAGGCCGCCCGGTGCCCGGCCGGTCGGGAATGACATCTCCATTGGTGTCCTTGGGACACAGGGCTTCACCAGTGCCGTGATTGCCGTTGTTGTTGTAGCCGAAGAACCCGAACAGGGTATTGTCGACCTTGAATCCCCTGATACCGCCCGTGAGCTTCAGCTTGTCAGTCAGGTCGAAATTCAACTCACCAAAGACTGCGCTATCCCGATCGATTCGGTCCTGCTGTGACAAATAGAGGATGTCGGGCGCACCGTCCACCTCGTACCAGGGCTGCAGGTTATCGATACGGAATTCCGCGCGGATATTGTCCGTCTGGCGTTGCAGGAACGCACCCACAGTGAAGCGCAGCCGCCAATCGGCGGGCGAGCTGAGGCGAACTTCATGGCTCGTCTTGGTGTATTTATCATGGTTGGCGGTGTACTGCGTCGGATCAATGGGTGGCGTCGGATTGGCAGGATCGCCAGTCAGGTAGGTATAGCAGCAGTAGCCATAGTACTCATAGGCCTGGGAGTACTGGGCATAGTCGACCTGGTTATCCACCTTGCGATCCATATAGCCGCCCGAGTAGATGAAATCCAGGTTGGAGATCTTCCCGGTGATCGTCAGTGCCGACTGGTACCAGCGATCCTTATTGAAGGTAGCTCTGAGGTCGAGGTACTTCAGATCGCCCACTTTGGGGTTGAACCCGAAATTACCGTTGGCCTTCTGATCCTGGTAAATGACAGCCGGCAAGATGGACCATTGATCGTTGAGATCGATCTTGAGCGCCGCACGCCCACCGTAGCTGTCGACATCGTTGATATTTTTCTTGGCGATCCCGTAATTATCGACAGTCAGGCAATGGGTGCCGGGCGTCTGGCACGTTACCGGCGGATTGGGTGGCCAGACGCCCCCGCCGATAACCGTATCCGGCCGGAAGTAGGTCACCTGCCCCGGCACGTTACTCATATAACCGCCGGCATGATCGTAGTACCCCACCAGGCGCACTGCAACCTTGTCGCTGACCGGAATATTGACGAAGCCCTCAATGGAGCCACCGCTATCGCCCTTGCCAAACTTGGTACCCCTGACATCAACGCTGCCGTAGACACGGGTATGATCGGGCTTGTTCGTGATGATGCGCATGGTGCCGGCGAGTGAGCTGGCGCCGTACAAAGTGCCCTGGGGTCCTGCCAGGCCCTCGACACGCTGAATATCGTAGACGTGCGGGTCGAGTGAACCCGAAACCGTAGTGACCGGCGTTTCATCCAGGTATAGGCCCGATGAGGGCAGATAGCCGGCGTGCAGTCCTTCCACACCAGTCGAAATCCCGCGGAAGTAGATTTCCGACCGGCCAGGCCCCAGGGTCTTGAAGGTCACGCTGGGCATGAACTTGGCGAAGTCGAGGAATTCCGTGGCCTGCAGTTGCCCGAGCTTTTCGCCTCCCAGCACCTGGATGCTGATGGGTACCTTCTGGACGTCTTCAGTCCGCTTCTGAGCGGTGACGATCACCTCTTCAAGCGCTGCCCCGCCCGTTTCAGCCTGCTGCGCGTACGCAACACCACCGTATGCCAAGGCGGCCGAGGCCAGAGGCAGGCCGGCCCATTGGGCCGCAGTACGCTGCAGTTTTCGCTTACGACTACGAGTCATGGCGTGATCCCCTTTATCCCTGGTTGTTGCTAACGTCGCACACCGGAGTGTAGTCCACAGATTAGGGAAATCAAAGTCCCGGTACGCCAGGGTAGGCGGGCAGCACAGGCCCAAGCGCAATCTTCAGTGGTTCGAGCCAGGGTTCGAAGTTTCGCCAGTGGCCCACCCCCTCACGGAAGATAGGCTTCCTGACCTGCTGGGCACTGGCAGTCCTGACCACGCGTTCATTCTCATAGAAGCGCAGGCAGCCCGCCTCGAACGGCAACCCGCAGTACGCCAGCAGGCGCCGTACCTCGGTCTCGGTGTCGTCAATCATGGTCTCGTAAATCACCCGGTGGACGCGCCCAGGCAGGACCCGATCGAAATGGCTCATCAGCTCCACGTAGTCGCGATAGTAGCGGCCGATGTCCTCGAGGCTGTAGCTGAAGTGCTGGCCCCGGGCGAAGTGCTGCTTGAACCCGGAAAAGCAGCAGGCCATGGGGTGCCGGCGGGCATCGATGATCCGGGCGTTCGGCAGCACCAGATGGATCAGGCCCAGGTGCAGAAAATTGTTGGGCATCTTGTCAATGAAAAATGGCTTGCTGGTCTTGCGCTGGATGCGCGTCGCCTCGATGTACTGCTCGCCGAGTTGGCGGCAATCGGCAGCGCTCAACTCAGCCAGCATCGCCGGATACCTGCTCTCCTCCGCCTCGTCCTGCTCGCCGATGAACTTGCCGGCCATGCCGAGAATATCGTGCAGCTCCATCGTGCCCTCCACCGCGGAATGGCTGGCGAGGATCTGTTCAATCAAGGTCGAGCCGGCGCGCGGCAAGCCGACAACGAATATCGGGTCGGGCGCCGCGGCACCGTGGCCGGCACGAGCCTGGAAGAACTCAGCGCTGAACAGCACCCTGGAACGCCGCATTCGCGCCGCGGTACGCTCCGCAGAATAGCTGATCTGCTCGCGCCGCAGGCTGTTCCCAAGGACGTAGTGCTCGAAGGATTCCTCGAATTCGCGGATGTCTTCCAGGGCCTTGCCAATGGCGAAGTGAAAGTGAAATCGATCTTCCGCGGTCAAGTCAGGGCGCGCGAGTTGCTCGCGCATCGCCGCCAGTTCAGCGTCGCTGAAGCGGAAAGTCTTGAGATTGGCCAGGCTCCAGTAGGTCTCGCCAAAATTCGGCGCCAAGGCAATGCAGCGCCGATAGGCGTCGATGCTCTCCGCTTCACGACCGGCCGTCGAGAGCGCATGGCCATAGCTCATCCAGATCTTGGCATGCTTCGGGTTGGCCGCCAGGACACTGGCGAACAATTCCAGCGACTCGACGTAGTCGCCTACTTTCGTCAGCACGACCGCCTTCAGATTCCGATAGCCAAGGTTATGCGGTTCCAGCTTGCACAGCTGCTCCACTTCCTGCAGCGCCGCGGCGGGCTTGTTGAGGCGCAGCAGCACGATGGCAAGGTTGTGGCGTGCTTCGATGAAACTCGGGGCGAGCTCCAGGCAGCGCGACAGGAGAGTTTCGGCGTCTGCGTAGCGACCGAGGCGCGCGCCGACCTCGGCAAGCATGCGGATCGCGGCCACATCGCTCGGAAATCGCCGCAGATGCGCGCGCAACAGGGATTCGGCTTCCGGTATCCGCTTTTCGACCAGGGCCGAGGCCGCTTCCAGGAGCCGTGGATCATGGGTCGATGCCTTGATGTGGTTGGCGTAAGCGGTATCGGCGCCAGCCAGATCGCCCGTGACTGTCAGGACATCGCCCAGTGCGCGCCAGGCGTCCGGCAGGTCCGGCTTCAGCGCGACCGCACGTCCCAGGGCGGCGGCGGCTTCGGCATGCTGGCCCGCCTCCCCCAGCGTGAGACCCAATTCGTAATGCGCCGCCGCCCACCGGTGTTGGGCATCGACCAGCGCCCTGAGGGTTCGCAACGCGGTGGCCGAATCGCCGCTCGTGCGTTGTGCCATTCCCAACAGCAGTGTTGCCACGGGATGATTCGGGACCACTTTGAGAATTTCGCTGGCCTGCTCGGCCGCCAGGGCGGGATTGACCTGCAGCAATCCGGAGGCATGCGCCAGCGCGATCTCAACCGTTCCGGTGGGTTCCACGGCGCTCGCCATTACGCGCATCCTGCTGACAGCAACAACAATAGGTAGCCGATTCTAGAGCAAGCCTTGACGGTCCGCAGTGCTTAGCCGGGTTGACCGCGCCCCCGGTGCGATCCTAAGCTGGCCGGCCAGTAGCCAGGCCCGGAGAACGAGATAAACGCACGTCGTCTGAGCGCCCTCGCCGCTTCCGCTGTCTTGGCTGCCACGCTGGCCGTGACCACGCCTGCTCGTGCGACCGAGCTCGCCCTCGGGACAGCGCCGCTCGCGTCCGATACCGGCTCGCTCGCCGTACACTGTGGTGCGCTGATCGATGGCACGAGCGACACGGCCCGCCGCAATGTCACTGTCGTGATCCGCCACGGGCACGTGAAATCCTTGCTCGCGGGTCGGCAGATTCCCGGCGGCATGCCCTTTCTGGAGTTGGGCAGCGGCTATACCTGCCTGCCCGGCCTCATTGACATGCACACCCACCTGACCGATCGACCTGGCGATACCGCAGATCTCAGGGTCTACTTTAAGCGTAGCGCCGCAGATCAGCTGGCCATCAGCAAAGCGAACGCCGCCGCGACGCTGGCCGCGGGCTTCACGACCGTGCGCAACGTGGGGTGCTACATCGCCTGGAGTGATCGGCAGATGCGCGATGCCATCAACCAGGGTCAGATGATCGGCCCGCGCATGCAGGTAGTGGGCTACTACCTGACGATTCCGGGCGGCGGTGGCGATCTGTTGATTCCCGGTGTTCCGGAAAAAGACATCCCATTGAATGTGCGCGCCGGCGTGGCGCGCGGCGCGGCGGAATTCAGGCACAGGGCACAACTGGCGATCGACGGTGGCGCCGATGCCCTGAAGGTTATCGCTTCCGGCGCGGTGCTGGCCTACGGCGGCGTGCCCGGCGAGCCGGAAATGACGCCGGAAGAGATCTCCGCCGTCGTTGAAGTCGCCCATGCCGCGGGCCGCAAGGTGGCAGCCCATGCGCATGGGGCGTTGTCCATCAAGCAGGCCATCCTGGCGGGCGCCGACACCATCGAACATGCCTCCTACATCAACGATGAAGATATTGCGCTCGCGCTGACGCACCATGTCGCCCTGTCGATGGACGTCTATAACGGCGACTACATCGACACCGAGGGCAGGAAGCAGCATTGGCCGGAGGAGTTTTTGCGCAAGAACATCGAGACCACCGAAGTGCAGCGGCAGGGCTTCAGCCGTGCCCTTAGCGCTGGAGTGCCGATGGTGTTCGGCACCGACTCGGCCGTTTACCCGCACGGCTTGAATGCCCGGCAATTCCCGATCATGGTGGCGCACGGCATGACGCCCATGCAGGCCATCAAGTCGGCCAGTTCCAGCGCGGCGCACTACATGGGCTGGGATGATCGGGTCGGTCGATTGGCGCCGGGTCTGTTCGGCGATCTGATTGCAGTCAAAGGCGATCCGCTCATGGACATCACCCGTCTGCAGCAGGTGGCGGTAGTCATCAAGGGCGGCGTCGCCTTCAAATTGCCAGTCAGGCCGTAGCAGCATGAACGCGTTGATGCCCAGGGTTCCGGTCCGGGTGCGCATCCTGGCGCTGATATTTGCCTTGAGCTTCGTCAATTACCTGCTGCGCAACAACATGTCGGTGGCGATCGAGAGCATCCAGAGGGAATTTCATTTCTCCGAACAGGATGTGGGCTGGATCCTGGGTAGTTTCAATTTTTCCTACGCGGTCTTTCAGATACCCGGTGGCCTGTTCGGCGATTGGCTGGGCCCCAGGCGTGGGTTGACGATCATCGCGCTCGGCTGGGGACTGCTCACACTGCTGACCGGCTTCGTGCCGCATGTCATGGCAGCTTCGGCCAGCGGGGCGCTCATCGCGCTGGTGAGCGTGCGTTTCCTGCTGGGGGTCAGCAATGCGCCGACCTATCCGATCGTGGCGGGTACTTTTGCCAACTGGTTCCCGGTAGGGAACTGGGCTTTTCCGAATGCCGTGTCGAGTTCAGGACTGGCACTCGGGCAGGCGGCTATCGGGCCGCTGGTAACCGTGCTGATCGTGCACTTCGGCTGGCGGGCCTCTTTTATCTGGCTGTCACCACTCGGTTTCCTCGCTGCGGCCTGGTGGTGGTGGTACGCGCGTGACACGCCGCGCGAGCATCGCGCGGTCGATGCCACGGAACTCAAGTTGATTGATGCCAAGCGCTCCGCGCCCGATGAGACCCAGCAATTGGCGCAGGCCTGGCGCAAGGTCCTGGGGCAACGCGATGTGCTGCTGCTGGCCGCCAACTATTTCTGCATGAACTATGTTTTCTACATGTTTTCGCAGTGGTTGTTCCTGTACTTGGTGAATGAGCGCGGTTTCACGGTGCTGGAAGGTGGCTGGCTCTATGCGTTCCCCTTCCTGACCGGTGCGCTGCTGGCAACGGTGGGCGGATTGGTGTGCGATTGGAGCTGCAAGCGCCTGGGACCGCGCTGGGGTTGTCGCCTGCCAGGCGCCGTCGGCATGCTCCTGGTCGCCGTACTGCTGATTGCCGGCGCCAGTGCTCCGAACCCCTACGTTGCCGTTGGGCTGCTGTCGCTGTGTTTTGGCTTTACCCAGTTTACGGAGGGCTCCTACTGGCAGGCCTGCACCTTTGTGGCGGGGCCGCATACCGCCGCGGCCACCGGCGTCATGAATACCGGCGGCAACCTGCCCGGCTTCCTGGCGCCACTGGTGGGATTCATGCTTGATCGCTACGGCTGGATGCCCACGCTGCTTTCCGGTTCCATCTTCGCGCTGATCAGCGTGCTGCTGTGGCTGGTGGTGCGCATCGTTGAACCCGGCGATGCGCTAGCCACAGCGCCAAAGTCCGTCTGATTCGCCAGCCATGCCTTCCTCGCGCAGCTTGAAAAGATGTGCCAGCAGCGAGCGCCGGGCCACGCTGTGCAGCGGCGCGGCGACATCGTCGTAGACTCGCGCCAATAGCTCGTCTTCGCCAATCGGTTCGTGCGAGTGCAGGACACGCAGCACCTTGGCCTCGCGCCGGTGGCGATGCTGAATGACGTGAGTGATTGCTCTGGCCGGCTCGGCCATCAGAAACCCATGGCCGGGCGCCAGCCAATCGAGCTCTTCGTTCAGCAGTGCACTGAGCGAGCGCAGGTAGGCGGCCATGTTGCCATCGGGTGGATTGATCACCACGGTCGAGGCCTGCATCACCTGATCGCCGGTGAACAACAGCTTCTCTTCCTCAAGCAGATAGCAGAAGTGATTCGAGGCGTGGCCGGGCGTGTGGATGGCGCGCAGCGTGCACGGGCCCGGCAAGCTGATGCGCTCACCGTCGGTCAGCAGCTGATCCGGCACAAAAGTGGCATCCTGCCAGTGCGCGTGATCCGCGACGCGCCCGTAGACGCGTGCGCCGGTACGGGCCTTGAGCAGGGCCACGGCCGGCGAGTGATCCTTGTGCGAGTGAGTCGCCAGGATCCAGCGGATTGGCCCGGGTGCCGCGGCGAGCAGCGCTCCAACATGATGCTCATCGTGGGGGCCAGGATCGATGACCGCCCATTCGTTCGCAGCTCCGCCACCCACCAGGTAACTGTTGGTGCCAGGACCGGTCATGAGGCTGCCGTTGTTGGCGGTTACGCGAATGACGCGCTCGGAGAGACGTACCGCAACGCCAGCCGTCAGTTCACAGGACACGGTGCCCTGCCCATCCGGGTCGAGTCGGCCGATCTCCGCCCAGGCCCACTCGTGCGGCAATACCAGACGGTGCCCTTCAGCGCCGAGCGCGCGGCGCGGCAGCGTCATGGGTATATTGCGCGGCTCACGCACCCAGTCGAGCAGCGCAGCGACGGACGGAAACTGCGTCAGGGTCGCCAGCGTATGGTGGGTGACGTCCACCAGTTTTAGCTGTTTCGATCGTGCCAGCGCCTCGACAGGCGCGATCCACTGGTGCTCGACCAGCTCGGTGCCATCGTGGGTGGCACTCTGTCCCGCGGGAAGCCTGGCCAGAAAGAAGCGCGCGTCGAATCGCTTGGGCATGCCCGGTGGCGTGATCCAGTGGCTGAGGTAATGCAACTCGTCGACGTTCAGGCGCAGCCCGAATCGTTGGCACAGTGAATTCCAGTCGTGCTCGCCACCTTGCAGAGCTGCCCGCCATTGCGCCACTTCGGTACTGCCATCTTGCACGAGGCTATCGGCATCGCTCGCGGCCGGTGCGGCGAATAGTATGCCGGCCTCCTCGAAGCACTCGCGGATCGCCGCGATGTAGTAATCGAGGCCACCCTGTGCCAGGCCCAAGCACAGGCTCGCCGCGGCATCGTCAAGGCCGGCGCAATAACCATGCGACTGCCGGTCGCCGGCATCGACCTGGCCACCGGGAAACACCCAGGCGCCGCTGAATTGATCGCCGCGTGGCGCGCGTCGCATCAGCAGCACTTCCATGCCGGCCGGCACGGCCTCGCGCACGACAATCAGTGTCGCCGCAGGGCGCAGCGGGCGATCAGCTGCCGGCATTGCTGCCGGCCAGGGCCGTGATCTCGACTACGCGCCCCGCGACTTCAAGCCTCTCGCCCAACGCCGCGCCCAACAGGCTGCGGGCGATAGGCGATACGTAGCTGAGCTTGCCGGCGCCAGGATCGGCCTCGTCTTCACCGACGATGCGAAAAACCCGCAGCGAGCCGTCGTCATGGCGCAGCGTGGCCTGCACGCCGAATCGAATGACCTGCGGCTGTCGTTCCGGTTCGATCAGCCGCGCCGAAGCGCGCCGGGCGCTCCAGTAGCGCAGTTCACGTGCGGTAACCGCCAGCTCGCGGACATCGCCCTGCTCCTGGGCCGCCGTGCGCGCAACGGTCAGTTGCCGCACGGTTTCTTCCATGGCGGCCAGACCCTCGGCCGTGACGAAATTCGGGTGAGCGCTGATGGGCCGATCCGGCAGGATGTCGGCGGCAGCGGCAGCGTCCGGGTCCTGCTCACGAGTGAAGGCGCGACTCATCTTCGAATCATGCGCCACTCGGGTAGCCGCGACAAATGCCGGCCGGGACGCGTTGCCGCCGGCGCTCGCCCCCCGGGCCGTGTTTTCAGGGCTGGGCTGCCGGCGCCGCCGGTGAATCGGGCGCTGCGACCGCTGCGGGCAACGGGGCCATCGTATCCGTGTGCAAGGCCGCCTCTTCCGCCTTCTTGGTCATGACGATGATACTGATGCGACGGTTGATGGGGTTACGCGGATTATCCTTGTCGAACAGCACCGCCGATGAGAGTCCGACGATGCGCGCCATTTTCCCCGCCTGCAGGCCACCGCTTTCCAGAGCCCGGCGCGCGGCATTGGCGCGATCGGCGGACAGATCCCAATTGGTGTAACCGTTCTTCGCGACATAGGGCGTGACGTCGGTGTGCCCGGACAGGCTGATGCGATTGGGCACGGTGTTCAGATAGCTGACCAGCTCGTGCAGAATGCTGGTCGTATAGGGCTTGAGATTGGAGCGACCCAGATCAAACATGGGCCGGTTCTGCGCGTCCACAATCTGGATGCGCAGCCCCTCCGGCGTGAGATCGAGCAACAGCTGATCCTTGAACGGCCGCAGTGCCTGACTCTCGTCAATCGCCTTGCGCAGATCGTCCATCAGCGATTGCAGCTGCTTCCTTTCCGCTTCCGCGGCCAGGCGCTGCGCTTCATCGAGATCCTTGGGGTTGGTCTGGGCGCCCGCCGCAAGCCCGGTATCCTTGCGGATCGCCGATTTTGGCGCGTCCATGCCGCCGCCCAGATTGATCAGACTGGTGCTGGCTCCGCCCGGACCATTCACGCCCTTGGCGGCCTTGACCGATTTGCCCTGCTCCATGCTCGGGTTCTTGAAATACTCGAACATCGCCGCGCGCTGCTCTTTGGTCACGGCCGCCACCAGCCACATGACCAGGAAGAAGGCCATCATGGCGGTCACGAAATCGGCATAGGCGACCTTCCAGGCGCCGCCGTGGTGGGCGGCATCGGCCTTGCGCCGCCGCTTGACGATAATGATCGGGCGCTTGGCCTTGTCGATCACGCCGCCACGCCCTCTTTCTTCTTGCCCTTGAGGTGATTCTCGAGATCGGCGAATGTGGGGCGCACCTCACTGAACAGCAGCTTGCGGGCGAACTCGATCGCCACTGGCGGCGCGTAGCCGCGCACGCTTGCCACCAGCGCCATCTTCACGACTTCAAAAGCCTTGCCCTCTTCGTGGGCGCGATGCGCCATGGCGCTGGCGGTCGGGCCGACAAAGCCGTAGGAGACCAGAATGCCCAGGAAGGTACCCACCAGGGCCGCCGCTACCTTGTGGCCAATGGTGGCAGTGTCCGCCCCTTCCAGCGCGCCCATGGTATTGACGATACCCAGCACGGCCGCAACGATGCCGAAGCCGGGCAGCGCATCGCCGACCTGTTGGATGGCGTGCGAGGGTTCAGTGGATTCCTTGTGATGATTCTCGAGTTCGTATTCGAGCAGTGATTCGAGCTCGTTCGGGTCGAGATTGCCGCCCACCATCAGGCGCAGGCAGTCGGTGATGAACTCGATGAAATGATGGTCGGCCAGGATGCGCGGATATTCGCTGAACAGCGCACTCTTGTCGGGGGCCTCGAGATCCGCCTCGATGGCCAGCATGCCGGACTTGCGGATCTTGACCAGGATGTCATAGAGGAGCTTCAGGATATCGGCGTAGTCGGCGCGCCGGTAGCGCGGCGCCTTGATCAATGCGAAGGCGTTGACGAAGGACGCCTTCACCACCTTGATGGGGTTGCTGATGATGAACGCGCCAAATGCCGCGCCGATGATGATGATCACTTCGGTGGGATGCCAAAGTGCGAGCAAATGGCCGCCATCGGCCATGAATCCCAGGAGGACTGAGGCGATCACGACCACCGTGCCGATGATCTGAAACATGGTTTTCGCTGCCCCGAATGTGGAAAGGTGCAGCTTTTGGTATCGGCCCGCGGGCGCCGATCTTGAAGGGTTGGCGCCGCTAGCCCACCAGGGGCCAAAGCGTGACGCCGGTCACTTCTTTTTGCTCACTTTGCCGCGGGCGCGGCCGGTCCGGGGCACAGCGGTTCGCGCCAGCGCGCGGCGCGTGTCGTCGGCCGTCAGGGCGCCGGCAAGCTTGAGCAGGTAGCTGCGGAACGCCCGCCTCAATTCGGGGTGTGCCAGCGCGTATTCCACGGTGGCCTGCAGATAGCCGAGTTTGCTGCCGCAATCGAAGCGCTTGCC
>JAYTUZ010000111.1:0-1617 GCA_043744295.1 Gammaproteobacteria bacterium | reverse complement strand
GCACCGCGGTATTGCTGCGCGCCGCCGACGACACCGGGTTTTTTCTCGGCTTTGTCATGGTGGTGGTCGAGGATCGCTGGCTGCGCGCCAAGGGCCCGGCCGCACCGGATCTGCCGGCGCCGGTCGTGCGCGCCGTGCGCGAATGGGCGGTGACCCTGGCAAGCCCCACCTATACGGCTCCGGGCTCAGTTGAAGTCACCGTTCCAGCCGCGCCAGGTCTCGCAGCGCCACAGGTCGCAGCTTTGCTTGAGCCGGCGCCGGCCGCCACAAACGAAGCGCTGGTCGCGACGGCCGGCAATGCCGCCGCGAGCGCCGAGTTTCGCGAGCGCATGCAGAATTTCGCCATGGAATTGCATGCCCAGCATCTGACGCCCATCCAGACCGGCGCGCGCATTCGCCGTTACGAAGTGCTGATGCGTGCTGCCGGCGCACGCTCTGATGCAGGCGCTCCGGAAGCGCTGATGACCTGCGCCAGGCAATTGGGACTGAGCGCGGTGCTGGATCGACGCGTGGTCGCCGAAGTGCTCAGCTGGCTCAATCTGCGCACGGAGATCTGGTCGGGCGAGCCGGCGCAATTTTCGGTGAACCTGGCCGGTGATTCCTTTCGTGATCAGTCTTTCATGCAATTCCTGGCACGCAGCCTGGAAGAGTCGCGCCTGCCACGTGCCCTGGTTGCCTTCGAGATCGAATATGATTTCTGCCGCAGCCAGCCGCAGTTCCTGCTCGAATTGGCCAGCCAGCTCGAGCAGGCCGGAGCCGGACTGGTCATCGACAACTTTACCCTCGGCGACACCAGTCCCGAGCTGCTGCTGCTGCCCGGTGTGCGCCTGGTCAAGATTGATCCACGCGTCACCAACGAACTGCCAGGGAGTCGCGCCTCGCAGGCGCGCGTGGCCGCGATTGCACAGATGGCGCGGGTCGCCGGCGTACATGTGGTCGCCAAACGCATTGAACAGGCCGGCGAGCAGGGCTTGCTGCAGGCCATGGGGGTCGATTTCATCCAGGGCTACGCTGCCAGTGCGCCGGCACCGCTATCGGGGTTCGACGCCGAACGCGAACAGCGCCTGATTGTCGATCCCGCGCTTGGGGATGAAGCCGAGCTGCACGAACAATCATTCGCGGCCACCGGTTAACGAAGCACAGCGTGTGGCCAAAGGGGACGAAAAAGCGGGATCAGTCGGGGAGGGCGTCGCGGCCGAGCGCCGGCTCAGCAGCGAGCGGCGCGAACAGATTCTCCGGGCACTGATATTGGGACATGCCTGGCAGCGTCGACGCGGGCCGCGTCGTGGCGCTGGTGCGCAACTGGGCGGCGTCGACTGGCACGAACCACAGTGGTTGGCCGCAGCGCTGCTCATCATGCTGCTCTCGGTCGCCGACGCGGTGCTGACGCTTACCTTGCTGAACCACGGCGCGATTGAACTCAACCCCCTGATGCGCGTGCTGGTCATGGGGAGCGATCGCAGTTTTGTCTATCTAAAAATGGGGCTCACGGCGGTTACGGTGACCATGCTGGTGTTGCTGATCCGGGTGCGCACCTTTGGACGGCAGCTCGCAGGCCCCGTACTGCTGATGACGGCGCTCGTTTATGCCGTGTTGGTCAGCTACGAATACTGGTTA
>JAYTUZ010000110.1:0-1617 GCA_043744295.1 Gammaproteobacteria bacterium | reverse complement strand
GTCAATCAATGCGCTCCGTGGTCGTGCCGCTGCTGGTGTAACATTTCGCGGTAAGTGTACGCAGGTAGCGAAGCTAGTGAAATCTCATTATCGGGTGGTGATTATCGGTGGCGGCATCGTCGGCACGAGCGTGCTGTATCACCTTGCGCGGCGTGGCTGGACTGATATCGCGCTGCTCGAACGCGCGGAACTCACTGCCGGATCCACCTGGCATGCCGCCGCGGGCTTTCATGTATTGAATGAAGACCCAAACGTCGCGGCCCTGCAGTCCTACACGATCAAACTGTACCAGCAGATCGAGCAGGAGAGTGGCCAGAACGTCGGCATGCACATGCCGGGCGGGTACAGCCTGGCCACGACAGCGGCGCGCTGGGAGTGGCTCAAGGCCGAGGCGGCCATCTATGCCACGCTCGGGATCGGCGCACGACTGGCAACCGCCGAGGAAATCGTCGCGGCCTGTCCGATCGTCGAGCCGACGGGACTGCTTGGGGGTCTGTTCGACCCGCACGAGGGCGCAGTCGATCCGCATGGCGCGACCCACGCCTTCGCCGGCGCGGCGCGCAAACGCGGCGCTGAGGTGATCCTGCGCAACCGCGTGGTGGCGCTGACCGCGCTGCCCAACGGGCACTGGCGCCTCGACACCGAGCACGGCACGGTAACGGCCGAGCACGTCATCAATGCCGCCGGGCTCTGGGCGCGTCGCGTCGGCCATATGGCGGGGGTCGACCTGCCGCTGACGCCCATGCAGCACCATTATCTGATCACCGAAGACCTGCCCGAACTCGTGGCGCGCAAGGATGAAATGCCCTGCGTGACCGACCTCGAAGGCTTCACCTACCTGCAGCAGGAACGCAAGGGCATCCTGCTGGGCATCTACGAGCGCAACCCCAGACACTGGAAGACCGAAGGCGCCGAGTGGGATTACGGCATGGAGCTGATCCCCGAGGAGATCGAGCGAATCGGCGCTGAACTGAGCATTGGCTTTGCGCGCTTCCCGAGACTCCAGGATATCGGTATTCGCAAGTGGGTGAACGGCGCATTCACTTTCACGCCGGACGGCAATCCGCTGGTCGGCCCGGTCCCGGGCCTGCGCAACTACTGGACCGCCTGCGGCTGCATGTCCGGGTTCTCGCAGGGCGGCGCCATCGGCCTGGTACTCGCGAACTGGATGGTGGATGGCGATCCGGGCGCCGACATCTTCGGCATGGACGTGGCCCGCTACGGCTCGTTTGCCAGCAACAACCGCTATCTGCGCGACATGACCGCGCAGTTCTACGCGCGGCGCTTCGTGATGGCCTATCCCAATGAAGAACTGCCCGCCGGCCGGCCGCTCAAGATGACGCCCAGCTACGACGCGCAGCAGGCGGCGGGGGCGCATTTCGGAGTCGTGTGGGGAATGGAGACCCCGCAGTTCTTCGCACCGGGCCAGCCGGATTTCGTGGAGCAGCCATCGCTGCGTCGCTCCAACGCGCACGCGATCATCGCGGCCGAGGTGGCCGCGACCCGAAGCGCCGCGGGGCTGCTTGATACCAGCGTGTACGCTCGCTATGAAGTATCAGGTCCGGGCGCTGCGGCCTGGCTCGATCGGCTGCTCGCCAACACTCTGCCGCCGGTCGG
>JAYTUZ010000109.1:0-19324 GCA_043744295.1 Gammaproteobacteria bacterium | reverse complement strand
AACTTTGTTCGGTTGGCGAGTCAATTCCTCGGTTTTCACAGTTTTCATCGACACGTCTCCTACGCCGGTGCCAAGCGTCGTCTGAGCAGGTACAGGTTGGCCAGTGCAAAGGCGGTGTGCAGTCGGGCGGTGTTCTTGGCCAAGCCGCGGTAGCGCACCTTGGCGTAGCCCCACAGGCGCTTGACCACGTTGAAGGCGTGCTCGCCGCGGGCGCGGCAGCGCGAGCGGACCTGGTTGATGTAACGCTGATGGTCGGTCAACGGCTTGGTGTGCGAGCCGCGGCGATTGATCCGGTAGCGGATCCCCTTGGCCAGTGCCGCCTCTCGGTGCCACTGACTCCAATAGGCCTGGTCGCCGTAGACTTCGCTCTCCTTGCCGTGCAGGAGCTTGTGCATCTGGCTGATGTCCGCTTGCGCCGCATCGGTCGTCGCCAGCGAGTGCACGATGCCGCGCTTGTCGCAGCCGATGTGCGCCTTCATGCCAAAGTGCCACTGCTTGCCCTTGCGGGTCTGGCGCATCTCCGGGTCTCGCGCTTTATCGGCGTTCTTGGTCGAGGGCGGAGCGGCAATGATGGTCGCATCGACGATGGTGCCGGACTTCAGCAACAGGTGCCGCTGCTCCAGGCTCGAGCGCACGTCGGCAAAGAGCTGCTCGGCCAGCTGATGCTCTTCGAGCAAATGCCGGAAGCGCAGGATCGTCGACTCATCCGGGATCGCATCGCTCTCGAGCTCGATCCCGGCAAAGCGGCGCATCGACTCGATGTCGTACAGCGAGTCCTCGGCCTGGGGATCGGAGAGGTTGAACCAGATCTGCATGAAGTGAATGCGCAGCATCCGCTCCAGCGGGTGCGGGTGGCGCCCGGCGCCCGCCTTGGGAAACACCGGTTCAATGCGCTTGATGAACAGATCCCAGGGGATCACCCGATCCATCTCGGCCAAAAACCCTTCCCGGCGCGTGGTCTTCTTCTTGCCGTTCCAGGCCAGCGAGGAAAACGTCGTTTGCTTCATCAGGCTCAAGACCTCACCGATCATGTCTACTGCACACATTATCGGTCATTCAATACACCCTGTGCAGAGCTTCCCTAGGTCCATTCAGGCCATGCGCCGCTGCAGGTAGTTCTTGAAATCCTGCCGCCCCAGCAGCGCGGAAAAATCGGCGGCGATGATGGGCACGCTGAACAGGAAGCCCTGCATCTCATCGCAGTGGCAGTGCTGCAGGAATGCCAGCTGCTCTTCGGTCTCGACACCTTCGGCCACGATGCGCAACCCGAGTTTGTGGCCGAGCGCAATGATGGCCTGGACGATGACGGCGTCGTTCGGATCGGTGGCCAGATCGGTCACAAAGGAGCGATCGACTTTAAGCTGATCAATCGGAAAGCGCTTCAGGTAGCTCAGGCTGGAATAGCCGGTACCGAAATCATCGACCGCGATCTGCACGCCCAGTTGCTTGATCTGCTCGAGCATGTGCACGTACTTTTCGGCACCGTGCATGGCCAGGCCCTCGGTCAGTTCGATCTGCAGATAACGCGACTCCAGGCCACTGGCGGCCAGCGCCGCGGCGATGGTCTCGACAATATTGCCGTCCCGGAACTGGCGCGGCGAGACGTTCACCGAAACAACGATGGGTGGCAGGCCCTCATCCTGCCAGTTGCGCGCCTGCTGGCAGGCGCTGTGCAGCACCCAGCGGCCGATCGGCACGATCAGGCCGGTATCCTCGGCCACCGAAATGAAACGCTGCGGCGACACCAGGCCCTGCTCCGGCAGACGCCAACGCAGCAGGGCCTCGGCGCCACAGATCAGGCCAGTCGTCATGTCGATGCGTGGCTGGTAGTGCAGCAGAAACTGCTGGCGCGCCAGCGCGCCGCGCAATCGCTGCTCGATTTCCTGGCGCTCGACCAGCGCGCGATTGAGCTCCGCGGTAAAGAACTGGTAGCCGTTGCGGCCGCTTTCCTTGGCCTTGTACATGGCCGCATCGGCGTTGCGCAGCAGCTTATCGGGGTTGTGTCCGTCGACTGGGTAGACCGCCACGCCGATGCTGCTGGACACCTGGAAATTACGGCGCCCGGCCTGCCAGGGCTGGGCAATGGCCGCGTGCAGGCGCTGAATCACGCTGGCCAGATCATCGTGGCGATAGTCGGTGAGCAGCAATACAAACTCATCGCCACCCTGGCGCGCCACCAGATCGCCCTCGCGCACACAGGAGCGCAGCCGATCAGCCATGTTCTGCAGCAGGCTGTCGCCCAGCTCGTGGCCAAAGGTATCGTTGATGAACTTGAACTGATCCAGATCTATGAACGCCACCGCGACTTCGCCGCCGTCTGCGGCGGCGCGCTCGATCGCCTGGCGCAGGCGGGCGTTGAGCAGGGTGCGATTGGCGAGGCCAGTCAGTGAATCGTAGTTGGCCTGGCGCTCGATCTGCGCCTGGTACAGACGCCGCTCGGTGATGTCTTCAACCGTGCCTTCGGCATAAAGCAGGTTGCGCGCCTGGTCACGGCGTGCATAGGCGTTGACAGATAGCCAGATCACCTCGCCATTGCGGCGAAACGCCTGGAACTCAAAGGCGCTGACCGAATCATTGCTCTCCAGCAGCCGCAGCAGCTCACGGCGCCGCTCCGGCTCCACGTAGAGCTGCGTGGCCACGTCGGTCACTTCGGCAATCAGCGCTTCGGGCGAGGAGAATCCCAGGATGCGCGCCAGCGCCGGATTGGCCACCAGGATTCGCCCAGCCGGCGTGCTGTGAAAGATCCCCTCCAGTGCGTGCTCAAAAATGCTGTGGTAGCGCTCTTCGGCCTGATGCCGGGCCTCGTCGGAGTGGCGGCGCTCGGTGATATCCTCGATGAGGCCTTCGAGCTTCCAGCTCGCGGCGCCGGCATCGAAGACAATCGCGCCGCGCTCGCACACCCAGCGCCAGGAACCATCACGGTGGCGGAGGCGATACTCGACCGCATAGCGCGCCGGACTGTCACGCAACCCGTCTTCATTGGTGGCCCACATGGCCTGGTCGTCGGGATGAATCAGGTCGCTGAACCGGACAGCCTTGCTGCCGATCAACTCTTCAGGCGCATAACCGCTCAGGCGCCGGCAACCCTCGCTGATAAACTCCATGGTCCAGTGCGCATCGTAACGGCAGCGGAATACGGCGCCATCGAGATTGCCGATCAGGGTCGCCAGCATGCGCGCCGAGTCGGCCGGCGCCGGGGTCAACGGCCGGGCCACGCCTGGCGCCGGCGTGATCACGCCGGCTCCACGGCCAGCCACGGTGGCGTCCGCACGTTTTTCCATTGCCTGCTCTTGGACCCCGCACAACGCGGGTGCTGCGTCTGTTCTTATTTATCGCTCCAGACAGGCTAATCTTGAGCAGCACCGCCGTGCCCCTGCGTCAAACAGCAGAGTCGAAGGGATGGCGCAGGACGATAGTGTGATCGCGGTCCGGGCCGGTCGAGATTAAGTCAAGTGGCACGCCGACCAGTTCCTGCACCCGTTCAAGGTAACGGCGGGCGGCGGCCGGGAGCGCAGCGTAGTCACATATGCCGGCGGTCGACTCATGCCAACCCGGCAACTCCTCATAGGCCGGCTCGACCTCCGCGAAGGCATCCGCGAACAGTGGCGGTTGGTCACTCAATTTGCCGTCGATGCGATAACCGGTGCAGATGCGGATGACATCGAGGCCATCAAGCACATCCAGCTTGGTCATGCACAGGCCCGAGACACTGGAGTGCATGATGGTACGGCGCAGTGCCACCGCATCGAACCAGCCGCAGCGTCGCGGCCGACCGGTGACCGACCCGAACTCATGCCCGACGCGCGAGAGATGCTCGCCGCTCTGATCGAACAATTCGGTCGGAAAGGGTCCCGCGCCCACGCGCGTAGCATAGGCCTTTACTATGCCAAGTACGTGATCGAAGACGCGCGGCCCCAGGCCCGTGCCAGTGGCAGCACCGCCGGCCGTCGTGTTGGAGGAGGTCACGAACGGGTAGGTGCCGACATCGACATCGAGCATTGCGCCCTGGGCGCCCTCGAACAGCACATTGGCGCCGGCCGCGCGCAGCCGCGCCAGGGTACCGGTGACGTCCACCAGCAGCGGCCGCAGCCGCTCGGCATACGCCAGTTGCTCATCCAGCGTGCGCTGAAAATCGACGGCGGGCAGTGAAAAATAGCGCTGCAGCACGAAATTGTGGAAATCGAGCATCTCGCCCAGCTTGGCGGCGAAGCGCTCACGCTGGAAGAGATCGGCCACCCGTACTGCGCGGCGCGCGACTTTGTCTTCGTAAGCCGGCCCAATGCCACGACCGGTCGTACCGATGGCGTTGGCGCCGCTGGCCGCCTCACGGGCCCGATCGAGTGCGATATGCGAGGGCAGAATCAGCGGGCAGGAAGGTGAAATGCGCAGGCGCTCGAACACCGGCACGCCCCGGTTGATCAGCGCCTGCGCCTCGCGGAACAGCGCTTCGAGCGACAACACGACGCCATTGCCGATCAGGCACAGCACTCCGGGGTGCAGGATTCCCGAAGGGATCAGCGAGAGGATGGTCTTCTCGCCATTGATGACCAGCGTGTGGCCGGCGTTGTGGCCGCCCTGGAAACGCGCCACCGCGACGGCGCGCTCGGTGAGCAGATCGACCAGCTTGCCCTTGCCCTCGTCGCCCCACTGGGTACCGATCACAATGACGAAACGACCCATCAGCACTTGTCCCTGATCAATGGCGCGCGGCGCTGCGCAGGTACTTGTAGAAATCGCCTTCCGGCACGATCACCAGGATGTCGCCCTCGCGGCCCAATGCGGTGCGATAGGCCTGCAGGCTGCGATAAAAGCTGGCGAACTCGGGGCTGCGCCCATAGGCGCGCGCGTAGATGGTGGCCGCCTGCCCATCCCCCTCGCCGCGCAGGCGCTGCGCATCGCGATTGGCGTTGGCCAGGATCTCGACGCGATTGCGCTCGGCCTCGGCCCGGATCTGCCCGGCGTCGGCGGCGCCCTCGGCGCGCATCTGCGCGGACTTCGCCGCAAATGCCGCCTGCATGCGCTTCAGCACGGCGTTGGTCACCTCTTCGGTAGTGTCGATACGCTGCACGCGCGCAGCGCTGACGCCGATGCCCAGCCGCTGCGCCAGGCTCTGCAGGCGCAGCAGCGAGGCCGGTGCCACGCCGCTGTGCGGCGCGGCGATGATCTGCGCCAGGGTGAGCTTCGCATAGTCGCTCTTCAGGTCGCTGCGCAACAGATCGGCAAGCCGTGCGCCGGCGGCCTGTTCATCGCCGCCGCTGGCGCTCAGGAAGCGCGCGGCATCGCGCACCTGCCAATCGATGGCCAGGTCGATTCGCAATCCCTGTTGCTCGCTGCTGAGGAAAGTCTCGCCCAGCAGATCCTGCGCGATGATGCGCCGTTCGACACGTGCCACGCGTTCGAACGGCCAGCACCAGTGCAGTCCGGGACGATAATCGTCGCTCATGACCTGCCCGAAGCGGGTGCGCACCGCCAGCTCGGTCTCGCTGACCGTGAACACACTGGAGGCCAACGCCACCAGCAGCAGCGTGCCCGTTGCGGTCGCGATGAGGGATCGGTGCATCATCGTTGCGGCCGGTCGCGGTTGCGTCCATCGGGCTCAACCGCTGGCGCTGCCTTGCCGCCCGGCGCGTTGCCGGGCGGCGGCGCGCTCACGACACCGGCAATGCCGGTATCGTGGGCGGTGTCGGCAGCCAGCAGCTTTTCCAATGGAATATTGAAGGTATTGCCAGTGCCCTTGCCGTCGATAATCACCTTGCGCGAACGCGCCAGTATGGTTTCGATGGTTTCGATGTAGAGCCGGTTGCGGGTCACTTCCGGGGCGCGCTCGTAGGCCGCCAGCAGCGGTTCAAAACGCGCCGCATCGCCTTCGGCCACAGCGATGATCTGCAGTTGGTAGGCTTGTGCCTCGCTGCGCTGGCGCTGTGCCAGCTCCTGCGCCCGTGGCAGCAGATCGCCGGCGTAGCCCTGTGCCTCAAGCGCCAGCTGCTTGCGTTCCTGCTGCGCCTGTTCAGTGCCGCGCTGCGACTCGAGCACCGCTTCCGGCACTTGTACGTCGGTCAGGTTGACCGCCATCACCCGCACGCCGGCTCCCAGTTCATCGAGCCGCAGCTGGACGGTGTCGCGCAGCGCTTCAACCAGCGGTCCACGCGCCGAGCCATTCAGGACATCGCTCAACGGCTGCGCGGCTACCAGTTCGCGCGTGGCCGCCTCGCCCAGCTCGCGCACCGCGCGCTCCGGTTCGCGCAGCGCGTAGAGCGCCTGGCGTGCATCGCGCAGCTGATATTGCACACTGCCAGTGATATTGAGCAGCGCAGTGTCGGCACTGAACATCCGCGCCTGAAAATCGATGCTGTTCACCCGACCCAGGTCGATGCGCGTGACCGATTCAATCGGCCAGGGCAGGTGCCAACCCAACCCTGCCCCGCGTTCGCCCGCATAGGCGCCAAGGCGCTCGAGGATCGCGTGCTGGCCGCCGGCGATCTGGTAGAAGCCGGTCAGCGACCACAACAACATGGCGGCCGTGGCGCCCGCCGCGTAGAGCGGCCCGCGCGCACCCCGACTGCCGGTCCAGCGCTGTTTCAATCCGCGCCACCAGGACGCGCCGGGCGTGCCGGAGCGGCGCTTCGCACCCTGATCGCCGCCAGATTGATTCCAGGCCATAGCCGCCTTGCCGTTTGAATTCAGGATTGAGCCGCCACGACCGGCGCGGCGATGGATTCTAGGTACGGCACCGCGCGTACACAAGCCGCTTTGCTGCCAGCCGGATCGCTCATCGGGGTCAGGCGCATGCCCGGTTGGCGTGCCAGCTCCGCCATCGCCTCGGGGGGCAACTCCACCAGCAACAGCATGGCGCCATCCTCCTGCGTGCGTTCTTCCCGTACCGCACCAGCGGCAAAAAGCCGGGCGCGCGCCGCACCTGCCGCGGCCGGCAAATGCAGCCAGGCGCGCTGCGCGCTGAGGTTGAGCCGCTCGGCAATGGCCCTGGCCAACAGTTCAACGCCCAGGCCCTGCGCGGCGCTTATCCAGACCTGAGTGACTTTGCCCTCGGCGTCACGTTCGATGCGTGGTTCAATGCCGAGCCGATCAATCTTGTTGTAGACCAGCAATTGTGGAAGCTCGCCGGCGCCGATCTCTCGCAATACGGCGTCGACCTGCGTCGTGTATTCGTCGCGGCGCGGGTCGGCCGCGTCGATCACGTGCACCAGCAGGTCGGCGTTCCGCGCTTCCTGCAGCGTGGACTGAAACGCCGCCACCAGTTCGTGTGGCAATTCACGAATGAAGCCCACGGTGTCGGCGACCACGATGGCGGCGCCGCCCGGCAGGCTCAAACGGCGCACGGTCGGATCGAGGGTCGCGAACAGCTGGTTGGCCACATAGGCGCTGGCACCGGTAAGCGCCTGAAACAGGGTCGACTTGCCGGCGTTGGTGTAACCCACCAGGGCGATCGCCGGCACGGGAATTTCGGCGCGCGCGCTGCGCCCGGTGTCGCGCTGCTGCCGCAGCTTCTCCAGGCGCTTGGTAAGTGTGCGCACCCGGGTGGCGAGCAGGCGGCGGTCGGTTTCAAGCTGCGTTTCGCCAGGTCCGCGCAGACCGATGCCGCCCTTCTGGCGTTCAAGGTGCGTCCAGCCTCGCACCAGGCGAGTCGAGAGGTGCTTGAGCTGCGCCAGTTCGACCTGCAGCTTGCCCTCAAAGCTGCGCGCGCGCTGCGCGAAGATGTCGAGTATCAGGCCGCTGCGATCCAGCACCCGTCGATTGCTGAGCTTTTCCAGGTTGCGCTCCTGGCTGGGCGAGAGGGGATGATCGATGAGGATCACATCCGCCGACTCGGCCACGGCGGCGGCGGCAATTTCCTCGGCCTTGCCGCTGCCTACAAAGAAACGCGGCTCGGGCCGCTCGCGCCGCCCGGTGACCGTGGCGACCGGCAGGGCGCCGGCTGAACGGGCCAGTGCGCCAAATTCCTCGAGGTCTTCCGGGCGCACCGGTCCACCCAGCCCGATGCGCACCAGCACTGCGCGCTCACCGCTGCGCGGGCGCTCAAACATTCAACTGATCGCGCCCTGGCATTACTCGGCAACGCTCTCCGCGGCGTCGGAACTGGGCAGCGTGACGGCGCGCCCTGGCACCACCGTGGAGATCGCGTGCTTGTAGACCATCTGACTGACAGTATTCTTCAGCAACACGACAAACTGATCGAAGGAGTCGATCTGACCCTGCAACTTGATGCCGTTGACCAGATAGATCGACACCGGGATGTGCTCTTTACGCAGGGCGTTCAAAAAGGGGTCTTGCAGTGATTGGCCTTTGGCCATGAACCTTTCTCCTTATCCTGTCAGCAGTCCAGCGGTGGCTCTACGGCGTTGGCGGGACTATGGAATCATTCTAGCATCAGCACCCTGCAGTGTTGCCAGCAGGTTTGCAAATCCGGAATCGGCTTCCGGATCAAGAGCCTGGAAGCCCGGTTCCGAGCGCAGCCAGGTCAGTTGACGCTTGGCGAGCTGCGCCGTGGCGGTGACTGCCAGCGCCGTGGCGCGCTCAAGATCACACGCACCTGCACAATAGTCCCACAACTGCCGGTATCCGACCGCGCGTATGGCCGGAAGTTGCGCGTTCAGATCGCCGCGCGCGAACAACGCCCGCACCTCGGCGAGCAGGCCCGCGGCGAGCATCCGTGAAAAGCGCTCGGCCAGGCGCTGCGCGTGCTGCGCGCGATTGCCCGGAATGAGCGCATATCGCAACCACTGCACGCCCGCCAGCGGTGCCTGGGTCTGCGCCTGCCAGTCGCTGATGCTGCGCCCCGTGAGTCGGTAGACTTCCAGTGCGCGCTGGATGCGTTGCGGATCGTTGGGATGGATGCGGCCTGCAGCGCGCGCATCGACGCCGGCCAGCTCGGCGTGCAATGCGGGCCAGCCGCGCGCGCGCGCCTCGAGATCAAGCTGGGCGCGCACTGCGGGTTCGGCCGGCGGCAACGCGGCCATGCCACGCAGCAGGGCGCGCAGGTACAGCAGCGTGCCGCCCACCAGGACCGGCAATCTGCCGCGCGCATGTATCGATTGCAGTGCCACGCTCGCGTCGGCAACGAAATCGCCGGCCGAATAGCGCTCGGCCGGGTCGCGCATATCGAGCAGGTGATGCGGCACCCGCGCCCGATCCGCTGCGCCTGGCTTGGCGGTACCGATGTCCATGCCGCGATACACCTGCGCCGAATCGACGCTGATGATCTCGATCGGCAGTTGCTCGGCCAGGCGCATCGCCCAGGCGCTCTTGCCACTGCCGGTTGGGCCGGTGAGCACCAGCGCCCGCAGCGGCGCGGCGAGCGGTGCGCTGCCCGCCATGCTCAACGGCCCCGCAGGAACAGGCGATCGAGCTGCGCGAGCGACAGTTCCGTCCAGGTGGGCCGGCCGTGATTGCACTGTCCGGCCCGCTCGGTCTGCTCCATCTGCCGCAGCAGCGCCGACATCTCGGCAAGACTGAGGCGCCGGTGGGCATGGATGGCGCTGCGGCAGGCGATGGCGGCGAGCACGCGCTGCGCGGACGACTCGAGATGATGCGCGCCGCGCTCGGCCGACAAGTCGGCGATGATCGCGCGCAGCATCGGCGCCACCTCGGCGACGGCCAGCAGGGCCGGCAGCGCGCGCACCGCCAGCTGCGTCGGCGCCAGGCGCTCGAGCTCAAAACCCAGGCGGGTGAAATCGGCGCTGGCGGCCAGCAAGGTATCGAGTTCGTGTTCGGCGGCTGACACGGACAGCGGCTCGAGCAGGCGCTGCGAGGCTGGTGCACTGTGCGCGTGCTGCACTTTCAGGGCCTCGTACAATACCCGCTCGTGCGCGGCGTGCATGTCCACCAGGACCAGGCCGCGGCGATTCTGCGCCAGGATGTACAGGCCGTGCAGCTGCGCAATGGGCGTACCCAGCGGCTGGTCGACCGACAGTTCGCCGAGGCCGGACTCGGCGACACCGGAGCTGCCATGACTGTCCGCGGGAGCGTAGCGAGCCGCCGGCAATTCAAATTGCGTAGGGGCGGGACCGGTCGCCGCCATGAACGCGCTGGTTGCGGCACGCGCCGGCTCCGGCGCATGGAAACTGGCCGGCAGCGCCAGCGCGCCGGACGCGCTTCGCGTTTCGACACCGGGCGTCGCCAGTGCGCGCTCGATGGCGCGAAACACGAAATCGTGCACAGCGCGGCTGTCGCGAAAGCGCAGTTCCAGCTTGGCCGGGTGTGCATTGACATCGACCAGACGCGGATCAATGCGCAGATCGAGCACGTAGGCCGGGTGGCGGCCGTGATACAGCACGTCGCGATAGCCCAGCCGGGCGGCGTTGCCGAGCAGGCGATCACGTACCGGACGTCCATTGACGAACCAGAACTGCGCCTCGGTGGTGGCGCGCGAGGCGGTCGGCAGCCCCAGCCAGCCATAAAGCTGGATGGCGCCATCCTGGGCGAGGCGCAGACTGCGCGCCGGAAACTCCTGGCCCAGCACGCGCGCCACGCGCGCATCGCGCCCGGAGGCATCCATGGCGGCGGGCAGGTCCAGAACCAGGCGCGTGTTGTGGCGCAAGCGTATCGCCACCGCCGGCGCCGCCAGCGCCAGGCGCTCGACGTTGCGCACGATGTGCCCGAACTCGGTGGCCTCGGTGCGCACGAACTTGCGCCGCGCCGGAACATTGTAGAAAAGGTCACGCACCTCGACGGTAGTCCCGGGCGGGTGTGCCGCGGGCCTTGGGCCGGTCAGCGCACCGCCATCGACCAGCAGTTCACTGGCGGCATGCGCATGCACCGTACGGCTGCACACCCGCAACCGTGCCACCGAGCCGATCGAGGGCAGCGCTTCGCCGCGAAACCCAAGACTGGCCACGGACTCGAGGTCTTCCAGGGTGGCGATCTTGCTGGTGGCGTGGCGCTGCACCGCAAGCGGCAGTTCGGCAGCGGCTATGCCGCCGCCGTCATCACGCACGCGCATCAGGCCCAGACCGCCCTGCTCGATCTCGATGTCTATGCGCCGGGCGCCGGCGTCCAGCGCGTTTTCCATCAGTTCTTTGATGACCGAGGCCGGGCGCTCGATGACCTCGCCGGCAGCGATCTGATCTATCAGGTTGGCGGGCAGGAAACGGATCGGCATGGACGCGACATTAGCGGATGCGCGCGGTGTATGCCGAAGAGTCCGGTGGATGCAGGCGGAAATAGGCGACCACGCCGGTCTCGATCGCCGCAGCGAGCTGCGCCTGATAGCTGGCCGAGCGCAGTTTGCGCTCCTCGGCCGGGTTGGAAATGTAGGCCGTTTCCACCAGCATCGAGGGCAAGTCCGGCGATTTGAGCACTACGAAAGCCGCGTGCTGCACGATCTTCTTGCGCACCGCGCCGACCCGGTCGAGTGCTTCGAGCACTTCATCGGCGGCCTCGACACTGGCGCCCATGTTCGCTTCCTGCGAAACATCGAGCAGCACCGAGGCCAGCGCCGGATCGACGTCGGCGAGCGAGGTGCCACCCTTGAGCACCAGGGCGTTTTCGTGATCCGCCAGGCGCTTCGCCGCTTCACTCGAGGCGCCGCGATACGACAGCGTGTAGACCGAGGCGCCGGCGATGGAGCGATCGCGCACCGCGTCGGCGTGTATGGATACGAACAGATCCGCGTGCGCAGAGCGCGCCCGCTCCATGCGCTCGCGCAGATCG
Organism: Gammaproteobacteria bacterium; assembly: GCA_043744295.1. Taxonomy (GTDB): domain Bacteria; phylum Pseudomonadota; class Gammaproteobacteria; order Steroidobacterales; family Steroidobacteraceae; genus FEN-1191. The sequence continues at coordinate 7,657 of JAYTUZ010000109.1, read as the reverse complement.
ATGAGCCGATCGCCATCGCGCGTGAGCACGGCGCGCATGCCGGGACGCTCATTGAGCCGCGCCGCCAGGGTCCGGGCGATGGCCAGCACGACATCTTTTTCCCGGGTACCCGATCGGCCGGTAGCGCCCGGATCGTCGCCGCCATGACCTGCATCCACGGCCACCACGATGTCGCGACCGGTGGGCAAGTGCTCCGGTCGCACGATGCGCGGCGCCGCTGGCGCAGCCGCTGGTGCCGCAGGCGCAGCCAGCGTGTCCGCCTCAGGCCGCGCGGCACTCGCCCGCATATCCAGGCGCAACTGGTAACCGCCACCTGCCGCGGCCGCCACCATCGAGGGCGTCGCGGCCAGCGGCGCGCGCAGCTCCAGCACCAGCCGATACAGCCCGGCGTGCGGCGCGGATCGCACGGTCGCGACCAGCCCGCTCGCCTCCGGCAGCTTCAAAGGCGTGGTTCGCGCACTGGCGGGCATATCGATGACCACGCGGGCAGGCTCCGCCAGCTGGTAGATCCTGGGATGCACGGTTGCAGAAAATTGCAGTGTGAGTTGTGCCGAGCTGGCATCGCACTGCAGGCTGACGCTCTGCAGACGGGCATCCGGACGGTGCACAGGGCGATAATTGCCGGAGCCGAGCGCCTGGTCGATGCTGCCAAGAAGCATCAGCAGCATCAGCAGCATCAGCCCTGGGGCTACATTCGCCCGGCTCGATCGTTGCGGTACTGGTCTGCAGTGCATGGCGCTGTGCATGGTCTGGGGTATGGCGTGTTCCCCGGTGAGCGGAACTCTAGGCCTTGTTAGCAGTTTATTCAATAGTAATCAGTAAGCTAGAGCTGTTTATTCCGCTCATTTCTTGGAGCGTAGACAGCATTCAGATCACTCAGCCATTTGCAGCCCGCCTCGGTTTCGGCGTTGATATGCACTCTCCGGGCATCGGTACCCAGTGCAGGATCACCCGCTTCCCCCGCCGAGAGCAGGATGCGCAGGTCGGGAATGGGTAATCCCTGCGGCGCGCGTTCCGGCCATTCAATCAATGCCAGGACGCCGGCGCGTAATTCATCGCGCAGGCCGAGATGTTCCAGTTCGCTGGCATCACGCAGGCGATAGAGATCGAGGTGCAGCACCTGCCAGTCGCTGAGCTGGTAATTCTCGATCAGTGTGTAGGTGGGGCTGCGCACCGTGCCTGTCACGCCCAGCTCGCGCAGCAGCGCGCGCGCCAGGGTGGTCTTGCCGCTGCCCAACTCGCCCTGCAGAAAAACGCTCAAGGCAGCGCTGCCGCGGCGCGGCGCGCTGCGTGCCAGGGCCGCGCCCAGCGCCAGCGTTGCCGGCTCCGTGGCGAGCGCAAAGCTCGCGCTGTTCATTTCGCAGTTTCAACCGGCGGCGGCGTGGCATTGAGCCAGCGCGGCAGGCCCACCGCAAGCTCGAGTGCCAGCAATCCACGTGCGCCGCTGGCATGCGCCAGCTCATCACCGGCACGGGCATGGGCCTGCACGCCGGCACACGCCGCCAGCCAGGGATCGGCACACTGCGCGAGAATGCCGGCAATGGCCCCGGTGAGCACATCGCCCATGCCGGGACCCGCCATGCCCGGATTTCCGTGCACACACAGCTTCGGCGTCCTGCCGGGTGCACCCACCAGGGTGCCGGCGCCTTTGAGCACGACTACCGCGCCCGTGATCTCCACCAGGCGATTCAGGGCAGCGAGGCGATCAGCCTGCACCTCACCGCTGCTCACGCCCAGCAGGCGCGCCGCCTCACCCGGGTGTGGTGTCAGAATCGCATTGGTGGGTGGCCGGAGGCCGCCCAGGGCCAGCAGGTTGAGGCCATCGGCATCGATCACCAGCGGTCTGCCGCAGTCCAGCACGGCGGCAAACAGTTCGCGGCTCCACCCGCCGGTGCCCAGGCCCGGACCCACCGCCACCACTGTTGCGGCCGCCAGTGGCTCGCGGATGTCTGCCGAAGAGCGCGCCACAATGCAGATCAGCTCCGGTCGCTCACTCACGATCGCGCCGAGGTTTTCCGGTGCGCTCGCAGTCGTTACCAGCCCGGCGCCGCTGCGCAGACAGGCTTCGCCCGCCAGGCGCACGGCACCAGGCATGCCCGGACCGCCGCCAACGATCAGCACACGACCAAAATCACCCTTGTGAGCCGAGCGCGAACGCGGCGGCAGCGCGCGCACAATGTCGGCGTCGCTCGCCAGTTCGATAGCCGGTCGGCCCGCGTCGCCGGCGAGCGGTGCCACCTGCAGATCATCAAGCAGCACAGCGCCGGCCTGCTCAGGCCCGTCGCGCAGAAACAAACCCGTCTTCAGCGCCACAAAGCTGATCGTGCAGGTCGCGCGCACTGCAGCGCCCAGCACGGCGCCGCTATCGCCGTCGAGCCCCGAGGGCAGGTCGAGCGCCAGTATCGGTCGGCCACTGCGATTGAGCGCCTCAATGGCGTCGCGATATACGGGTTGCACCGGCTCGTGCAGACCGGTGCCCAACAGGGCGTCGACCAGGACCTCGGCGCCCGCCAACGCTGACAGCTCGAATGGCAGCAGCTTCCCGCCCGCGTGCAGCAGCTCATCGGCTGCCCGGCGGGCATCGCCGCGCAGCTTCTCGGCCGGCACCAACGCGAGCACCGTGACTTCCAGCCCCGAGGCCCGCGCCAGCCGCGCCAGCACCAGCCCATCGCCACCGTTGTTGCCACCGCCCGTGGCGATCGCGATGCGTCGCGCCTGTGGCCAGCGCTCGCGCAGCACGCCCAGCGCCGCCGCCGCTGCACGGTTCATCAGCGTGTAGCCAGGCACACCCTGCACCGCAATCGCATGCGCGTCGAACGCGCGCACCTGCGCCACTCTGTACAATGCGCCCGCATCACTCATCGGCACAGTATACGGATGTCGCCCGAGGCATGGATGTCGCGCCGCCCAACGCACCCGATTACGCCGCGCTGCGCGCGCAGCTTGAAGTGCGCGCACGCGAACTCGGCTTCAGCGCGATCGGCGTGAGTGACGTGCAGCTCGAAGCCGACGAGCGTCATCTGCAGGCCTGGCTGGCCGCCGGCCGGCACGGCGCCATGGGCTATATGGCGCGCCATGGCATGAAACGCAGCCGGCCGGCCGAACTGCTGCCGGGCACGGTGCGGGTCATCAGCGCCCGCATGGATTACTGGCCAGGCGCAGCACGCCCGCCCGCGGGCGTGCTGGGCGATGCGCAGCTCGCTTATGTGTCGCGCTATGCGCTCGGTCGCGACTACCACAAGCTCATGCGCCGCGGACTGCAGCAGCTGGCCAGGCAGCTCACCACGCTGCTCGGACCGCATGGCTATCGCGTCTACAGCGACAGCGCACCGGTGCTCGAAAAAGCCCTGGCGCGCAATGCCGGCCTCGGCTGGATCGGCAAGCACACCAACCTGATCGCGCGCGACGCCGGTTCGTATTTTTTTCTGGGCGAAATCTACACCGACCTGCCGCTGCCCGCGGATGCGCCGGCCAGCGCGCATTGCGGCAGCTGCAGCGCCTGCATTCCCGCCTGCCCCACCGGCGCGATCGTCGCCCCCTATCAACTGGACGCACGTCGCTGCATCTCCTATCTGACCATTGAGCTACCCGGCGCTATTCCCGAAGAGTTGCGCGTGCCCATGGGCAATCGCATCTACGGTTGCGATGACTGCCAGCTGGTGTGTCCGTGGAACAAATACGCGCGCCACGCCGCGCACCCGGATTTCAAGGTGCGCCATGCGCTGGACGCGCCGCGCCTGAGCGAGCTGTTCAGCTGGAGCGCGGCGCAGTTCGCCGCGCGCCTGAGCGGCTCAGCCATTTACCGGATCGGCCATGAGCGCTGGCTGCGCAATATTGCGGTGGCCCTGGGGAATGCGCCGGCCACCGCGGCGACGCTGGCCGCACTGGCAACGCGTCGCGAAGATCCCTCGCCGCTGGTACGCGAGCACGTGCACTGGGCGCTGGCACGCCATGCGGCGCAGGCCACGCCGGCAGCGCCGGCAAGCTGAGTTATTGCGCAGCTCCGGGTCGCAGGGTGAGTCGCAGGTTATCAATCAGGCGCGCACTTCCCAGCCGCGCGGCCGTCAGCACCACCAGTTCACGCGAATCGGCACGCGGCGCCTGCAGATCCAGCGCATCGCGCACCGAGTAATAATCGGGCCGCAGGCCCGCGCTCGCCAGCTTCTGCCAACCGGCGCTCTCCAGCGAACTGAAATCGCGCCCGCCCGCCGCCAGCCGCTCGATGCTCTGCTGCAACGCCTGGTACACCACCGGCGCACGCGCCCGCTCGGCGCTGCTCAGGAAACGGTTGCGCGAGCTCAGGGCCAGGCCGTCGGCCGCGCGCACCGTGGGTGCCCCGACAATCTCCACCGGCAGTGCCAGATCGCGCGTCATGCGCCGGATGATGACGAACTGCTGGTAATCCTTTTCGCCAAATACGGCAACATCGGGCGCCACAATGCCAAACAGCTTGGCCACCACGGTCGCCACGCCATCGAAATGTCCAGGGCGAAACTGCCCGCACAGCATGCCGGCGAGATTGCGCACGGTCACGACCGTAGGCTGCGCGCCACCATCCGGATAGATCTGCTCGACCGCCGGCGCAAACAGCAGATCGCAATCCGCCTCACGCAACAGTTGTTCATCTTCCGCCAGGGTGCGCGGGTAGGCCTGAAAATCCTCGGCCGGGCCAAATTGCAGCGGATTGACAAACACACTCACCACCACCCGCCCGGCACGCGCGCGCGCTGCCGCCAGCAGGCTCATATGTCCGGCGTGCAGATTGCCCATGGTCGGCACCAGCGCGATGCGCTGGCCGGCCGCGCGCCAGGCGCGGACCTGTGCGCGCACGGCCTCGACCGTGATGACGGTTTGCATGCCGGTCAGCTCAGAAGCAGTGTTCAGGAGCGGGATAGGTGCGCGCTTTCACGGCCTCGACGTAGCGCACCATGGCATCGCTGCAGCCGCTCGCGCCGCTCATGAAATTGCGCACGAAGCGTGGCTTGCGCCCGGTGGTGATATCGAGAATATCGTACAGCACCAGGATCTGCCCATCGGTGTCGCCGCCGGCGCCGATGCCGATCACCGGCAGGTTCACGCCCTGGGTAATCTCGCGTCCCAGCACCGCGGGTATGCACTCGAGCAGCAGCATGTCGGCGCCCGCACTTTCCAGGGCGCGCGCTTCGACCAGCATGTGCCTGGCGGCTTCATCATCGCGACCCTGCACCCGGAAGCCGCCAGTCTTGTGGACCGACTGCGGCTTGAGGCCCAGGTGCGCACAGACCGCAATGTCATGGCGCGCCAGGAACTCGACGATGTCGAGCTGCGCGCCACCGCTCTCGAGCTTGACCATGCGCGCCCCACCCTCCTGCATCAGGCGCACACTGTTGGTCAGCGCCTGCTCACGGGTCGCAAAACTCATGAACGGCAGGTCGGCCATCAGCATGGCGCGCCGCAGCCCGCGTGACACGGCCTTGGAGTGATAGACCATCTGGTCCATGGTCACCGGCACAGTGGTGTCGTGACCCTGGATCACCATGCCCAATGAATCACCGGCCAACACCACATCGACGCCCGCCGCATCGACGAGCGTGGCGAAGCTGGCATCATAGGCGGTCAGGCAGGCGATCTTTTCGCCGGCCGCGCGCATCTGCGCCAGCGTGGTCAGGGTTACCGGCGGCCGGTCGGATTCCCGCTGCTGGAGTTGCGTATACATGGTATCGAGGATGACGGAGTGGCGGCCGGCGCGCAACTTTGACGGCCTGCGCCGGCAGCGGCCGGCCGGAGCCCCCTACAGGGCCTGGTGGCGCATTGGATTGAAGTACAGGCGCCCCCGTTTCATGCGCGCGATGGCCGCCAGCAGTTCGGCATAGTCGGAATCGTTGTGCAACGGGTCGATGGTCGCGGCGTTGACGATCAGCAGGGGCGCGGCTTCATATTCATGGAAGAAGCGCGCATAGGCGTCGTTGAGCTTTTCGAGATAGGCGCGCTCGATCAGATGCTCATGACGGATGCCGCGGCGCGCAATGCGCTCCAGCAGTACGTCGACCGGCGCCTGCAGATACACCACCAGATCGGGCACCGGCGCGTCGATGCTCAGGCGCTGGTGCACCTGCTCGTACAGACGGAACTCTTCCTCATCGAGGGTGACCCTCGCGAACAGGCGATCCTTGTCGAGCAGATAATCGGCGACGCGTACCGGCGCGAACAGATCATGCTGGCGCAACGCCGATAACTGCTGGGTGCGCTGAAACAGGAAATAGAGCTGGGCCGGCAGCGCACCGGCGCGGGGGTTGCGATAGAAACGCTCGAGAAAAGGATTGTGCTCAGCCTGCTCGAACACCTGCTCGGCACCCAGGGTGGTGGCGAGTTTGGCGGCCAGACTGGTCTTGCCCACGCCAATCGGGCCTTCCAGCACGATGAAGCGATGGGCCGGAGGGGCAACAGCCTTGGCGGCGGCGGGCTTCCTGGCGCTCACTTTTGCGGGCGCCTCGGTCATGGCATGGCCCACAGGTCGGTCATGGCAATGCCCGCGGCAAGTGCCGCCACCGTGCCCAGCCCCGGCACCATCAGCTCAGGGGCGATATCGCACAGCGGCCGCAACACAAAGCTGCGCTCGGCGATACCCGGATGCGGCAGCGTCAAAGCCGCAGCGTCGCAACGTTCGCTGCCGTAGACGAGCAGATCAAGATCAATCACGCGCGGCCCCCAGCGCTCGGCGCCAGGGGTACGCCCCAGTTGCTGCTCGAGCGCACGCAATTCGGCCAGCAGCGCGGGAGCGCCAAGCTGGGTGAGCAGTCCAGCCGCGGCGTTGCAGAAATCGGCCTGCGGTACCGGGCCGAAGGGCCTGGAACCATAGAGCGCCGACTGGCACACGAGCCGCGTGGCGGGCAAGGTCGCCAGCGCCGCCAGGGCACGCCGCAGTTGTTGCGGCGGATCGTGCAGGTTGCTGCCGAGACCCACATAGGCCGGAATCCAGTTCATCCGCCGCGGCTGCGCGACCGCCGGCGCCGGCGGCGGCGCGGCGCAGTGCCCGGATCGTCGGCCGCGCTGGGTGCGCCGCGCGCACTGCGCGGCATGGCGTCGGCCATCTGCTCACGCTCTTCGGGACTGGCCACCTGCAAGCTCGTCCACCACTGCGCAGTTTCTGCCGGTGCCAGGCCGATCGCCGAGCGCAACGCCAGCAGATCGAAGGCGGCGCGAAAGCGCGGCTGCTCGAGCAGGCGCAGTGCGCGGCGGCCGCCCGGTACTTCCAGCCGCGGTTGCAGGGCATACATCTCGCGTACCCCGAGCGCAATGCGCCGCGGTATCGACACGCGCTGCTGCGCCTCGCGCAACGCCTGATCGCAGGCTTCGAGTATCGCCTGCGCCTCGTACCAGCGCTGCGCCGGCAAGGCCTCGATGGCGGCCGCGATTGGCCCGTAGAGCAACAGGGCAAACAAAAACGTGGGCGTGACCGGCTTGTCTTCGGCCACGCGCGCATCGGTGTTGCGCAGACCCTGGATCAGCAGCGCTTCAACCAGACTGCCCGGGTGCTGCTGCAGGTAACGCTCGGCCGCCGGGAACAGCACGCCGAACAGTCCGCGCTCGCGCAACACGCGATAACTCTCGGCGCCATGACCACCCAGAAAAAGCTTGGTGATCTCGTCAAACAGGCGCGCCGGCGGGACCCCTGCCA
>JAYTUZ010000108.1:0-5192 GCA_043744295.1 Gammaproteobacteria bacterium | reverse complement strand
GCGCCGAAGAAGCGTTTGGGGCGCTGGAGAGCGTTGGAATCGACGCCGCCGGAGAGCACTTTGCCGCTGGGCGGCACTACGGTGTTGTAAGCGCGGGCGAGGCGCGTGATGGAATCGAGCAGGATGACGACATCGCGCTTGTGCTCGACGAGGCGCTTGGCCTTTTCGATGACCATTTCGGCGACCTGGACGTGGCGCTGCGCCGGCTCGTCGAAGGTCGACGAAATCACTTCGCCCTGAACCGATCGCTGCATGTCGGTCACTTCCTCGGGCCGCTCGTCGATGAGCAGCACGATCAGGTAAACCTCAGGATGATTCGCGGTAATGGCCGTAGCAATGTTCTGCAGCAGCATGGTCTTGCCGGCCTTGGGCGGCGAGACGATCAGCCCGCGCTGGCCCTTGCCGATCGGCGCGATCAGATCGATGGCGCGCGCGGTCAGATCCTCGGTACTGCCATTGCCGCGCTCGAGTTTCAGGCGACGGGTCGGATGGAACGGCGTCAGGTTCTCGAACAGAACCTTGTTGCGCGCATTCTCCGGCGAGTCGTAGTTGATCTCGCCCACTTTGAGCAGCGCGAAATAACGTTCGCCATCCTTGGGCGGGCGAATCAGGCCGGAGACCGAATCGCCGGTGCGCAGGTTGAAGCGGCGGATCTGGCTCGGGCTGATGTAGATGTCGTCGGGACCAGCCAGGTACGAACCGTCGGAGGAACGCAGGAATCCAAATCCATCCTGGAGAATTTCCAGCACGCCGTCGCCGTAGATGTCCTCGCCGTTGCGCGCCTGCGCCTTGAGGATCGAGAAGATGATGTCCTGCTTGCGCGAGCGGGCCATGTTATCGAGGCCCATCGACTCGGCCTGCTTCACCAGCTCGTGGATCGGCTTGGCCTTGAGGGCCGTCAGGTTCATCGAGTTGCGTGACTGGGCCAGCTCTGCCGGGCTGATCACCTCGGCATCGTCTTCGCCCAGCGGCTCCATATCCTGCATCGGCTGATCGTCCATGCGACCGCCGACGTTGCCGCGGTTGGGATCACGATTGCCATCGCGCATGCCGCCGCCGTGGCGCGGGCCCTTGTTGCCAGGGCGGTTGTTGTTGCGGCCCTGATTGCCGAGATACCCCCTCACAGGTGCTGTTCCAGGAACGCCGCCAGTTGCGACTTGGAAAGGGAACCCACTTTCTGCGCCTCGACCGTGCCGTTCTTGAACAGAATCAGGGTCGGTATGCCGCGGATGCCAAATTTCGGCGGCGTCTGCGGGTTTTCATCGATGTTGAGCTTGGCGATGCGCAGGCGGCCGTGATATTCGGTCGCCACTTCGTCGAGGATCGGCGCAATCGCCTTGCAGGGGCCGCACCATTCGGCCCAGAAATCGAGCAGCACGGGCTGGTCGGACTTGATGACGTCGGCTTCGAAGCGGGCGTCTGAAGTATGAATGATGTGTTCGTTACTCACGCGAACATGGCCTCCGTTTTGTGTGTCATAGGGGATGCGAAGCAGTGGATTGGCCGCCGCGGTGCGGTGCTGGAATCGGTACTTCGGATTTTGGGTTTGGTGGTTGGTGGCGGTGCCCCTGGCCAGACAATGGCGCGGGAAAGCCGCTCAGCGGGTACACTTGTGTGTCAGGGTTGGTTGGCGGGGGCGCAGAGGAGCCGCCGTTGGCGCTATTTTTAGCCTTTTCCAGGGTGCATTGCAAGCCCCACAAGGCAAACCTGCAATCAGGCAATACAGAACAACAGGATACCGATCATTTCATGAGTGACGATCATTTAAGTTCATTGACATTCAGCAGCCTGCCGCTGCACCCGGCGCTCATGCAGGGCATCGTCGAGGCCGGCTTCAGCCGCTGCACGCCGATCCAGGCGCAGACCCTGCCCGCTGCCCTCACCGGCCGTGATATTGCCGGACAGGCACAGACCGGCACCGGCAAGACGGCCGCCTTCCTGGTGGCGCTGTATCAGTCGCTGCTGTCCAAGCCCGCCGACCCCAGTCGCCCGCCCACTTCGGTGCGCGCACTGGTGGTGGCGCCCACGCGCGAACTGGCGGTGCAGATCCACAAGGACGCCGCCGTGCTCGGCCGCCACACCGGTCTGCCACTCGCCGTGGTATTCGGCGGCGTCGACTACGACAAGCAGCGCCGCCAGCTTGCCGATGGCATCGATGTGCTGATCGGCACGCCCGGCCGCATCATCGATTACTTCAAGCAGGGCGTGTATGACCTGCGTCATGCGCAGGTCGTGGTGCTCGATGAAGCCGATCGCATGTTCGATCTGGGCTTCATCGCCGATATTCGCTATATCCTGCGCCGCCTGCCGGCGCCCGCGCACCGCCAGTCGATGCTGTTTTCGGCCACGCTCTCGCAGCGCGTGCTGGAGCTGGCCTACGAGCACATGAACAACCCCGAACTGGTGCGCATCGAGCCGGACAAGATAACCATCGATCGCGTACGCCAATCGATCTATTTCCCCTCGATGCCGGAAAAGATGCCGCTGCTGGTCTCGCTGCTGCGCCAGTTCGAAGCCCATCGCACCATGGTGTTCGTCAACACCAAACGCGCGGCCGAGCGACTCGAAGCCGTGCTGCGCGTCAATGGCTTCAGCGCCCAGGCCATTTCCGGCGATGTGCCGCAGCCCAAAAGGCTGCGCTTCCTGCGCCAGTTTCACGAAGGTGAGCTCGCGGTGCTGATCGCCACCGATGTCGCCTCGCGCGGCCTGCACATTCCCGATGTCAGCCATGTCTTCAACTACGATCTGCCGCAGGACGCCCCCGACTACGTGCACCGCATCGGCCGCACCGCACGTGCCGGCGCCGATGGCGATGCCATCAGTTTTGGCTGCGAGGAATACGCGATCTCGCTGCCGGATATCGAGACCTACATCGGCCACAAGATTCCGGTGGAAAAATATGACGCCACCTCGCTGCCCAAACTGGTAGCGGCGCCCTATGTACCCCGCGATTATGACAGCCGGCCCGCTCGGCGCGGCGGCGGCGGCGGCGCCCGTCCGCCCGGTGGCGCTGGTCGGCGCGGGCCGCCGCGCCGGCGCTAGGTGCGGCGCCGCTGCGGCGCCTGCGAAGCGTGCGCTTGCGTTGGCTGTCGTGACCTGCTAGGTTACATGTAACCACACCAGAGTACGCCATGCTGCAAAATTCACGCTCGTCACGCGACAAGGTTCGGCTGCATCGCGAACGTTTGCGCGCCCAGGGACTACGACCAGTGCAGATCTGGGTGCCTGACGTGCGTGCGCGCTCGTTTATCAGCGCCGCGCGCAAGCAGTCCAAGGCGGTAGCCGCGAGCGAGCATGCCAGGGCTGATCAGCAGTTCATTGACGCGCTCTCAGAGGCTGACGCCGGGTGAAGCGAGGTGAAGTCTGGACGGTGTCCGGCGGCGCGGCATACGCGGGTAAGCCACGACCAGCCGTCATCGTGCAGGAAGACCGGTTTGCAGCCACTGATTCCATCACGCTGTGCGTGTTCACAACCGATACTACGGATGCGCCGCTACTGCGTTTGCTCGTTGAGGCCACGGATCGTAACGGTCTGAGATGTGCTTCACGATTAATGATCGACAAAGTCACTACCGTGCCGAAAGCACGCCTCGGAAAACTGGTCGGCAGGCTCAATGACGAGGATCTGGTTCGTATGAACCGCGCGCTTACCGTATTCCTCGGGCTGGCTAGATGACTGACACGCCGTTGCCTGAGCCCGCGCTACCTGCATTGTCCGGCGCGCCGTCCGTGGGCGCCGCGGGTCAGCGCGCCGCGGGTGGTTGCGCCAGGTAATCCACCGCCAGATTGGCGAGCGTGCGCACGCCCAGCTGCAAGCCGCTCTCGTCAACCTTGAAGCGAGGCGAATGATTGGCCGCATATTCTTCCATGCTGGCGCCTGGTTTACGCACGCCCAGAAACACGAACAGCCCGGGGATCTGCTGCTGGAAGAACGAGAAGTCCTCGCTCACCGTCTGCGGCGCGGTCTCGATCAGATGATCGGCGCCGGCCACGCGCCGCAGCGTCGGCAGCATCCTGGCGGTCAGCGCCGGGTCGTTATAGGTCACGGGATAAGCCACCTCGGCGCCGATGGTGACCTCGGCGGTGGCGCCGGCTGAGGCGGCAATCTGTTCGGCCGTGCGCCGCACGCGCGCCACGACGTCGCTGCGCATGGCAGGATCCAGGGTGCGGATGGTGCCCAGCAGCGTGACCGAGTCCGGAATGATATTGGAGCGCACACCGCCGCTGATCTTGCCGACCGTGATGATCAGCGGTGCGCGGGTCAGGTCTTCCTGGCGGCTGACGATGGTCTGCAGGCCGAGCACGATCTGGGAGGCGATAACCACCGGATCGACACCGTTCCAGGGCAGGGCGCCGTGCGTCTGGCGGCCCTGCACGACGATCTTCAGATCGTCACCGGCCGCCATGATGCCGCCGGATCGCCACGCGACCTGGCCAGCCTCGAACTGGGTGAGCACATGCAGTCCGAAAATAGCCGAGGGTTTCGGTTCGGTGTTGAGCACACCTTGCTTCACCATCAGCTGGGCGCCGCCCTCTTCACCTGCTGGCGCACCCTCCTCCGCGGGCTGAAAAATAAATTTCACCGTGCCTGGCAGTTCAGACTTCATTCTCGAGAGCACTTCGGCAACCCCGAGCAGGATGCCCATGTGCGCATCGTGCCCGCAGGCGTGCATCACGCCCACCTCGTTGCCGTTGTAGGTGGCGCGCGCCGTGGAGCGAAACGGCAGATCGCCTTCCTCGGTGACCGGCAGCGCATCGAGCTCCGAACGCAGAGCAACTACCGGACCCGGCTGGCCACCGCGCAGCACTCCAACGACTCCAGTTACGGCGATGCCGGTGTGCACTTCGATGCCCAGCGCCTTAAGTCGCTCGGCCACGTAGCGCGCTGTTTCGGTTTCGCGGTTCGAGAGCTCGGGGTGCTGGTGAATATATCGTCGGTTGGCGATGACGTGCGGCTCGACCTCGATGGCCAGCGCGTCGATGCGCTGGTGCAGAGCGGTCAGGTTGGCAGCGGCGGCAGAGTTGGTGATGGCGATGGCCAGCGCCAGCGTTGCGAGTACGGAGCGAATTGCAGTGTGCATGGTAGTCCTGATTCAGAAAGCCGAGGCAGTGATGGCGATCGTGGCGTGGCTCCAGGCCTGCCGGAACTGCGCCTCCGTGGCACGCGCTTCATCGCTGCGCCCCTGGGCCTG
>JAYTUZ010000107.1:0-1642 GCA_043744295.1 Gammaproteobacteria bacterium | reverse complement strand
CGAGTCTGAAACCGCGCCGCGCGAGATTACGGGCGACCTCTTCAGGCGCGCTGCGCAGGAGTTTGGGATCAATCATTCGCGTTCCACTTTGTTTCGTTCCCGCAGCTTCGCCAGCGCCTCGCCGATGCGGATCTCGAGGCCACGGGGTACGGGTTCATAGTAGCGCCGCTCGGCCAGCGCGTCCGGCAAATAGCGCTCGCCGGCGGCGAAGGCGCCAGGCTCATCGTGCGCATAGCGGTAGCCGCTGCCGTAGCCGAGTTCCTTCATTAGCCGGGTCGGTGCGTTACGCAACTGCATCGGCACCTCGAGCGTGCCAAATTTTTCGATGTCGGCCTGGACGGCGCCGAGCGCGGTGTAGACCGCGTTGCTCTTCGCGGCCACGGCCATGTAGACCACCGCTTCGGCCAGCGCCAGATCGCCCTCCGGGCTGCCGAGCCGCTCATAGGCCTGCCAGGCTTCGAGCGCGATGCTCAGCGCGCGCGGATCGGCAAGCCCGATATCTTCGCTGGCCATGCGCAGCACCCGCCGCGCGATGTAGTGCGGATCGCAGCCGCCATCGAGCATGCGTGCATACCAGTACAGAGCGCCGTCCGGGTCCGAGCCGCGCACCGCCTTATGTAGCGCCGAGATCTGATCGTAGAACTGCTCGCCGCCCTTGTCGAAACGGCGTCGGCCGCCCGCAGCCACTTCGCGCGCCATGGCGAGGGTGATGCGCTGGGTGTCGGCTGCAGCGGCCAGGCCTGCAGCCAGTTCAAGCTGACCCAGCGCGCGGCGCGCATCGCCGTCGCCCGCCTGCGCCAGCAATTCCAGTGCTGCGGGCTCAATCGTCAACCCCGCATCGCCGAGGCCGCGCTCCCCATCGCCCAGGGCACGCTCCAGCAGTCCGCGCAGCGCTTCGACATCGAGTGCACGCAGCACGTAGACGCGGGCGCGCGAGAGCAGCGCGCCGACGATTTCAAACGAGGGGTTTTCGGTGGTGGCGCCGATGAAGGTGAGCGTGCCATCTTCAACGTGCGGCAGAAAGCTGTCCTGCTGCGCTTTGTTGAAGCGATGCACTTCATCGAGAAACAGCACCGTGGGGTGGCCGGCTGCCGCCACCTGGCGGGCGCGCGCCACCGCTTCGCGTATGTCCTTGATGCCCGCCTGCACCGCCGAGAGCGCAATGAATTCGGCGCCCGAGGCCTCCGCCATCAGTCGCGCCAGCGTGGTCTTGCCGGTCCCCGGCGGGCCCCAGAGAATAAGCGAGTGCAAGGCCCGATGGGTGATCGCCTCGTAGAGCGGCTTGCCAGCGCCCAGCAGCTGCGCTTGCCCGACAAATTCCGCCAGAGTGCGCGGACGCATGCGCGCAGCGAGTGGTTGCCAGGTTTTTACGATCGGCGCGGCCATTGCTCCAACCACCGCACCCAGTGTCGCAGCCCGCACAGACCCGACAGCAAGCCCAGGCCCACACCACTGGCGCCGGCAATGAAATCGCGCCAATCCGCCTCGCGCCCCAGACCCATGAGTCCCTGCGCGATTTCGATGCTGCCGCCCAGCGCCAGCAGCGCCAGGGCCAGCCAGAGATAATGGCGCACCCGCACCAGGCCGCCAAACCAGATGGCGAGCGACAGATAAGCCAACAGGTGCTCGAGCTTGTCACTGA
>JAYTUZ010000106.1:0-5266 GCA_043744295.1 Gammaproteobacteria bacterium | reverse complement strand
ATCGGGGCTACACCGAAGTCGGCCAGGCGCTCAATGAACTGCCGGGCTTCGGCGTGGCGCCCGCGAGCTCGGCCAATACGCAGTCCTCATTTGGCATCGCGCAGAGTTTCGTCGATCTGTATTCACTCGGCTCGCAGCGCACCCTCACACTGGTGAACGGCCGGCGCTTCGTATCGTCGAATACACCAAGCCTGAATGGGCCGACCAATCCGGGCCAGCAGGTCGATCTCAATGTGATCCCGACCAAGCTGATCGAACGGATCGAGACCATCTCGGTTGGCGGCGCACCGATCTACGGCGCTGATGCGATCGCGGGTACCGTCAACATCATACTCAAGAAAAATTTCACGGGCTTCGACCTCGACGCCCAGGTTGGCACCTCCAGCCGTAGCGACGCCAGTTCTGCGGCCGTGCGCGCGCTCGCGGGGCAGAACTTTGCTGGCGGCCGCGGCAACGTGACTGTAGTCGGTGAGTACTCGAAGGCCTCGGGACTGTATGGCACCGCGCGCGAGAATTACGCCTCGGATCTTGGGTTTCTGGCGCCGCTGACACCGGGCAAGTACGATACCGTGCTCACGCCAGTAAACTCCGTTGCGAGCATCAACTTTTCTGGCATTCCCCTGGTCGATGACCTGTTCTTCGCGCCTGCCTTTGGGCTCGACCCGGCTGCGGTGGGTGTCACACGGGGCGGCACGCTGCTGGCCTTCCAGCCGCTCAGTTCGGCTCTGCAGCCCTACAACCTTGGTAACCAGACCGGCAACCCTATCTTCTGGGAAGGGGGCGACGGACTCCGGCTCGGACAGGTCAGCAACCTGCTGTCGCCGATCGATCGGCTCAACCTCGATGCCGTTGCAAACTTCAAGATCAACGAAAACACCAACCTGTTCACCGAAGGCTGGTTTTCAGAGACCCATAGCACCAACCTGATTGCGCAACCGGCTTACAACACGGCCCTGTTCGGCAGCGCCGGAACCACCAACGGCAGCTTCATTGTCAAAATCAGCAATCCGTTTCTTTCCGACATCGATCGCGCGCTGATCCAGGATGCGGTGAACAACTATGCAGCCGCAGTCGGCCCGGATGGATTCGCCGACCCGAACTGGCGATCCGACCAGTTCTACCTGACGCGCGCCAGCGTCGATCTCCAGTCCGGCCGTGCGACTGCACGCCAGGTGCTCGCCCGCGGGGTCGTTGGCATTGAAGGCAAGTTCGCGCTCGGCAAGCGGAGTTTCAATTGGGAGATCGCGGCCAACTACGGCTCGTCGCGCAACGTATCCAGCGTGCCCTCACTGGTAACACAGAATCTCCTGAACGCGATCGATGCCGTCCGCGATCCTCTCAGTGGTCAGATAGTGTGTGCCGGCACGCCGGCAAACGCGCCAACGACGACGCTGTCCGGCACCTGCGCGCCGATCAACCTGTTCGGCCAGGGTTCGGCGAGCAGGGCTGCGCTGGACTACATCACACACATCGCGAAGGCGACCTCGAAGCTGACGCAACGTGACCTCACGGCGACCATCAATGGCGGGCTGTTCAATCTGCCCGGGGGTGAAGTCAAGATGGCACTCGGCGTTGAGAATCGCCGTGAGACAGCCTCCTTCGTGCCCGACGAGTTCTACACGCTCAATCTCGGACAGGCAGCAGTCACCGGGATTGCCGGTGAGTACCACACCAACGAAGTGTTCACTGAACTGCTCGTGCCGGTGGTCTCGCCAGCCCAGAACATTCCGCTGGTGCATTCGTTTCAGCTCGAGGGCGCAGCGCGGCGGGTCAGCAACTCGATTGCCGGGGCGAGCACCACCTGGACCGGTGGTCTGCGCTGGTCCCCGATCGAGGACCTGCAGTTTCGGGCCAACCGGACCAGTTCAATACGCGCACCGGCAGTCACGGAACTGTTCCTGCCGACCGCCACTTCGTTCCAGTTCGCCAACGATCCGTGCGACAAGAACTATGCGGGCGTGGGCAACGCGCCGGCGACTCGCGCGGCGAACTGTGCGGCTGCCGGCATCGACACGACGAGCTTCGTCTCGAATGTCGTCAACGCTACGGCCACCGGGACGACTTCGGGCAATACCAAGCTGCTCAGCGAGACCGCAGACTCGCGTACCGTCGGCATGGTGCTGCGGCCGCGTTGGGTGCCGCGTCTCAGCCTGACAGTCGACTACATCGATATCCGGCTGTCGCAGGCGATCGAGACCTTGACCCTGCAGGATCTCATGGAAGCCTGCTACGACTCGACCGACTACCCCAACAGTCCGGCCTGCGGTGCGTTCACGCGCGACTCCACCACCAATCAGGTCACTGGCTTCACTGCCGGCTATATCAATGCGGGCCTGCGGCAATTCACGGGTGTGCAGGGCGGGTTCGACTACTCATTGGATTTGCCTCGCTCGCTCGGCAAGCTCAATTGGCGCATGAACTATCTCAATGTCCGCAAGGAAGTCCGCAAGGTGGGAGCGGCGGCCGAGAACGACCTGCGCGGCCAGTTCGCCAGCAGCGGCAGCCCCGGCAGTCGCGGATCAATCGACCTGAACTGGCATAAGGGAGCGTATTTCTGGGCCTGGCAGGGTTTGTACGTGGGTCCGATGGTGTTCGACAATCACGACACGGATACATCGAAGGACATCCGCGGTGTGGGCGCCTGGTGGGTGGTGAATTCGACTCTCGGCCACGAACTGCGCCACGGTCTGAAGTTGCGGCTGATCGTGAACAATGTGTTCGAACGGGAGCCTCCGTTCCCGGCGCTCGCTGGCACCCAGGGCAATTTCGCCAACGCAACATCGCTTTATTTCTCCGGCATCATTGGCCGCACCTACCTGTTCTCGGTGGACAAGCACTTCTGACGCTACGGTTTGCCCGGCCGGTCGTCGCGGCCCAGTCCGTCGTCGCGGTGATAGTTCGGATAGGCCGGTCGCGGGTAGGCGGGCAGCGGGTGCGCAGCGAGTTCCCTGAGGGCGATCTCGATGGCCTTCTCGAGCTGCGGATCCTTGCCCAGCCGTACCAGGGCCGGATCGCGCTCGACATCCACGTCGGGCGGAACGCCGCGATTCTCGACCTCCCATTCGCCAGCGAGACCGTAAATCGCCGCGCGGGGCGCGGTCACACTGCCGCCATCGATCAGTTCCGGGTAGCCGCCGATGCCGACCAGCCCGCCCCAGGTGCGCTTGCCCACCAGTACGCCAAGGTTGGCTTTGCGGAAATACCATGGCAGGGCGTCGCCGCCGGAACCGCTCATCTCGTTTATCAGCATCACCTTCGGCCCGTAGATGGCCTGTGACGGACTCACCCAGTCCCGGCCTTCGCGACCCGCTACCTTGCTCATCAACGGTCGGCGCAGCAGATCGATGATGTAATCGGCGATCTGGCCGCCCTCGTTGTAGCGCTCGTCGACGATCACGGCCTCACGACCGACCTGCGGGAAGAAGTAGCGGTTGAAACTGGTGTAGCCCCCGCCGCCCGTGTTCGGTACATAGACGTAGGCGACGCGCCCCCGAGTCGCCTCATCGACCCGCCGCCGGTTCGATTCGATCCAGGCGCGGTTGCGCAGCCCAACCTCGTTCTCAATCGGCACGACAGTGACGTCGCGCGCACCTTTGCCATCCGCACTCGGTCCGATGCGGATGACAACCTGGTGGTTCGCCGTGCCTTCAAACGCGGCGTAGATATTGTCTCCGGAGCTGAGCTCGCGGCCTCCGACCGCAAGCAGGTAGTCGCCAGGTTTGGCATCGATACCGGGTTGAGTCAGCGGCGCCTGCAGATCCGGATTCCAGTTTTCGCCGTCGTAGATTCGCGCGATCCGATAGCGGCCCGAGTCGACGGTAAAGTCCGCGCCGAGCAGCCCGCCGGAGGCCTTGCGAGGCTGCGGCCCGTCGCCGCCGCTCACGAACATATGGCCGATCGTGAGTTCGCCGAGTGCTTCGTTCAGCAGATAGCTGAATTCGTCACGCGAGGCCAGGCCGTCGAGGTACGGCGCGTAGCGACGTTCAGCCTTGCCGAGATCGAGGCCGTGGAAGTTGGGGTCGTAGAAGAAGTCGCGTTCAATGCGCCAGGTCTCGTGGTACATCTGCCGCCATGCCGCGCGCGGTTCGAGCAGTACCTGCCAGCTGTCGAGCTTCAGCGGCCCGTAGCCGGGCTTCGGTGGCGCATCTGCAGCACCACCGGGGGGCTCGTCGGCTGCCACGGACGTCCATTGCTCGCCCTTGCGGTAGAGGATTTTCGAGCCATCGCGCGCGAGGGCAAAATCGTTGATCTCATCGAGGAACTTGTCGGTCTTGCGCTTTTGCAGGTCGAACTTGTAGAGCACCTGCGGCAGGTTGGGCTGCATATCCTCCGTAATGACCGCCGGCGCCTCGGCGATGTAGAGCATGCCGGCCTTGCCGGCGACGAGGCTGACGTAGTTTCGTGCCGGGATAGGCAGCGCCAGGATCCGTTGCGAGATGCCGTCGCGATCAATCTGCACCGCAGGCGGCTTGGCAGGAGCGGTGCCCGGCGCCGCGGGGGGCGCAGGGGGCACAGCCGGTGCCCGCTCCTCGTCGCTCTCGGGCGCGAGCGGGGAGGGCTGGTCGCGGCGCAGCACAGCGACATAGACGCTGCGGGTTACGCGATGCTCATCACTGGACATATCGAGGCCCTGCACAGTCAAGGCAACGTCAGTGGACGCCGTAAAATACAGGTAGCGGCCGTCAGCATCGAACGCAGGATAGCGTACGTCGCTCATACCATCACTCAGTTGCATGGTGGCCGAGGACTCGAGCGAATAGGTGAACAGCGCCGCCTGACCACTCGTCAGCTGACGTGTGTAGGCAATGTAGCGACTGTCCGGCGACCAGACCGCATCGAAGGCAGCAATGCCGAAGAATTCGAACATCCCGCTATCGACCAGCCGCGGCTTCGCATCGTCGAGCCGCAGGTACCAGAGCTTCAGCTGCTTGTCCGAGTAGAGCAGCTTGGCACCATCTGGTGACCATCTTGGCGTGTAATAAAATGTGGGTTGGGCACCGAGGCGAATGTGCCGGACGGTGCCGAGGCCATCCTGGCCGCGGATGCAAAGCTCGTACTCGCCCGATTCATCGGAGAAGTACGCGATCGACTTGCCGTCCGGCGACCACGCCGGATCACGATCGGCAACTGCGGGACTATGCGTCAGGTTGCGGATATCGCCCTTGTCGGTAGGAACCGTGAAGATTTCACCACGCGCCTCGAACACTGCCCGCGCGCCGGTTGGCGACAGGCCGAAGTTGCGGATCCGATTGGCGTCGACTTTCGC
>JAYTUZ010000105.1:0-20105 GCA_043744295.1 Gammaproteobacteria bacterium | reverse complement strand
TGAAGGTAACACCGGGCGACCCGGCGCGAAATGTCGCGGGCCTGCGAGCATCGCCGGAAGAACTGGCCCAGGTCCGGACCGAGCTCGGCATCGACCGGCCGATTCTGGTTCAATACTGGAGCTACCTCAGCCACGCCGCCCAGGGTGATCTCGGCTACTCGTACAAATCGCGTGAACGCGTTACCGCGATGATCGGCGCTCGACTGGGGGCCACCGCATGGCTCGTGAGCGTCGCCATCGTGATGGTGCTGCTCATCACCATCCCGCTCGCGATTATCGCTGCCACGCGCCAGGGCCAGGCCATCGATCACGGGATCCGCATTGCCGGCCTGCTTGGCCTCAGCATGCCCGCGTTCTGGGTCGGCGTCATGCTGCTGCTGCTGATCGCCTTGCCGACCGGGTGGTTCCCTGCCGGTGGCTTCGGCGAATCGCCGCGCGAACACCTGCGCTCGGTCATCCTGCCGGCCCTCACGCTGGCCATCGGCATGGCGCCGGTGCCGATCCGCAGTCTGCGCGCCAGCATCATCGCGATCCTCGACACCGACTACGTGGCCACCGCCCGCTCGCTTGGCATCCCCGCGGGCCGGATCATCCGCCGCTTTGTAATGCGCAATGCGGCGGTGCCGTTCATCACTGTGTTCGCACTGGAAATCGGCTTCCTGCTGTTCGGGACGGCCGTGGTCGAGACCACCTTCGCGCTCCCTGGCGTTGGCCAGGGCCTGGTACTCGCGGCTCGCGGTCGCGACCTGCCCGCCATCCAGGGCTACACCCTGTTGTTTGCGGCGCTCGCGGTCGTTGTCTACCTGCTCGCAGACATCCTGACCGCGCTGCTGGACCCGCGCGTCGAGATCGACTCATGAGCGCCACGCTCAAGGGGCGCGCAGCTGGGTTGCCGAGGAAAGTATGGGTCGGCGCCGGCATTGTCCTGCTGTTCCTGCTCATTGCGCTGTGCGCTCCGCTGCTCGCCCCGTTTGATCCGCTGGCGCTGGATCCGGTCAATCGGCTGCAGGCGCCATCGATCCTCCACTGGCTGGGCACGGATGAGCTCGGTCGCGACACCTTATCCCGTCTGATCTACGCCAGCCGCATTGACCTGCCGATCGGACTCATCTGCGCACTGTTGCCGGCCGTGATCGGCACCTTCCTGGGCCTCATTGCCGGCTACTTCGGCAGCTGGGTGGACGCGCTCATCATGCGGCTCGCGGATATCGTCCAGGCGTTCCCGAGCTACATTCTGATCATCTCGCTGGTGGTCGCGTTCGGCCAGGGAGCCACCGCCATCGTGGCCGCCTTCACCCTGCTGGGCTGGGTGATCTACGCACGCCTGGTTCGCACCGAAGTCATTCGCATCCGCTCGCTGGCCTACATCCAGGCCGCTGAAACGGCCGGGCTGCCCAGCGGCCGGATTCTCATGCACCACGTCGTGCCCAATGTCATCGGCCAGACCATCGTCTATGTGCCCTCCGACATTGTCTTTGCGACGCTGGGACTGGCGGCATTTTCATTCCTTGGCCTGGGCATTCCGGTGCCCACGGCCGAATGGGGCGGGATGATCGCCGCAGTCCAGCCCTACATCCGCACCCAATGGTGGCTGGCCGCCGCGCCCGGTCTGCTGATCGTCCTCTACGGCTTTGGACTGTCGCTGCTCGGTGAAGGCCTTGAAGAGGCGCAACGCTAGCCATGTTGTCGGTTCGCAAGCTGCGCCTCGAGTTTCACCACGGCCCGGACACTATCGTCCCGGTCGACGATGTCTCGTTTGACGTCGGTCGCGGCGAGATCCTCGGCATCGCCGGTGAATCCGGGGCCGGGAAATCCCTGACTCTCAAGTCGCTTATCGGCCTGAATCCGCACGGCATGACGCGCCGCGGTGAGCTGTTGCTTGACCTGCATGGCGAGGGCCTCGTCACCTACGACCCCAGCACTGTTCGCGGCCGCGGCGTGTCGTTTGTGTTTCAGGATCCGATGAGCGCACTGAATCCCACCATGCGCGTGGGTGATCTCATCGCCGAGGCGCCGCGGGTCCATGAGCGGCTCAGCAAGCGGGCCGCCAGGGCTCGCGCCATCCAATTGATGACCGATGTCGGCATCCCCGAGCCACAGCGGCGCGCCCGCATGTGGCCGCACCAACTGTCTGGCGGCCTGCGACAACGGGTGATGATCGCGGCGGCGCTGTCCACGAATCCGAAATTACTGTTATGTGACGAGCCGACCACGGCGCTCGATGTATCAGTGCAGGATCAGATTCTCGCGCTGCTCATCGAGCTGCGGAAACGCGTGGGCATTTCCATCGTATTTGTGTCCCACGATCTGGCCGTGCTCGCTGAGTTGTGCGACCGCCTGGTCATCATGTACGCGGGACGGGTCATAGAATCAGGTCCGGTCAGCGAGCTGTTCGCGGCACCTCGCCATCCCTACACGCACGCCCTCATACAGTCGGTACCCTCGCTTGATGCCAGCGTCGGCGCACTGCCGACGATTCCGGGGCAGCCACCTGACCCCACGGCCTTCAGCAGCGGCTGCCGCTTTGCGCCACGCTGCCAGTTCGCGCAAGTCGATTGCAACTCGGCACCACATGGCATGAGCAACATCGGCCAGGGACATGCCAGCGCCTGCATCCATCCCGAAGTACTCGGCGCGTCACACTCATGAGCGCGCTTCTCGAGATCGATAGGCTCTGCTGTGAGTTCTCCCTGGGCTCTCGCCTCTGGGCGCGTGCACGCCAGCGGCAGCCGCCGGTGCTACGGGCCGTGAGCGACATTTCGTTCAGCGTTGCAGCGGGCTCCTCGGTGGGCATCGTCGGCGAATCCGGCTGTGGCAAGAGCACCTTGGCCCGGGCCATCATCGGATTGGTGCCACCGACGAGCGGAACCATCATGCTCGGTGGCAAAGCGCTCAGTGGCAAGCGTGACCGTGTCACGCGACGGCGCATCCAGATGGTGTTTCAGGATCCGGCCTCGTCCCTGAATCCCAAGATGACCGTCGGCGATGCCATCAGCGAAGTGCTGCGCGTCCACGCGCTTCGACCTGAACATGAGATCGAGCAACGCTGCCACGAACTGCTTGACCTGGTCGAGCTGCCCGCTTCTGCATCCGCGCTACGCCCGACGGCACTGTCCGGCGGCCAGTGCCAACGGGTTGCCATCGCGCGAGCGCTGGCGGTCGAGCCGGAGCTGTTGATCGCCGATGAAGCGGTCGCCGCCCTGGACGTGTCCGTGCAAGCCTCTATTCTCAATCTATTGAACGATCTTCGCCGCCGGCTCGGACTGACGATGCTGTTCATCTCACACGATCTCGGCGTAGTGCGCCAGGTCACCGACCGCGTGCTGGTGCTGTATCTTGGCCGCGTGGTCGAGGACCAGCCGACCCGCGACGCGTTCAATGATCCGCGTCACCCCTACGCCAGAGCACTGCTCGCCGCCGCTCCCAGGTTCGATTCAAAAAAACGCTCCGGACAGGCGGCCTTGTCCGGCGAGGTTCCGAAAGCGATCAACCTGCAAGCCGGCTGTGAGTTCCGGAGTCGCTGCCCCCAGGCCAGGTCTCGCTGTGAAAGCGAGCTGCCCATTCTATCGGGCCCTGACGCCAGTCACTCAGCCGCCTGCCATTACGCCTGGAGCCGATGAGCATGACTCAAGACTATTTCTCACCGGCTGAAGACGCGCCTCATGCCGGAACCTGGATGGCCTGGCCGGGCACGGCTGCGATCTATGGCGGTGGCAGCTATTACCAGGGCGTGCAGGAAGCACTCGGGCGGCTCGCGCGGGCGATCGCGGAGAATGAACCGGTATGGATGGCGGCCGGCGCTGAACACCACGCGCTGGCGGCGCAACTGTGCGGACCGAAGGTTCGCCTGGTCGATATCGAGACCGACGACATGTGGGCCCGCGACTCAGGCCCGGTGTTCCTGATCGGGCGTGCCGGTGGCGCGGCGCTGGCCGATTTCAATTTCAACGGCTGGGGCGGCAAGCAGCGCCACGAACACGACGCCAGGCTCGCCGGGCGGATCGCCGAATATCTGGGCTGCGAGCGTCGCGTGGCGCCGGTCCGCGGCGAAGGCGGCGGCCTTGAATATGATGGTGAAGGCACTCTGATCCTGACCGAAAGCTGCTGGGTCAACGACAACCGGAATCCTGGCCTGAGCCGCGCCGGGATTGAAGTGGCGTTGAAGGCGCAACTGGGCGTCAAAGTCGTAATCTGGATCCCAGGTGTGCGCGGGCGCGATATTACTGACGGGCATATCGATGGCTCGATACGCATCGTGCGCCCTGGCCTGTTGCTGGCCACTGCCGACCCGAACCGGCACTCGGAATGGGCTCATGCGCAAAAAGAAGCGCAGGCCATTCTCCGTGCCGCCCGGGATGCGCGCGGACGGTCATTCGAGATTGTCGAGGTAGCGAGCGCCGTTGAGGTACGCTCGTCGCGGCCGAACTTTTTCTCTTCCTATGCCAACTACTACGTCGGCAACGGCGCAGTCTACACACCGCAGTTTGGCGACCGCGCGGCCGACGCCCGTGCACAGGAATCACTGGCACGGCTGTTCCCGGGCCGCAGACTGGTCGCCCTCGATATGGATCGCATCTACGAAAACGGCGGCGGCATCCACTGCGTGACGCAGCAGCAGCCGGCGGCGCAAGCCTGACTATGAGCCTTGAACCATGACTATTGCGGTGGTGGCGGCAGACCTGGCAGAGGCGGAGAGAGTTCTTGATGTGATCTCATCCGCCTTTGGCGCTGACCCGACCTGGTCATGGGCTTTCCCCGACCTGAGTGCCAGAAGGCGCTTCATGCGCCTATTCATTCACGGAGCACTGCGGTTTCCCTGTGTTTTCAGAACCGCCAGCTTTGAATCGGTTGCAGTGTGGATTCCCCCGGGGGAAAACGAATTCTCGGATGAGCAGCAGCCCGGTATTCCAGATCTGCTTGCCGAACTTGTCGGTACAAGAGCCGTTGATGTTGCCGAACTATTGCGTCGCTTCGGCGAGGCGCATCCTCAAAAGGAGCCGCACTACTACCTCAGTCTCCTTGGCATCCATCAGGAACATCGCGGACGCGGGCTCGGCATGGCCCTGCTCAAAGAGAATTTGACCCGTGTTGATGCGCAGCGCATGCCCGCCTACCTTGAATCAACCAATCCAGTCAATAATCAACGCTACCAATCCCTTGGCTTCAAGCCCATATCCTCGTTTCAGGCACCTCGAAATGGGCCAACTGTAACGGGCATGTGGCGTGAGCAGACACGCTAGGCTCTGGGCTCCTGCTGAGTGATGCAGTGTATCCCGCCACCACCGCGAAACAGAGCGTGCAATGCAACCGGCACGACCTCGCGATCCGGATACGCATGACGCAGCGTTTCAAAAACTTCAACGTCTTCAGCCACACCATAGGCCGGAGTGATCACGGCGCCATTGGCCAGATAGAAATTCACGTAAGAACGGCAGTAGCCATCCGCACCGCCAGGCACGACGCTGCGCGGGGCTTCGGGAATCGGCACCAGCTCCAGGCGGCGTCCGCGGGCGTCGGTCGACATCTCCAGGACCTTGCGGTTTTCGGCCATGATTGCGAAGCGGGGATCCGCCGGATCAGCGACCACTTCGCACAGCACGACTGCTGGCTTGATGAAGGCGATGAATCCGTCCACATGTCCGTCGGTTTCGGTGTCCGTCACATCGCCAGGTAGCCAGATAACCTTCTTGATGCCAAGCATGGCCCTGAGCTCGGCGTCGGCTTCCGCCTTGGTCCAGCCGGGATTGCGATTCGGGTTGAGAATGCAGGTCTCGGCCGTTATGAGTGTTCCCTCGCCATCCGAGTAGAAGCCGCCACCCTCCGCGACCAGATCTGACTTGTAGACCGGCGTACCAACCTGCGTCGCAATGCGCGCGCCCATGGCCGCATCTCTATCGTGGGGATGATACTTGGCGCCCCATGCATTGAAAGTGAACGCGGCCGCGGCTCGCTTGCCGTTGCGGTCGACGAGGAAAGTCGGGCCCGAGTCACGCAACCATGAATCATCCATCGGCAGGGGAAGCACCCGAACCGACGGGCCGCAGCGCGACTGGGCATCCGCCACGCACTCGGGTTCTGCAACCATGCTCAAGGGCTCGTATCGGGCGATAGCCTGGGCAACTCGGGCATAGTCATTGCGGGCGGCCTCGAGGTACTCCTGCCACAGTTCCAGGCGCTTCGGCCAGCCCATCCAGCAGCCGGCGTGCGGCTCCCACTCGGCCGGCATGGTGTATCCGAGTTCACCCGGTCTCATGTCGCGATCTCCTTGAACGAATCTTCCAGTCGATTGAGCACTTCGGCCGTGTAAATCAGGCCGCCGGCAACTATAATCGGCCGCCCCACAGGTAGCAGCGATCGATCTTCGTGGCGGGCGCGAAGTATTTTCGTTATAGGCGAGAAAATGCACACGCTCGACCGGCGCCGTCTGCCCCCCCTCAATGCGCTGCGCGGCTTCGAAGCCGCGGCGCGCCACAGCAGCTTCGTGAAGGCGGCTGACGAGCTGGCGCTGACGCAGTCGGCTGTCAGCCATCAGGTGCGCCAGCTGGAGGCGGCACTGGGGCAGCGTCTGTTTCATCGCCTGCCACGGGAGATCACACTCACCGACGCGGGCCGTGATTTTCTGGCGACGGTCAAGGAGGCGATTGAGCTGTTGAGCATGGGAGTAGCCCGGCTGGCGCCCTACAAAGCTACCGGCCCGCTGGTTGTTTCGAGCGATGCGGCCTTTGCACGCTACTGGCTGATGCCGCGCCTCGCCGAATTCCGCGAGCTTCGAGCCGACATTGAAATCTGGCTAGACACCTCTGAGCAACTGCTTGACTTCGATCATCAGGAAGTTGAATTCGTGATCGGCCGCCTGCGTTCAGTCGGTGGCGAGCGGATGGAAGAATCATTGTTCGACGACTGTCTGGGACCCTGCCAACGGATGGTTCGCGAGCCCAGGCAACGGACGCCGCGACTGGAAGACCTGGCCAGGCTGACGCTCGTACACGACGAACGGCGCGAAAACTGGCTGGTATGGTTGCGGGCCGTCGGCGCCAGCAGCGTCGACGCCGCGGCCGGCCCACACTTCAGTGACCCGGGACTCGCGCTCGATGCCGCCCGCGCCGGTCAGGGTATTGCACTCGCGAGCGACGTCCTGGCAATCGATGATCTTGAATCCGGTGCGCTGGTGGCGCCGTACGACCAATGGCTTCAGGTTGCCAACGAGTACCGGTTCGCCTATCCGCTCTGGCTGGCAAGCAACGAGGCGGTGTTGGCTTTTGCGGCGTTCATTCGCGCCGCTGCGCACCAGCACCAGGAGCGCTTGAACCTGGTGCGCAAGCATGCGCGGATCGTACCTGCCGAAATGAGTCGCCAGCAATAGCGCTACCGGTCCGCTTCAATGCTTCGCCTGCGCGTCAAAAATCAGCTTACCGCCGACGATGGTTTTGAGCACATGCGCCGTGCGGATTTTTTCGGGCGCAATGGTGAACAGATCGTCGCTCAGCAGCACCAGATCCGCGAGCTTGCCCGGCGTAATCGAGCCTTTGTCGTTTTCCTGGAATTCCGCGTAGGCTGAACCCATGGTGTAGGCCTCGATCGTCTCCGGCAACGAGAGCTTCTGTTCCGGAAACCAGCCGCCGGGATTCTTCCCATCCAGGGTGGCCCGCGTCACTGCCGCATAGACGGTCTGCAGCGGGTCCAACGGCGCGACTTCCCAATCGGTGCCGAGAGCCAGGCGCACCCCATGATCGAGAAAGCTGCGGAAGGCGTAGGTGCGGCTGGAGCGATCGCGGCCAATGCGCGCTTCCGCGAAGCGTCCGTCGTCGATCGCATGATAGGGTTGCACCGAGGCGATCACCTGCAGATCCGCAAAGCGCTGGAAGTCGCTGGCGGCCACATGCTGGGCGTGCTCGATGCGCAAACGCCGATCCGCCGAGCCGTGTGCCGCCACGATTTCGGAATACAGATCAAGAATCATGGATATGCCATGATCACCAATCGCGTGCGTGCAGAGTTGCTGGCCGGTGGCATCGCCTTGCATCATGCGCTCGCGCATCAATGAGAGCGGCTGCATCTGGTCCGAGAGCAAGCCGCGATTCTCGCCCTGGTCGAGAAACGGCTCGTAAAAATACGCGGTACCAGAACCCAGGGAACCGTCGGCGAACGCCTTCAGTCCACCGATGCGCAGAAACGGCCCGCCAAACGCGCGCCGCACGCCGGTCCTGGCCTGGTCCTCGACCTGCGAAATTGGCATCACGGCGTACACCCGCACGCTGAGCTCACCGCGCTGGAGCAAGTCCGCGTACGCAGAAATATCCGCGGCCTCGGCGCCCATGTGCTGCACGCTGGTCACGCCGAGTGAAGCGGCATGTGCCATGGCGCGCCGGATCACCTTGAGGCGCGCATCGTGAGTCAGCGGCGGCATGATCCTGAAGACCAGATCCGCGGCGGCGTCTTTCAGCGCCCCGGTCGGCTCGCCATTTTCGTCGTGTACGATCGTGCCGCCGGGCGGATCCGGTGTTTTCGAGGTGATTCCCGCCAGCCGCAGTACCACGGAGTTCGCGAGGCCCATGTGCCCGTCATAGCGGGTTACGAATACAGGGGTCTCCGGGGTCAGCGCGTCGATCAGGTCTTTGCTGGGAACTTCGCCCGGCTGCCATTTGGTTTCGTCCCAATTGCCGCCGGTGATCCACTCATTCTTCGGGCGCGCCCTGGCGCGTGCGCCGATCTGCCGCGCGAACTCCTGGGCACTGGCGGCATCCTTCAGGTCCACGCTGTCGAGTTGGAGACCACCCGACACAAAATGCACATGCGCGTCATTGAAGCCGGGCAGTAGCAGTTTGCCGCCTGCATCGATCACGCGCGTCTGCGCTCCGCGCCACGCTGACACCGTGGCACTCCCGCCCACCGCGACAATCCTGTCGCCGAGCACCGCCACGGCCTGGGCTTCGGGCTGCGTCTTGTCGACGGTCCACACCCGAGCGTTGACGATGATCAGGTCGGCGGCCGGCTTGCTCGCCGCGGAGCAGGGCTGAATCCCCAGTGCGATGAGCAGCAGGGTTGGCGCGACAGACAGGCCATGCAATTTCATTTGCGTTTACCAGTGGGGTTGGGTGGATCCGCGTCGACTCGGGTACCGGCGCAACAGCATATTAACCCGGCGTCGTGTTGCGGCAACACGAGTGCCGATGCTAGACTCGAAACCAAGATTGTATACAATCGCGCCGGAACGGCGACTGGCATTTTCAGGGGGAATACCATGAACAAGCTCCTTTTACAGCTGACATGTCTGGTTGCAGCCATCGCCACCGGACTGGCCGTGGCGCCGACGCAAGCCGCCGCCACTGCTGCCGCCAAGCCTGCCGGCGATCAACTCGAAGAAATCGTCGTCACCGCGCGGCAGCGTGAGGAGAGACTGATCGACGTTCCGGCGACGATCCAGGCCTTTACGGCGACTGAAATCAAGAATGCGGGCATCGAACGGCCGCAGGACTTCATCGCCCTGACCTCCAGCGTCTCACAGGTACAGACCGCAGAGAGCGGCGACATGCAGGTGAGCATCCGCGGACTCAATACGGGCCGTGATGCCGAGACCAATTTCGCGCTGGTCATCGATGGTGTGCTGCAGACCAACCCGAATGCACTCAACCAGGAACTGAACAATGTTTCCCAGATCGAAGTACTGAAAGGTCCACAGGGCGCACTCTATGGTCGCAACGCGCTCGCCGGCGCCATGATCATCACCACGCGCAAGCCCACCGACAAGTTCGAAGTGGATCTGGGCCTGGGTGTCGAGAACTATTCGGGCTACAAAGGCCACGTTACACTGAGCGGCCCCATGGGCGAGAACGCGCGTGGCAGCCTCGCGGCCTACACCCGCAGCACCGACGGGCAGTTCAAAAACACGCTGCTTAAGTGCGACAACTGCGTCGACTACTTCAAGGAATATGGCGCCCAGGGGCGGCTGCTGTTCGACCTGGGCGGCGGCAGCATCGACGTGAAAGCCAAGTATTCCAAGATCAAGTCGGGCGCCATCAAATTCAATGCCGCGGTGGCTTTCTTCGAGGTGGCTACGGCATTTGGCGCGCCGCCCTTCGACGAGAATCCGAACGGGCACAACTTCTTCTATTCGAACAACATCAAGCCGATCAACGAGCAGGAAAACAAGGACATTTCGATCAAAGGTGACTGGGATGTAGGCGTGGGCACGCTGACCGCGGTACTCGCGCATAACGATCAGACCAATTTCTTCCTCACCGACGGCGCCAGCGACGCCTTTTACCTGTACGCGTTTACGCCTTCCTGCACGGCCTCGTTTGCCGCGCGGACGCTCGACACGCCGCTCCCGCCGCCGTTCAATTATGGCAATCCGCCCGGCACGATCATCACGACTACGCCCTACGCCTCGTCGTTCCAGCCGCCCTACGGACCGACCACCTGCGGTGGTTACCAGTACCAGCAGCGCGACCAGAAGGACACCAGCCTGGAGCTGCGCCTGAGCTCGCCAGGCAACCAGCAATTGCGCTGGCTCGCGGGCGTGTATTTCGCCGACATCGATCGGCACGTCGTGGTCTCGCAGGGGGCCGACAATACCGGCGCCTCGTTGCAGCAGAATTTCCTGGCGCAGGCCTTCGTGCCGGCCAGCGGCCCGAACCCGACCGACCTGCTCTATGACGACACCTTCAAGAGCAAGGTGTACGCCGGTTTCGGCCAGCTTGCCTACGACGTGGCCCCGGGCACCGAACTGGCGCTCGCGCTGCGCTACGATTCCGAGAAACGCGACGTCGACAACAACGTACCCACGGGAGCCAATGCCTTCGCGCAGACGCCAGGGTTCGCGGCGCTGTGGAATGGTGCCTCGACTCCGTACATCAACCCGGCCTACACGCAGAACGCGCTCGCGGGCGGCAACTGGGCCACGACCGGCATTCCGAGCCGGTCAACGAGCTTCAGCCAGCTGCAGCCCAAGCTCTCGCTCAACTGGAAGCCCTCCGATGAGCTGGCGCTGTACGCCTCCTATGGCTACGGTTTCCGCAGCGGTGGCTTCAACTCTTCGGGCAGCCAGGCGACTGTGGACCTGTTCTACGGCGGCCTGTGCCTCGGGCCGAGCAGCGTATTCCTGCCGGGACTGGTGCTCGGCCTGCCGACGTGCACCCCGACTTCGACTCACAACCTCGCCGGCATAAAGGATGACTTCCGCAAGGAAGTATCGAAGGCGGCGGAACTCGGCTTCAAGGCCAATCTGCTGGATCGCGCACTGTCGATCAACGGCGCGGTCTACTACACCAAGGTCGATGACATGCAGTTCTTCGACTTCTTCGCCGGCCCCTTCGGCCTGCTGCGTGTGGTGACGAACATCGACCAGGTCTCGATCAAGGGCGCCGAGCTCGACACCCGCTGGCGTGCAAACAATAACCTGACGCTGTTCGCCGGCTTCGGCCTCACGGACGGGAAGATCGACAACTATGCGATTCGCCCATACACCAACGGCAACAAGCTGCCCTACGCCCCGGCCTACACGGGTAACGCGGGCGCGGACCTTACGGTGCCCATGGGCGGTTCTGGCCTCGATTTCGTGGCGCGCGTCGAAGCAAACTTTGTCGGCAAGACCTGGTTCCACCCGGTCCAGAACAACACGGTGCCCGCACTGTTCACCGGCTTCGGCTTTGGCCAGACCAACTACGGCAAGATGAGTCGTGACCCGTACCAGGTGATCAACGCGCGCCTCGGTCTGCGCAGTGACAAATGGAGCGCCACGCTGTGGAGCCGCAATCTTGCCGATAAGAAATATCTGCAGGAGATCATCGTCGCGCCTGAGTTCGGTGGCTCATTCATCCACGATTCGCCGGGCCGCAGCTACGGCATCGATTTCGGGTACCGCTTCGGGACCTAGCGGCGCAGCGAGCGCTTGGCCGCCAGGACATGCGTGCGCATGACCGAAGCGGCCCAGGCGTCATCGCGCGCAGCCAGCGCCTGCACCAGTTCGAGATGGTGTGCGGCGCTGCGCTCGAGATCGACGGGCGTGTAGTGGTGAAAGGTCTTCATGATCAGCGAGGCGTCGAGCAGCGCCGCCAGCGCCCGGTGCAGGCGCGGGCTCGCGGCCGCCTCCACCAGCTGGTTGTGAAAACGGCGGTTGAGACTGGCGATGCGTTCCAGATGCCCCTCGCGCCGCGCCAGCGCCTCGGCGCGCTGCTGCCTGGCGAGCGTCCCGAGTGCCTCAACCTGCGCGTCCGTCGCATGCGTAGCCGCGCGCGCCGCCGCGTGGGACTCGAGCACCACGCGCAGATCGAAAATCTCATCGGCATCGGCCGGCGACCATTCAGCGACCACCGCACCCTGGTTGGGCGTGAACTCGACCAGCCCTTCCGAGTGCAGCCGGCGCAGCGCCTCGCGCGCCGGGGTACGGCTCACGCCCGCGACGGCGGCGACCTCCTGCTCGGTAATGCGGCTCGCCGGCGCGAAGCGCCCGCCGATGATGCCGACGCGGATCGCCTGATAAGCCTTCTCGACTGCACGCACTGTGACACTCTCCGCTCACAACCCGCGGCGCAGGAGCGCCACTGGGTCGGATCAACGCAATCATATCGGTAGGCTGAGCCCGCACCAATGCCGATCGCCCATATAAACGGCCATGCGATGTACTACGAAGTGCTGGGCCAGGGCGCGCCGCTGCTGTGCATGGGCGGCTGGGGCACCTTCTGCCATGAGAATCATGGCCAGCTGGCGCGCGGCCTGACGGATCGCTACCAGGTCATCGTCTTCGACTACCGCGGCATCCGCGACTCCAGCGACGATCCGGCGCTACCGGCGACGATGGGCCTGCACGCCGGCGATGCGATCGGGCTGCTCGATCACCTCGGTCTGCGGCGCGTGCACCTGGTCGGTCTGGTGGGCATGGGCGCCTGCGTCTGCCAGGAGATCGCCATCACGCGACCAGACCTGGCGCGCAGCATGCTCAACATGGGCGCCTGGTGCGAGGTCGATGATTTCCTGCGCGACCAGCTGGAGATGTTCCGCTGGATCCACCGCGACTGCGGCTTCCTGGCATTCCAGCACGCGGTCACGCTGCTGTCCTTCACCCCGGAGTTCTACAACGCCAACAAGAACCGGTTGCTCGGCCCGGCCGGCGGCTGGAAGGAACTCAACGGCCGCTACCCTACGCACTCACGCCTGATCGATGCCTGCCTCGGCTTTGAATCCAAGCGCCGGCTGGGTGCAGTGCGCTGCCCGTCGCTGATTATCCACGCCGGTCGGGATGCTGTGACCAGCCCGAAGCACACCCGGGCGATCGAGCAGGCGATACCGGGCGCGCGTGGCGTGATGATGGACGACGTTGCCCACGTGGTCGCCGGGCGAGAACAGAAACAGCGCTTCGCCCAGCTGCTGCTCGAGTTCCTGTCACTCCACTAGATGACTTTGGTGCGCCGCAGTTCGGCGTAACGCTCGGCCGACAGCTTGAGCAGCTTGAGGTAGATCTCCTCGTTGTGCTGGCCAAGCTCCGGCGCCGCACCGCGGATGGTGCCGGGAGTCTGCGAGAGTTTCGGCGCGACGTTTTGCATCTTCAGCTCGCCGAGCGTTGGGTGAGTGGTCGTGACGATCGCCTCGCGTGCCTTGAAATGGGCGTCGGCGAGCATGTCGGGCGCGCGATAGATGAGCCCCGAGGGCACCGCGGTCTCGGCCCGCGCGAGAATCTCCAGCACCGCCCTGGTGCTCAGGGTGGCGGTCCACTGGCCGATGTGCGCATCGAGCTCGGCCTGGCGCGCGCCGCGCGCCTGGTGGGTCGAGTAACGCGGGTCCTGCGCGAGGCCGGGCTCGCCCATGGCGATGCACAAGCGAGCGAAAACGCCATCCTGGTTCGCGGCAATCAACACCAGGCCATCGGTGGTGGGATAGACATTGGAGGGCGCCACGTTCGGCAGGATCGCGCCGGTCCGCTCGCGGATGAACCCGCGCTTGTCGTAGTCGGTGATCAGCGATTCCATCATCGCCAGCACCGCTTCGTAGATGGCTGAATCGACCACCTGGCCGCGTCCGGTCTTTTCGCGATAGTGCAGCGCCGAGAGCGCGCCGAGACAGGCAAAGGTCGCGGCCAGCGAATCGCCGATGCTGATGCCCAGCCTGGAGGGCGGAGTCGCCGGATCGCCGACCACGTAGCGCATACCCCCCATCGCCTCGCCGATCGAGCCAAATCCGGGGTCGCGCGCGCGCGGCCCGGTCTGTCCGAAGCCCGAGACGCGGATCATGATGAGCCTGGGGTTGATCGCCGAAAGTTCCTCCCAGCCCAGCCCCCATTTCTCGAGCGTTCCGGGCCGGAAGTTTTCCAGCAGGAAGTCGGCGCCGGCTACCAGCTCACGCAGCAGCTGCTGGCCGGCGCTCTGGCGCAGATCGAGCGTGATGGCCTTCTTGTTGCGGCCCACCACGGGCCACCAGAGCGAGGGCTCACCCGGTTGCTGCTGACCCCAGAAACGCATCGGATCGCCCTGGTTGGGCGGCTCGATCTTGATCACTTCGGCACCCAGGTCTCCCATGAGCTGCCCGCAGAATGGCCCGGCGAGCAGGGTGCCGAGTTCGAGCAGGCGCAGGTCGCTGAGCGGGCCATTCTTGAAACCGGGATCAGTCATGTTCATTTCCTGAAATTTGGCGAACGGCTCTTTTGGGGGGTCGCCGGGCGCCTATTTGTATACAATCGGCAGGTCCGGGGTCAAGGACCTGAGGAGTCGTCAACTTGGGGAAGCCGAGTCTTGTTGCCTGCAACAGCCTGCTCGCGGGCTACGCTGTCCCGTCGGGGAGCATGCCTTGACTGTGCCGCTGCCCAAGTCTGTCCAGGTCATCGAAGTCGGGCCACGTGATGGGCTGCAGAACGAACCGACGCTGCTGTCCTGCGCGAGCAAAGTCGAGTTCATCAATCGGGCTATCGCGACCGGCATCCGCCGCATCGAGGTCGCCAGCTTCGTGAACCCCAAGCGCGTGCCGCAGATGGCGGACGCGGAAGCGGTGCTCGCGGCCCTGCCCCGCCGCGAGGACGTCAGCTACATCGGCCTGGTGCTCAATCGCCGCGGCTTCGAGCGCGCGCTGGCGGCCGGCTGCAATGAGATCGGCATGGCGGTGGTGGTCAGCGAGACCTTCAACCAGCGCAACCAGGGTGCAAGCGTCGCCGAATCCGTGGCGGCCTGGCAGGAGATCGCCGCGCTGGCGCATGCGGCTGGCATCCGCGCGCAGGTGACCTTGTCGGCGGCGTTCGGCTGCCCGTTCGAGGGCGAGGTAGCGATCGAACGCGTGGTTGAACTCGCCAGGCGTGTCGCCGAGGGCCGGCCCTTCGAAATTGCGCTCGCCGACACCATCGGCGCCGGCGTGCCCAGCCAGGTCAGCGAGCTGGTCGGGCGGGTGCGCGCGGTGCTACCCGGGATACCGCTGCGCTGCCACTTCCACAACACCCGCAACACCGGCATTGCCAACGCCTATGCCGCCGTTGCCGCGGGAGTCCAGGCGCTCGATGCAAGCCTCGGCGGCATCGGCGGCTGCCCGTTCGCGCCGGCCGCGACCGGCAACATTCCTACCGAGGATCTCGTCTACATGCTGACGCGCATGGGCATTGCAACCGGCGTCGACCTCGACGCGCTGCTCGCGACCGGGCGCTGGTTGCAGGAGCAGCTCGGCCGCCCGGTACCGGGTATGCTGATCAAGGCGGGTGGTTTTCCATTGCTGCGAGCGCGCGCCTGAAGCGCTGCGCCGATTACAATTCAGGAACTGACCAAAACAGGTGCACGCATGAGTTACAGACTGGGAGTTGATGTCGGCGGCACGTTCACCGACCTGTTGCTTGTCAACGAAGCGAACGGCCAGGTCTGGACCGCCAAGGTGCCGAGCACACCGGCCGACCAATCGATCGGGGTCCTCAATGGCATGGCCCGCGTGTGTGAGCGTGCCGGCATCGACGCGGCGCAGATCGATCACGTCATGCACGGCACCACGGTAGCCACCAACACCGTGCTGACCGGCACTGGGGCGCGCTGCGGGCTGGTGACGACCCGCGGTTACCGGCAGGTGCTGCAGATCGCGCGCAGCTTCGTGCCTGGCGGCCTCGGCGGCTGGGTGATCTACAACAAGTCGCTGCCGATGGCGCCACTGAGCTGCACCATCGAAGCCGACGAGCGCGTCAGCAGCAGTGGCGAAATCGTCCGGCCACTCGACGAAGCTCAGCTGCGCGTGGCCCTGCAGTCACTCCGGGCCCGGAAGATCGAAGCGCTGACCGTCTCGCTGATCAATGCCTACGCCAACGACCAGCACGAGCAGCGCATCAAGAAGATCGCCCAGCAAGTGCTGCCTGGCATCCCGGTGTCGCTGTCTTCGGAAGTCGTGCCGGAAATGCAGGAGTACGAACGCACCGTGACCACGGTCGCCAATTCCTACGTGCGGCCGCGGGTTCAGAAATATGTGCGCAACCTGAAATCCAAGCTCGAAGCCCAGACCCGCAAGGTCAAGCTGCATATCCTGCGCTCCGACGGCGGCCTGGCCTCGGCCAAGTCGAGTGAGGAGTATCCGGTCAACCTGCTGATGTCCGGGCCGGCCGGCGGAGTCACCGGCGCGCTCTGGGTAGCGGTACAGGCCGGGTTCCCGAACCTGCTGACCATCGATGTGGGCGGTACCTCGACCGATGTCTCGCTGATCATGAACGGCGTGCCGCGGCTGCGGCGCGAGACCACGATCGGCGATGTCACGGTGCGCGCCTCCTCCGTGGATATCCGCACGGTCGGTGCCGGCGGCGGCTCGATCGCGCACGTTCCTGAACTCACCCGGGCGCTGCGCGTTGGCCCGCAATCGGCGGGCGCTGATCCCGGACCGGCGGCCTATGGGCGGGGTGGCACCGAGCCGACCGTCACCGATGCCAACCTGGTGCTCGGCTATCTGCCGGCGCAGCAGCGCCTCGGCGGCGACATGGAACTGAATCGCGAGCTGGCGCACAGCGCGGTTCGCAAGATCGGCAGCGCGCTCGGACTCAGCGTCAGGGATGCGGCACTGGGCATCTACAACATCGTCAATGAGAACATGGTTGGTGCGTTGCGCCTGGTTTCGGTCGAACAGGGCCACGATCCGCGCGAGTACGCCCTGATCGCCTTCGGCGGCGCCGGGCCTTTGCATGCCAATGCGCTCGCGCGCCTGCTCGGCTCCTGGCCGGCGATCATCCCGCCCGGACCTGGCGTGCTGTGCGCGCTCGGTGACGCCACCACGGCGATCCGTGATGAATCAGCGCGCACCTACATCTGCAAGTTCAGCGACACCAATGCCAGGGACGTCAGCAAGGTATTGAGCGAGCTCGCGGACGATGCCGCGCGTTCACTCGAGGGCGAGCAGGTGCCGCGCTCGGAGATGAGCATCGGCTACCAGGTTGACGTGCGCTATCGCGGGCAGGGGCTGCTGCTGACCGTCAACGTCGAACTCCAAGCGCTCGCCAAGCAGGGGCTCAAGGCAATCTCGGTGCCTTTCGATGCCGAGCACAAGCGCCTGTTTACCTTCGCGCTGCCGCTCGAGCACGAGCTCGTCAATCTGCGCGCCACCGTGCAGGGCCGCGGCATCAGTATCGAGCGGCCGGTGGTGGCGAAGGGCGGGCCCAGTCCGAAGTCCGCGGCCATCGGCAAGCAGAAGGCCTATATGGACGGTCGTGAGGTTTCCGCGACCGTTTACGAGCGCGGCAAGTTCAGGGCCGGCAACCGTATTGCCGGGCCCGCGGTGATCATGGAAATGGATTCCACCGCGGTGATCCTGCCCCGGCACACCGGCGTGGTCGACCGGTACGGCAACATCCTGATCTATCCGGATGGCTACCGGGCACCCAAAAAGGCCAAGGCCGCCGGCAAGGCCAAGGCCAGGGCCAAACCCCGCGTCAGACGCCGCTAAGGGCACCCGCAGCGGATTCA
The DNA here is from genome assembly GCA_043744295.1 of Gammaproteobacteria bacterium. Taxonomy (GTDB): domain Bacteria; phylum Pseudomonadota; class Gammaproteobacteria; order Steroidobacterales; family Steroidobacteraceae; genus FEN-1191. The sequence goes on along the minus strand of JAYTUZ010000105.1, from coordinate 2,208 downwards.
AGCATCGGCATCATCGCAACAGGATTTGGAGTCAAGCACATGCCCGCCACGATCATCCAGCGCAACAGCAGGAAGATGAAAAAGGTCAAGGTCGATTCGGTCACGATCGACATCATCGAAAGTGCGCTCCGTAACGCGCGCTACGAGATGGACACGGTGTTGTTCCGCACCGCGATGTCGCCCGGCATCCGCGAACAGCACGACGAGTTCCCGATGATCGCCAACCTCGACGGCAAGATGGTTGTCGGCCAGTTCGGCTCCTTCATCCATGGCTTCATGCAGGGCTACGACGGCACGATCGAGGCAGGCGACATCTTCCTGACCACCGACCCGTATTCAGTCAATGGCGCTGTCAGCCATGCCAACGACTGGCTGCTGCTGATGCCGATCTACAAGGGCGGCCGTATCATTGCCTGGTCGGCGATGTTTGGCCACATGACCGATATCGGCGGCAAGGTGCCCGGTTCGCTCCCCACCGACGCGCGGCAGATCTACGAGGAAGGCATCGTCGTGCCACCGCTCAAGATCTACAAGGCCGGCAAGCTCAACGAAGATGTGTTGCGCATCATTCTGCACAACTGCCGCTTGCCGATGTGGAACCTCTCCGACTTCAACGCAATCGTCGCCGCGCTGCGCACCGCCGGCATCCGCTGCATCGAGATCGCCACGCGCTTTGGCGACGACGTGTTCTATTCGGCCATGGACGCGATGCTCGAGCGCAACAAGCGGGCAATGCGCGTGCTGATCGGCAAGACCGTGCCGGAGCAGAAGCAGTATTTTGAGGACTACGTCTGCGATGATGGCATGGGCATGGGTCCCTACAAGATCGCCTGCAGCATGTGGCGCGAGGGTGACAAATGCATCTTCGATTTCGCCGGTACCGACCCGCAGTCGATCGGCTCGATCAATTTCCTGCTGAACGAAGAGATGTTCAAGATGTTTGCGGGCGTCTACATGATCATGGTGTTCGACCCGCAGATCCTCTTCAACGATGGTTTCTATGACCTCATGGAAGTGCGCATTCCCTCGGGCACGCTGCTCAAGCCGCTCAAGCCTGCGGCGCTCTCCTGCCGGACGCACGCGCTTGGGCGCATCTTCGACATCCTTGGTGGACTTCTTGGCCAGGGCAATCCGGCCTTCATGTGCGCGGCCGGCTTCTCCGACAGCCCGCATTTCATGTATTCCGGGTATCGCGCGAACGGCGAGTGGTACCAGCTCTACCAGATTGGGTTTGGCGGCATTCCGGGCAAGCCCTTCGGCGATGGCCCCGACGGTCATTCGCTCTGGCCGTCCTTCACGAACGTGCCGAACGAATTCGTAGAGAGCTACTTTCCGCTGCGCATCGAGACGTATGAGACCATTACGGATACCGGCGGCGCCGGGAAATTCCGCGGCGGCAATGGCCTGCGCATGGGCTACCGCTTTCTCGAGCCAGGCGAGATCTCGATCCACGATGATCGCTGGCTCACCTATCCCTGGGGCGTCAACGGCGGGCTGCCGGGCGGACGCGGCAAGAAAGAACTGCAGCGCGCCGATGGGACACGGACTCTGCTGCCCTCGAAGTGCGATCGCATCAAGGTTGCGGCCGGCGACCTGCTGCTCTACGACACCTGGGGCGGCGGTGGCTGCGGCGACCCGCTCGAGCGCGAGGTCGATAAGGTCATGTTCGACGTCGAGGCCGGCCTGGTGAGCGTCGACGGCGCGCGCCGCTACGGCGTAGTCGTGGGTGCGAACGGCAAGGCCGATGCCGAGGCGACGCGGCAACTGCGCGCGCGCCTGGCGCAGGAGCGCGGCGCGGTGAAGCTGTTCGACCGCGGCTTCGATTCCATCGACGAGCTCAAGGGGCGGTGCAAAGCTGAGACCGGGCTGGAGCCGCCGGTGCAGCCGCAGTTCTCACGCCGGGCGCCAATGCAGAAGGCAGCGGGTTAGCCAGGCGATTGCCAGGGCCAGGCTGATCGCGGCCAGCACCGCGAGGCTGGCAAGGCCGAGGAGCGCCAATGCCACGAGTGTGTACCACGCAGCGCCATTGCCAGACAATGACGCCGCCGGAACGAACAGCAGTGTAGCGGCAATGCCGGCCGCGTAGGCGATCGACCCGCGTGGCTTGAGCTCGCGCAGGGCGCCCATGCGCGGGCCTGTCGTCAACCAGAGGTAGCAGACGATCCCGGCGCCGAACAGCACGCCCGAGAGCATGCGCGCCACCGCGGC
>JAYTUZ010000104.1:0-5334 GCA_043744295.1 Gammaproteobacteria bacterium | reverse complement strand
CTGGGTCAGGGCAAACAGTCCAATCAGGATCATCACCAGCTCGCCGGCATACATGTTGCCGAATAGTCGCAGCGCCAGCGAGACCGGGCGCGCGATCTGCTCTACCGCGTTGAGCAGGATGTTGAACGGCGCCAGCGCCCAGTGGTTGAAGGGATGAAACAGGAATTCTTTCGCATAGCCGCCCGCGCCCTTCATCTTGAAACTGAAGTACTGCACCAGAGCGAACACGCTCAGCGCAATGCCGAAAGTGATGTTTGGATCCGTGGTCGCCACGGATTTGAAGAATTCCAGGCCGAAGCCACGCTCGGCCACTACGGTCGACCACAGATCAACCGGGAAAAGATCCACGGCGTTCATGAACAGCACGAGACAGAAAATCGTGATCGCCAGCGGCGCGATCAGCGGGCCAGGGGAATGAAGCGTGTCCTTAACGTTCTTGTCGACCATGTCGACCACGCCTTCGGCATATTTCTGGAAGCCGGTGGGCGCCTTGTCGATGGAACGCCGGGAAGTGCGCAGTGCAATCGCGAAGACCAGCAGGAACAGCGCGCCCATGAAGGCCGACCAGAACAGGCTGTCGAGATTCAGCGACCAGAACGGGTTGTCGCCGAACTGCCAGGTCCAGTTCTGCAGGTGATGCTGGATGTATTCGGTGACCGAGGCGGGGGCGTGTGCAGATTCAGCAGCCATCGAATTTTTCGCCTCCCGTCATTTCAGATGCCCCGACCCCTGGTGCGTGCCAGCGCCAGCCAGTAGGCGACAAAGGTCGCCACGTACCCCGCGAACAACGCACCCGGCACAAATCGGTGCGCGCGCAACGCGAGCATGAACAACAACACCGTCACCGCAACCTTCAGCGCCTCGCCGCGATAAAAACCGCGGGCGATGGCAGCGGGGTTGCCCACCGCGCCAGCGCGAAAACTGCTGAGCACCTGCACCAGGCTCGCGCTCACCCCGATGCCAGCGCCCACCAGGGCCGCGAGCGCCGCCGGCGCGCCACTTATTGCGGCGCACAGCGCTGCGATGAGACCTGCGATCGCAACCTGCGCCGCCACCAGCATCAGCGCCTGGCGTCGGGCGTGCGCAAAATCGTAGTTCGTCAGCGGATTTCCCAGGCAGGCGACGACACTGTACAAGCCCCGTCGCGAGGGCGGCGCATTATAGGGAGGAGATCACGGCGCTTCAACGGCGTACGCGCACCTATTGCGGGCATCTCATCTATTGAATGTGCGCGAGGATGCCATCGAGCTCGTCGAGGCTTCCGTAGCCGACCACCAGTTTGCCGCGACCGCTGGCGCTGTGCTGGATCTGCACCTTGGCGCCGAGTTTCTCGGCCAGTTCGGTCTCCAGGCGGGAGACGTTGGGATCGTACTTTGCCGCCGGGGTGCTGGCACTGCCCGGGGGCGCCGCCATACGGCGCACCAGAACTTCCGTTTCCCGTACAGATAGGCTCTTTTTAACGATTAACGCCGCAAGTTCAACCTGTTTTCGACGATGTTCGAGACCCAACAGGGCACGGGCATGACCCATGTCGAGCTCGCGGCGCTCGACCATCTCCGCAACCTCCGGCGCCAGCTCCAGCAGGCGCAGCAGATTGCTCACGGCCGCACGCGATCGTCCGACGGCCTCTGCAACCTGTTGATGGGTAAGCTTAAATTCTGAAATCAGGCGCTCGAAGGCGCGCGCCTCTTCGAGCGGGTTGAGGTCCTCGCGCTGGATGTTCTCGATCAGGGCCATGGCGATGGCCGCTTCGTCGGGCACATCGCGAATGACCGCCGGAACAGCCATCAGGCCGGCCTGTTGGGCGGCGCGCCAGCGGCGCTCGCCGGCAATGATCTCGTAGCGCTGCTCGGCTCCCGTGCCCCCGCCGCTGATCGGGCGCACGAGGATCGGCTGGATGATCCCCTGCTTGCGGATCGACTCGGCCAGCTCGGCCAGCGTATCCGGGCGCATGTCATCGCGTGGTTGATAGCGGCCACGCTGCAACAGCTCGACCGGCAACTGCGCCAGGCGCTCACCGACCGGCGCAGCAGTGCCACCACCTGCCGCGTTGGCAGCCACTCCGGCCGGCGTCGCAGCGGCGGGCGGCACATGGCGGGCCTGGCCCAGCAGATCCGCGAGTCCGCGGCCCAATGTCGGTCTCTTTTGCGTCATGCGCCGATGATAGCGGGCGCGGCCGGTGGTTGGTCGGCGCGGCGCAGCATTTCACCGGCCAGCGCCAGGTAGGCCAGCGCTCCGCGCGAATCCTTGTCATGCACCAGTGCCGGGCGACCAAAGGACGGCGCCTCGGCCAGCCGGACATTGCGCGGCACCACGGTGCGAAACACCTTCTCGCCGAAGTGGCTGAGCAGCTGGCTGCTGACCTCGTTGGCGAGGTTATTGCGCGGATCGAACATGGTGCGCAGCACGCCCTCGATCTCAAGCAGGGGGTTGGCGCTGCCGCGGATCTGCTCCACCGTTGCGACCAGCGCTGAGAGCCCTTCGAGCGCGTAGAACTCGCATTGCATCGGGATCAACACGCTGTCGGCGGCGATGAGCGCATTGACCGTCAGGATATTCAGCGACGGCGGGCAATCGATGAAGATCACATCGTATTGATCGCGCACTGGCACCAGGGCTTCGCGCAGGCGTCGCTCGCGCCCGGCTGGCATGGCCAGCAACTGCACCTCGGCGGCGGTGAGATCCTGGTTGGCGGGCAGCAGGTCCATCCCGGCGCTGCTGACCGGCACGATGGCATCGGCGGCGGTGCACTCGCCCAGCAGCACTTCCAGGGTGCCACGTTCGAGTGTCGATTTATCCACGCCGCAGCCGGTCGTGGCGTTGCCCTGCGGGTCCAGATCGATGAGCAGCACGCGCCGGCGCGTCGCGGCCAGCGACGCCGACAGGTTGACGGCCGTCGTGGTCTTGCCGACGCCACCTTTCTGATTGGCCACCGCGATCACGCGCTTCATCGGGCAAGTTTAGGCCATGGCCGGTGAGCCTGTCGCCGCTATTGCATGTCGCTGCGCCAGCCGTTGCGGGTAAACTTGCCACAATGAAATGGGTATCGGCGATCTTTGTAGCGGCGCTGTGCGCGGCCGCGACCATTGCGCTGTGGGCCTACGCCAACCGGCCCAGTACCGAGGCGCCCTGGCCCAAACAGGTGCAGGGCCTGGCGTTTTCGCCCTTTCAGGCCAACCAGAGTGGCACGCGCAATGAGTACCCGAGCGATGAGCAGATCGAAGCCGATCTGAAGCTGCTCGCCGGGCGCGTGCACGCGCTGCGCACCTACGGCACTGGCGGTACGCTCGCCGATGTGCCGCGCCTGGCGGCCAAGTACGGCATCAGCGTGGCGGTCGGCGCCTGGCTCGACAAGGATCGCACCGCCAACACCCTGCAGGTGAACAAGGCCATCGAACTGGCCCGCGCCAATCGCAATGTGGTCCGGGTGTTCATCGGCAACGAAGTGATGCTGCGCAACGACTTGCCGCTTGCGGAGCTCATCGGCCATCTCGATCGAGCCCGCCTGGCGCTCAGCATGCCGGTCGGCACCGCAGAAACCTGGGCGACCTGGCTGAAAAGCCCGGAGCTGGCGCGCCACTGTGACTTTCTGGCCGTGCATCTGCTGCCCTACTGGGAAGGCATGGATGTCGAGGCCGCGGTGGACGCCAGCTTCGAGAATCTCAAGCGTGTCGAGCTCGCCTATCCTGACCGGCAGGTGATCATCGGTGAGGTGGGTTGGCCATCGGATGGCCGCACCCGCGGCAATGCCGTGGCTTCGGCTGCCAACGAAGCGCTGTTCCTGCGCCGCTTCCTGGCACGCGCCGATCACGAGAAGAAGCGCTACTACATCATGGAGGCTTTCGATCAACCCTGGAAAGCCGATGATGAGGGTGGTGTCGGCGCTTACTGGGGCGTGTTCAACGTCGATCGCCAGGTGAAATTTGAATTCACGGCGCCGATCGTGCGCATACCCGAGTGGCATGTACTGGCCGGCATTTCGGTGACGATCGCGCTGCTGCTGCTGGCGCTGTTTTATGTGCACAGCGGCTCGCTGCGCACCCGCGGCCGCACCATGCTGGCGGTGGTGATCTACGCCGCGGCCACTGTGGCGGTGTGGGTGATCTACGATTACACCCAGCAGTACCTGACGCTCACCACGGTTATCGTCGGCGCCCTGCTGATTCTGGGCATGCTCGGCGTTATCGCGGTGCTGTTCGCCGAAGCGCACGAATGGGCCGAGGCGCACTGGATTCGCGGCCATGAGCGGCTGCTCGATCCGCGGCTGCGGGACGGCGCTTACCTGCCGAAAGTATCGGTGCATGTGCCGGCCTACAACGAACCGTCCGACATGCTCATCGAAACGCTCAATGCGCTTAAGCGGCTCGACTATCCTGAATTCGAAGTGCTGGTCATCGACAACAACACCCGCGATGAGGCGGTCTGGCGCCCGGTCGAGGCGCACTGCCGGCAACTGGGCACGCGCTTCCGCTTTTTTCATGTCAGTCCGCTGGCCGGGTTCAAGGCCGGGGCGCTCAACTTTGCGTTGCGGCAGACGGTGCGGGATGCCGAGGTGATCGCGGTGATCGACAGCGATTATTGCGTCACGCCTTCATGGCTGCGCGACCTGGCGCCCAGCTTCGTGGCACCGAACATGGCGATCGTGCAGGCGCCACAGGACTATCGCGACGAACACGAGAACGCTTTCAAGTCGATGTGCTACGCGGAATATCGCGGCTTCTTCCATATCGGCATGATCACCCGCAATGAGCGCAACGCCATCATCCAGCATGGCACCATGACCCTGGTGCGCCGCCGGGTGCTGGACGCGCTGGGTGGCTGGGCGGAGTGGTGCATCTGCGAAGACGCTGAACTGGGGCTGCGCGTGCTGGAAGCGGGTTACCAGGCGACCTATCTGCCGAAGAGCTATGGCCGCGGGTTGATGCCCGACACCTTCATCGACTACAAGAAGCAGCGCTTTCGCTGGGCCTACGGCGCCATGCAGATCCTGCGCCACCACGCCCGCGGACTGCTGCGACCCAGCCTGAGCGCGTTGAGCGCTGGGCAGCGCTATCACTTCGTGGCCGGGTGGCTGCCGTGGCTTGCCGATGGCTTCAATCTGATCTTCAACCTGGCCGCCATCGGCTGGTCGGCGGCGATGATTCGCAATCCCGAGAGCATCGACCCGCCTTTGCTGGTGTTCTCGCTGCTGCCGCTGTCACTGTTCACCTTCAAGCTGGTAAAGCTGGTGCATCTCTATACCCACCGCGTCGGCATCGGCCTGCGCCAGACCTTTGCCGCGGCGCTGGCCGGCCTGGCGCTGGCGCACACCATCGGCCGCGCAGTGCTCAAGGG
>JAYTUZ010000103.1:0-1687 GCA_043744295.1 Gammaproteobacteria bacterium | reverse complement strand
AGGCCGGTGACGCCTCGGCCAGCATGATGCCGGCGATGGCCCTGACGCTCTCTGATCAGGATATGCAGGACGTTGCTGCCTATTACGCCATGCAGACCGCTACCGGCCTCGAGTCCGACCCTTCTTATTGGGAAGCCGGCCAGCGGCTGTACAGGAGCGGCGATCGCGCGCGCGGCATTCCAGCCTGCGCTGCCTGCCACGGTCCGGTGGGTGGCGGCAATCCGGCTGCCGGTTACCCGGCGCTGCGCGGCCAGCAATCGATGTACGTCATCAAACAGCTGGGCGCCTATGGCAGCAACGTGCGCTATACGAAAAATGCCAAGGGCGCGAGTGACGGTGGCGACTACGCCGCGATCATGAACACCATCGCCGCGCGGCTGACCGAAACCGATATGCGCGATCTCGCTTCCTATATTCAAGGCATGCGCTGATATGAAGAAATTCCCTGCAGTGACCCGTGCAGCAATGCTGATCGCGCTGCTGGCGCTCGGCGCCTGCTCGCGCGAGGCGAACCCACCGGCGAACGTCCCGTCCGGCGATGCCACGGCCAGCGCGCCAGCGACTGCTGAGCCCGCGGCCCTGGCGCCAACCGCCGCGGCGCCAGGTGCAGGCGCCGGCGCGCCTGCCGCGGCCAGTCCCGATGCCAGCGCTGCCCGCGATGAAAGCGCGCTCGAGCGTGTCGCAGCGCTGCCGGCCGCAGCCAAGCTGCCTGCGGGCAAGTGGCTGGCGGGCACGAACTACCGGCCACTGGCACCGGCGCAGCCCACCGATGTGGCGCCCGACAAGGTCGAAGTGATCGAGATGTTCTGGTACGCCTGCCCACACTGCTATGCGCTCGACCCGTATCTGGAGAGCTGGCGCAAGAGCAAACCCGCCTACATCGAATTTCGACGTATCCCCGTTACCTGGGGCGCGGTGCATCGCGCCCACGCGCAGCTGTTCTACACGCTGCAGGCGCTGGGCAAGGAAGAGGCCGTGCACGCCGCCGTGTTCAGCGAGATGAACGAGAAGAAGAACTATATGTTCGCGCAGGGCGATGAGCGCGAAAGCCTGGCCGCGCAGGTGGCTTTCATAAAGAGCCAGGGCATCAGCGAGGCGGATTTCATGAACGCCTACAATTCCTTCAGCGTGCAGACCAATATGCAGAAGGGCGATGAGCTGATGCGTCGCTACAAGGTCGAGGGCGTGCCACTGCTGGTGATCAACGGCAAGTACGTCACTGATGTCTCCATGGCTGGCAGCCCGGCCAATGTCATCAGCATCCTCAACGACCTCGCGGCGAGCGAAAAGCGCCGCTGACCGGCAAGCCAGCCGGCCATGCTCAACCTGTTCGCGCTGCAATCGGGCGGACTGCTGCGCCAGAGCGGCGGTGCGCTCAGCGCAGCACTGTGGGTCGATCTGCTGGAGCCCAGCCCGGAAGAAGAGCGTCACGTCGAAAGCGAGCTTGGCATCGACGTGCCCACGCGTGAGGAAATGCGCGAGATCGAATCTTCCAATCGCCTCTACGAAGAAGACGGCGCGGTCTATCTGACGGCGACCATTGTCACCAAGCTCGACACCAACCTGCCGCAGAATTCGCAGGTCACCTTCATCCTCAAGGATGGGCGCCTGATCACCAATCGCTACACCGATCCGCTGCCGTTCCGGCGTTTTGCTTCCTACGCCGAGCGCCACGGCAATGCCTGTG
>JAYTUZ010000102.1:0-20574 GCA_043744295.1 Gammaproteobacteria bacterium | reverse complement strand
AGGCGCCGAGCTGATCGAATCCCGGTTTCTGGATGGCCTGAATCAGGCCCGCGAGATCGAGACTGGCGCCTGCGCTCCAGCTCTGTTCGATCAGGCGCGCCAGCAGAATATGATCGCGGCTCTTGACCGGATCGGCATCGCGACCCAGCAGTGCGAGCAGCGCGGCGACCATGCCGCCGATCTGCTCGCGCAGCGCCGTGGCATCGGCCAGCGCGGCCTCGCCCGGGTTGGCCAGCGAGCGCAGTACCGAGAGCCCGAGGCCAGTGCTGGCCCCGGGCGTGTAGACGCTGACTTCAACCGCGTCGCGCAGTCGCCCAATGCGCTCCGGCGCCTGATCCCATTCGGCCAGGCCCTGTTTCCAGGTGTCGGCGGTCTGTGCAGCCAGTTGTTCGGCACTCAGGTTATGGCGCGCGGCTTCGGCCGGATCCATCCATGGCAGGAAATCGCTGGCCGCGAGTTTCGGAAAGGTCAGCAGCAGATTGGCGATATCGCCCTTGGGGTCGATGCAGATCGCTGGAATGCCATCGAGCGCAGCTTCTTCGAGCAGGCCAATGCACAGCCCCGTCTTGCCGCTGCCGGTCATCCCCAGGCAGACCGCGTGCGTGGTCAGGTCGCGCGACTCGAGCAGCAGCGGTTCGGGGCGCGTTTTGCCGGTGGCGGCGTCCACTTCGCGGCCGACATAGAAGACGCCGAGCTTTTCGTAATCGCTGTTCATGGCTTGGGGTTCCTTCCCGGCTCGGGCGCCTGCTCTGCGGGCAAGCTAAAGTCTATGCGGCACGGGCGCAAGGGGGAGGGAGGCGACTATTGACGCCCCCGGCTGTCTCTGGCCATACTCATCGGGTATGTGCACCCATGCCCTGTCCGCCGCGATCTGCTGGTGGCCCTGCTCCTGACGACGGAGTGGGCCCTGGGCGCTGTTTTACCGAACCCGATTTGACGCTGACCAGACCCCTCTCCGGGAAACCATCCGGAGCGGGTCTATTTGCCTATGAAACCACCTTTTGACATTGCCGGGGATCTCGATACGCCAGTTTCGGCGTACGCCCGGCTGCGCGACTTCAAGCCGCGCTTCCTGCTCGAAAGCGTCGAGGGTGGCGAACGGCTGGGACGCTATTCCTTCATAGGCTTCGGCGAGGCGCTGGCAGTGCGCCTCGACGAGCGCAGTTTCCAGATTGGCGCCCAGACCCTGCCGGTGCCGCGCGATGCCAGTGAACTGTTGTCGGGGCTGCGTCTGGCGCTGCAGCAGGCACCACGCCCGCTGCCGGAGATCAGTTCGGTGCCGCTGGCGGGCGGCCTGGTGGGCTTTGCGGCCTACGATGTGGTGCGCTATTTCGAGCGCCTGCCCGAGCGTGCCGCGCGCCTGCCGCATGCGCCACCGCTGCTGCACTACGTCGCGCCGCGTTCGCTGCTGGTGTTTGATCATCTGACCCGCGCCATCGCGCTGCTGCACGCCGGCAGCGATGCGGAACGCAGCGCGTTGCGGCGCGCAGTCATCGCCGCGCTGCGTGGTCCGATGCCGCCGCGACCAGGGCACGCGGGCGGCTACGCCGCGCCGACGGCCGCACTCAGTCGCGGACAGTACCTCGAGCGGGTGCGCCGCGCACAGGAGTACATCGCGGCCGGCGATGTCTATCAACTGGTGCTCTCGAGCCGTTACTCGGGGCGTCACGACCTCGATCCGTTTCAGGCCTATCGTGCCTTGCGACTCGTGAACCCGTCGCCGTACATGTTTTACTGCGAGCTGGGTGAGCTCACCGTCGTGGGTTCATCGCCCGAGGCGCTGGTCAAACTCGACAACGGTGCCGCGGAACTGCGGCCGATTGCCGGCACGCGGCCGCGCGCGGCTACGCCAGAGCAGGACCAGGCCAACGCTGTCGAACTGCTGGCTGATCCCAAGGAAAACGCCGAGCACGTGATGCTGGTCGATCTGGCGCGCAACGACCTGGGGCGGGTGGCGCAAGCGGGCAGCGTGTACGTCGAGCCCTATCGCGCCATCGAGCGCTACAGTCATGTCATGCATATCGTCAGTGGTGTGCACGGCCGGCTGGCTGCGGGCCGCGATGCCTTCGATCTGTTCGCAGCGACCTTTCCGGCGGGCACGCTGGTGGGCGCACCCAAGGTGCGGGCCATGGAAATAATCGAGGAGCTCGAACCGGTGCGACGTGGCCTGTACGGCGGCACGGTAGGCTATTTCGGTGCGCGTGGCGCCATGGATCAGGCCATCACCATTCGCTCGCTGGTGTTTCACGGTGATGAATACAGTTATCAGGCGGGCGCGGGCATCGTCGCCGACAGCCGGCCCGAGGCCGAGCACGATGAAGTACTCGCCAAGAGTGGCGCCGCGGTACAGGCGCTGCAACTGGCGGAGGCTGGCCTGTGAACACGCGCCTGCTGCTGATCGACAACTACGATTCCTTCACCTATAACCTGGTGCAGGCCTTCATGGTGCTGGGCGCCGAAGTGCTGGTGTATCGCAACGATGCCCTTGAAGTCGCGCAGGCCGCGGCGCTTGCCCCGACGCACCTGTGCATCTCGCCCGGACCTGGCACGCCGCAGCAGGCGGGTGTCTCGATCGCCATGATCAGGCATTTCGCCGGGCGCATTCCGGTGTTCGGCGTGTGCCTCGGACACCAGGCGATCACCGAGGCCTTTGGCGGACGCGTGGTGCGCGCGCCGCGACTGATGCACGGCAAGACCTCGGCCATTGAACACGACGGCCGCGGTGTATTCGCCGGCGTTGCCAGCCCCTGCGAAGCCGGGCGCTATCATTCGTTGATTGCGGCGGAACAATCCCTGCCGCCGGAACTGGTGGTGACGGCACGCACCGCCGACGGCGAGATCATGGGGCTGCGTCATACCACGCTCAAGGTCGAAGGCGTGCAATTCCATCCGGAAAGCGTGCTGACGCCAACTGGTCCGGCGATGATGAAGAATTTTCTCGAGCAGCGCGCATGAGTGCCGTGCTCGTGGCAATGCTCGATCGCCTGCTCGATGGGCAGAATCTCAGCCAGCGGGAAGCCGGCGAGCTGCTCGTTGCCCTGACTACGCCGGAGTTGTCGCCGGTTCTGGCCGCTGGCCTGCTGGCGGCGCTGCGCGCCAAGGGCGTGAGCGCCGCCGAGCTGCGCGGCTTTGCGCTCGCCATGCGTTCGCTGGCGCGGCGCCCGCAACTGCCGGCCGAGCTGCGCGCCGTCGACATCGTCGGCACCGGTGGCGATAAATCGGGTAGCCTCAATCTGTCCACCGGAGCGGCGCTGTTGACCGCGGCCTGCGGTGTGCCGGTGGTCAAGCATGGCAATCGTTCAGTCTCCAGCCGCGCCGGCAGTGCCGATGTGCTCGAGGCCCTGGGCCTGGCATTGCCGCTCGACGAGCAGCGCGCGGCCGAGTGTCTGGCCGCTACCGGTTTCACGTTTCTGTTCGCACCCTATTACCATCCGGCCATGAAGAACATCGCGGCAGTGCGCAGCGCGCTCGGCGTGCGTACGGTGTTCAATATCCTCGGTCCCTTGTGCAACCCCGCGGAGCCGCTGTTTCATGTGATCGGCGCCTTTAACCTGGCCACGGCCGAGTTGATGGCTCAGGCCCTGTCGGGCATGAACACCGGACGCGCTCTGGTGATCCACGGCGCCGAGGGTTGGGACGAGCCGACGCCCGTTGGTCCATTCGAAGTGTTCGATGTGCGCGCGGACGAAGTGCGGCGTGAGCAACGCTCGCCGGCCGACTATGGTCTGTCCACCTGCGCGGCAGCGGATCTCGCCGGCGGCGATGCCGCTGACAATGCCGCCAGCCTGCGCCGTGTACTGTGCGGTACGGAGCAAGGCGCGCATCGCGATGCCTTGTTGCTGGGTGCTGCCCTGGCGCTGGAAGTCACGGGCGTCGAGGCTGCACCACGCCTGGCGATCGCGCGGGCCGCGCAGGCGATTGATTCCGGAGCGGCGGCAAAATTGTTGGCACAGCTGGCAGGTGCTGGAGCAAAACCATGAGCGAGAGCGACTTTCTTTCCGGGATGGCCAGTGCCAGTCGCGCGCGCGTGTGCGCGGCGCGCGCCGCATTGAGTGAAGTGGAGCTGCGGGCCCGCGCCGCCGACACGCCCCTGCCGCCGCGCCTGAAGCTGTCAGCGCGCCGCTTCGATCTGATCGCCGAAGTCAAATTCCGCTCGCCAGCTGCCGGCCAGCTGCGCGAGGGCAATGAGGAAAGCGTGCGTGCGCGGGTTGCCGGCTATGCCGAAGCGGGCGCCGCAGCGGTCTCGGTGCTCACCGAACCCAGCCGCTTCGATGGTTCGCTCAAACATCTGGAATTCGCTGTCCAGGCGCTGGCCGGCCGCATTCCGGCGTTGCGCAAGGATTTTCTCGTCGACCCTTATCAGGTCTGCGAGGCGCGGCTCGCCGGCGCCGGCGGCGTGCTGGTGATCATGCGCATGCTGAGCGACGCCGAGGTGAGCGCGTTGCTCGACTGCGCCGTCGAGCAGCGCCTGTTCGTGCTGCTCGAAAGCTTCGATGCGGCGGACATCGAGCGCGCCGGCAAAGTGGTCAAGCAATATGCCCGCAGCACTGAACTGCTGGCAGGCCTGAATTCGCGCGACCTGACCACGCTGCAGGTGGTGCCAGGCCGGCTGGAGCAGCTGGTGCGTTCACTCCCGGACGACGTGCCGCGGGTGGCCGAGAGCGGCGTTGCCACGGCTGCCGACGCCGGGCGCATCGCGGTCGCGGGTTACGACGTGGCGCTGGTCGGCAATGCCCTGATGGAGGCGCTCGAACCCCTGCAGCTGGTGCGCGCAATGATTTCCTCCGGACGGACCGAGCGGGCACGGCGATCATGAGTAGAGGCCTGGTGGTGGCGTCGGGTGCGCTTCTGGATAAGTTTCCGGATGGGAACGCCATGAACCCATCCGTGGGGGCTCTGGGCGCGACATCCTGTCGCGCACGGTCCCATCCGAAAATTTATCCAGAAGCGCACCCGACGCCTTCGCCGGCGTCGTTCACGAACGCCGTGCACGCAGTACATACGCGCCAGCTGCTCGCATGAGCGGCTGGATCAAAATCTGCGGCATGACCTCCAGCGAAGCGGTCACCGCCGCCCTCGATGCCGGTGTCGACGCGATCGGTTTTGTGTTCGCGCCCTCGGTGCGCCAGGTGACGCCGGAGCGCGCCGCTGAGCTGGCACGTGGCACGCGCCAGCGCGTGACCTGTATCGCGGTCACCCAGCACCCGAGCCAGGCGAGCGTTGAGGAGATCGAACGGGGTTTTCACCCGGATCTCCTGCAGAGCGACATCGAGGACTATGCCGGACTGAAGATGCCGCGGCGGCTGATGCGCCTGCCGGTGCTGCGATCCACACATGCACCGCTGCAGGAATTTCCGCCGCGCTTGCTGTACGAAGGGCCGCGCAGCGGCGCTGGCGTCGCCACTGACTGGCATCCGGCAGCGCTGATCGCGCGCCGTACCAAACTGGTGCTCGCCGGGGGGCTGAACGCGGGCAACGTGGCCGCGGCAATTCTTGCGGTGCGCCCCTATGGCGTGGATGTTTCCAGCGGCGTGGAGTTGCGGCCCGGTGTGAAGAGCGCGGCGCGCATCATCGAATTTGTCAAAGCTGCGCGGGCGGCGTTTCACGAGATCTCAGCATGAATACATTGATCGATGGCAGGGAACACGCGGCGCTGCTCGCCACGCTGCTGGCCGGGGGCTTTCCCGACGAGCTGGGCCGCTATGGTCCGTTCGGTGGCCGCTATGTGCCGGAAACACTGATACCCGCGCATGAGCGATTGGCGGCGGGCGTCAAGCGCTGGCTGCGTGATCCGGAATATCAGGCTGACCTGCAGCGCGAACTGCGCACCTGGGTCGGGCGGCCGACCGCCTTGAGTTTCGCGCCGCAGTTGTCACGGCGCTGGGGTGCAGAGGTCTGGCTCAAGCGTGAGGATCTCGCGCACACCGGTGCGCACAAGATCAACAATGCGATCGGCCAGGCGCTGTTGGCCCGGCGCCTCGGCGCCCAACGCATCGTCGCGGAAACCGGCGCCGGCCAGCACGGCGTTGCCAGTGCCGCGGCCTGCGCGCGCGTGGGCCTGCCCTGCACGGTCTATATGGGCGCCGTCGATATGGAGCGGCAGGCGCCCAACGTCGGGCGCATGCGTCTGCTCGGCGCCAGAGTCGTCGGCGTCACCACTGGCGATCGCACACTGCGCGCGGCAATCGATGAGGCCATGCGTGACTGGGTGACCGATCCCGACAACACCTATTACCTGTTGGGCTCGGCGGTCGGCGCGCATCCCTACCCCTACCTGGTGCGCGAACTGCAGACCATCATCGGCCGCGAGGCGCGCGCGCAACTGCAGGAGCAGGCGGGTGGACTGCCCGATGCGGTCATGGCCTGCGTGGGCGGCGGTTCGAATGCCATCGGCCTGTTTCATCCCTTTATCGGTGATGCGAGCGTCAGCATCATCGGCATCGAAGCTGGCGGTTGCGGCGCGGGGCTGGGCGAGAATGCGGCCAGCCTGAGCCGCGGTCGGCCCGGCGTGCTGCACGGCAGCTACTCCATGTTGCTGCAGGACAGCGATGGCCAGATCCAGGAAACGCAATCGATCTCCGCCGGCCTCGACTATCCCGGTGTCGGGCCCGAGCATGCTTTGCTGCTGGCGATCGGGCGGGTGCAGTACGAGTCCGCGAACGATACCGAGGCGCTCGATGCGGTACGCGAGTGCTGCGCCTACGAGGGCATACTGCCGGCGCTCGAAAGCGCACATGCACTGGCGGGCGCGCGGCGCTGGGCCCAGGCCCATCCGGGCAAGCGCATCCTGCTAGGCCTTTCAGGGCGCGGCGACAAGGACATGCCGACGCTGTCGCGGACACTGATCGCGCAGCTGGAAAAGGAGAGCAGCTGATGTTGCCGCGTGAGCGAATCTCCGCTGCCCTGCGTGCCGGGGCCGGCAGCGTCGCCAACGCGGGCGAGCCGGCGCTGGTCGCATTTCTGACCGCGGGTTTCCCCCGGCGCGAGCAGTTTCGTGAACAACTGGCGGCGGTGGCGGCGGGCGCCGACGTGGTCGAGATCGGCGTGCCTTTTTCAGATCCCATGGCCGATGGCATGACCATCCAGCGCTCGAGCCGCGAGGCCCTGAGCCAGGGCGTGACGCTGCAGTGGATACTCGATGAGCTCACAGCCATGAGCAGGGTGCACAAGCCGCTGCTGCTGATGAGCTATCTCAATCCGCTGCTGAACTATGGCTATGAACGACTGGCCGCGGCGGCTGTTGCCGCCGGAGTCTGTGGCTTCATTGTCCCGGACCTGCCACTCGACGAAAGCGCCGCCCTGCGCGCCGCGCTCGATACTCACGGCCTGGCGCTGGTGCAGATGGTGACGCCAGTGACGCCGCCGGAGCGGCTGGCGCGACTGTGCGCTGCCAGCCAGGGCTTCGTCTACGCAGTCACCATGACCGGCACGACTGGCAAGAGCGTGGCAGTGCCCGCCGAGGTCATCGACTATCTCGAGCGGGTGCGCGCAGCCTCGCAGGTGCCGGTGTGCGCCGGTTTTGGCATCCGCGGTCGTGAGCAGGTCGTGCGCCTGCGCGGGCATGTCGATGGCGTGGTGATCGGTTCGGCGCTGGTCGAAGTGCTGGAGCGCGGCGAATCGCCGCAGGATTGGCTGGCGACACTGCGGCACGACGCTGAGTGAGCTTAAGGTCGGGTAGTGCCGCTGCTGCGCCGCGACTGACTGTGGTGCTGGCCCTGCTCTCGACGCTGGGCCCGTTCACGATAGACACGTTCTTCCCGTCGATGCGTGCCATGGCGGCCGAGTTTGGCATCAGCTACTGGCAGGTGCAGCAGACCCTGACGGCTTACCTCGTGCCGTATGCCTTCATGTCGCTGGTGCACGGTTCGCTCGCCGACGCGCTCGGACGCCGGCGCGTGGTGATCGCAGGCCTGCTGCTCTATGTCGTGGCCTCGGCCGGCTGCGCGCTGGCGCCAGGCTTTACCGCGTTGCTCGTGTGCCGTGGCCTGCAGGGCGTGGTGGGCGGCGTCGGCTTCATTGTCAGCCGCGCGGTGGTGCGCGACTGCTACAGCGGCGCACAGGCGCAGCGTGTAATGAGCGCCATCACCATGGTGTTCAGCCTCGGCCCGGCGCTTGCGCCAGTCATCGGCGGCTGGGTACATGTGTGGTTTGGCTGGCGCGCGGTGTTTGCAGTCATGGCGATCTATGGCTTGCTGCTCAGTCTGCTGGTGATTCGCAAACTACCCGAAACCCTGCCGGTGGCGCAGCGTACCCCGCTGCACCTGGGCGTCAGCGTGGGCAATACCCTGGCCATCGCGCGTCATCCGGAATTTCTGCGGCTGACCGCTGCCAGCGGCCTGTGCTTCATCGCCCTGCACACCTACATTGGCGCGGCGCCGGCCATTATCCTGGATCACTGGCACCTGACCGAGACCGGGTTCGCGGCGCTCACGCTGCCGATCATTGGCGGTTATGCGATGGGCGCATTTTTTTCGGGTCGCCTGGCCGGACGGCTGCCGCCAGAACGCCAGGCCGGCATGGGTTACAGCCTGTTGCTGTTCACGACCACCGCCATGCTGGCCCTGCAGCTGCTGGTCAGCAAGCCGCCGATACTCGCGCAGCAGCTGCTGCTGGCCAGTACCGCGGTGGGCCTGCAGTTGATGTTCCCGATCGTAACCTTGCGCATCCTGGATATTTTCAGCGCGACGCGTGGCACGGCCGCCTCCGTGCATGCTTTCTTCAGCCTGTTGCTCGGCGCCATCATGATGGGTGGCCTGGCGCCATGGCTGTCGGCTTCGATGGCGCGCCTGGCGGTCAGCGCCCTGCTGGTCAATTTCGCCGGCTACCTGGTGTGGCGCTCGGCGCTGCGCCTGCGCCTGCGTTCAGGCGTATAGATGAATCGCCAGCCCGAAGCCAGCCACCAGCACCAGGGCCGCGATGACGACCAAACGCAGAAATCGATCTTTGGTTTCCATCATTGCTCTCCTGGATTGGAGAGCAATTAACGCAAGGACCCGCCTGCCTCGCCACCTGTCGCCGATACGTTACAGTGCACCGGCCGGCGCGCCAGCGCGCGGCTAACGAGCCCGCCAGGACGCCGCCAGTGCGGCCACAGCCGCCGCAGCCAGCAGGTACGCAGGCCAGGCGGGAATCGCCAGCAGTCCCTGCCACATGACCGCGCCCAGCAGCAGCACGCTTCCCAGCAGCAGCCAGTCACGCCGACGATTGCCGGCCTCGATGCGCTGGCGCAGGGCGATCAGCCCGGCCTGATCAACCGGCAGCTGCAGCGTGCCATCCTGCGCCTGCTCGACAAATTTCTTGGCGAGCGCGGGCACGGCTTTCATGACCTCGAGCATGTCGGGCAGGCCGCGCCGCAGTTCGCGCAGCAGCGTGCGCGGGCTCAGGCGTTCGCGCATCCACGCGCGCAGTACCGGCGCGCCAGTCTTCCAGATGTCGAGTTGCGGATAGAGCTGGCGGCCCAGCCCCTCGACGTTCAGCAGGGTTTTCTGCAACAGGATGAGTTGCGGTTGTATCTGGCCGTCGAAACGCTGCAGGGCCGAGAACAGCCGCAGCAGTACGGTACCAAAGGAAATCTCGCTCAGCGGCCGATCGAAGATCGGCTCGCAGATCGTGCGCACGGCCGATTCCATTTCATCGACCCGGGTACTCGCCGGCACCCAGCCCGATTCAATGTGCAGTTCGGCGACGCGCCGGTAATCGCGATCGAAGACCGCCAGGAAGTTTTCCGCCAGATAGCGCTGGTCGCGCAGATCGAGCGTACCGACGATGCCGAAATCCACGGCCGCATAGCGCGGCTGCAGCGGGTCATCGAGCAGCACGAAGATGTTGCCCGGGTGCATGTCGGCATGGAAGAAGTTGTGACGAAACACCTGGGTGAAGAATATCTCGACGCCACTCTCGGCCAGCCGACGGAAATCGGTGCCGCGCGCGCGCAGCGTGGCCAGATCGCCGATCGGCACGCCGTGGATGCGCTCCATCACCATGACCTCGCTGCGGCACAGGTCCCAGTGCACTTCCGGCACATAGAGCAGCGTCGTGCCGGCAAAGTTGCGCTTGAGTTGCGAGGCGTTGGCGGCCTCGCGCATCAGATCGAGCTCATCGAGTATGGTCTGGCGATATTCGCGCACCACGCTAACGGGCCTGAGTCGCTGCGCTTCAGGCCACCAGCGCTCGGCCAGCTCGGCCAGGGCCCGCATGACTGCCAGGTCGCGGCCGATCTGCTCACGCATGCCGGGACGCAGCACCTTGACCACCACTTCGCGGCCATCGAGGCGGGTGGCGACATGAACCTGGGCAATCGATGCGGCTGCCAGCGGGGTCTCATCAAAAGCCGTGAACAGGGCGCTCAGTGGCTGAGCGTAGCTGCGCTCCAGGCTGGCGCGCGCTTCGCTGCCCGGGAACGGCGGCACCTTGTCCTGCAACCTGGCCAGCTCGGCGGCGATGTCCGCCGGCAACAGATCGGGTCGCGTGGACAGCGCCTGGCCGAATTTCACGAATATCGGCCCGAGTTCCTCGAGGGCCAGCCGCAAGCGCTCGGCGCGCGTCGCACCGCGGCGGCGCTGGAACCAGGTCCACGGCGAGAGATAGAAAAGAAAGCGCAGTGGCCGATACAGATGCGTGGCCCGCACGAAGTCATCCAGGCCGTGACGCACCAGCACGCGCTGAATCTCCAGCAGTCGAACCATGACGCGCAGCTTCATGCACTGCCATGGCGCAGCTGTGCCAGCCGCGCGTCGAGTTGCGCCAGCCGCGCCTCAGCCTGGTTCACGCTGGCCCGCAATGCCGTCACGCCACCCAGGAAGCTTTCCGCTTCGGGGCGCGGTACCAGGTCGCGGCTTTCATGCGCGAGATAGTCGGCACTGTTATCCAGCAACGAGCGGCCCGCCGCACGGCTCCATTGCCGTATCGAGCGCAGTCCGCGCGCGCCCAGGTGCGCGGGAATCCGCCCCATGAATCCTGCCAGCCCGGCTTCCAGCCCGGGATTGAGCAGCTGCGCCAGCAGCAGAAACTGCCGCGCGACCCGTTCATCGCCGCCCAGCTGCAGCCGGCCATCGGCGATCAGCTGCTGCGGGTCGCCTGCCGCCGCAGCCAGCAGGGCCAGTGGCGCGCCGCTGATGGTCACGTCGGCAGCAGCGCCAGGGCGGCTCAGCCGCAGGCTGCTATCCGTGGCGCTCACCAATGTCCTGATGCCCGTGCCGGTGACTTCAATCTGCAGGCTGCGGCCCGCCAACGCGCTGCACAGTTCGCGCGAGCGCGGTGAATCGGCCAGCGCGCGCTCGATATGACCCGCCAGCGCGCGCTCAAACCAGCCGCTGACGACGCCGGCGTTCAACAACGGTAGCCCCGGTGCACGGCGACGATGCCGCCGAGCAGATTGTGATAGCGGCATTGTTCCAGGCCGGCAGCGCGCAGCATGGCCAGCAGCGTCTCCTGATCGGGATGGCGACGGATCGATTCGGCCAGATAGCGATAACTGTCGGCGTCGCCGGCCACCGCGCGACCCAGCAGCGGCAACAGCCTGAATGAATAGCCGTCGTAGAGCGAGGCCAGGGTCGGATTCACCGGCTTCGAGAATTCCAGCACCAGCAGCTGGCCGCCCACTTTCAGCACGCGGCGCATCGCCATCAGTGCGCGCGCCTTGTCGGTGACGTTGCGCAGGCCAAAACCGATCGTCACGCAGTCAAAGCTTTCGTCAGGAAAGGGCAGGCGCTCGGCGTCGGCCTGTGCGTAGAGCACGTTGCTGACCAGACCGGCGTCGATGAGTCGATCACGCCCGGCATTGAGCATGGCGGCGTTGATGTCAGTGAGCATGACCAGGCCCGATCGTCCGACCTGCTGCGCCAGTCCCACCGCCAGATCGCCCGTGCCGCCGGCGAGGTCGAGTACGCGATCGCCCACCTTCAGGCCGGTGAGCGAGAGCGCGAATTTCTTCCACAACCGGTGTGCGCCGCCGGACATCAGATCGTTCATGAGATCGTAGCGACTGGCGACGGAGTCGAACACTGCACGCACGCGCTGCGCCTTGTCGGCACGCGGCACCTGCTGGTATCCGAAATCGACGGTGTCTTGTTTGCCAGGGGTCAAGCGGTGAACTCCAATAGGGCGGCAGATTCTATGTAATTCGGGGCCTGCACGGTGAACGCAACCGTGCGCCATCAGGGTTATTCTGTATGCGCCGCAGCAAGTGAAATTCTTTTCAGTGCAAAGTGTAGCTATTTTACGCCAGTTGTTTAAACTCGCGCCCCGGCCGGCAGCTTTAATGGCGCTGGCTAGTGGGGTCTTGTTAAGATTTGGCCGGGCTTTTGCCCGGCCTTTCTTTTTCCAGCCGGCGCTGATATTCCGCCCAGCGCGGTTGTTGCTCGCGCCCCAATTCGTACAGGTACTTCCAGGTGTACAGACCCGTGTTGTGTCCGTCGTCGAACTGTAAACGCACGGCATAATGGCCGACAGGCTCCACCGCGCTTATGCCTACATTTTCCTTACCTCTTACCAGCACGCCGGTCTCGATGCCGTGGCCCTGCACTTCGGCCGAGGGCGAGTGCACGCGCAGGTACTCGGCCGGCAACTCAAAGCGTTCGCCGCTGTCAAAAGCCACCTCGAGCAGCCGCGAGCGGGTACGCAGACGGATCTCCAGCAGGGCAGGTACACTTGTCGTCAAAGTGCCAACACTCGCTACAACTGGGCTGTTTTGCTATACAGAGCGGTCACCATGAATCCTACCGATACCGCCAACCCCGATCATTACCACCGGGTCGTCGACTGCCAGTGGGCCTGTCCGGCGCACACCGACGTGCCAGAGTACATCCGGATGATCGCACAGGGGCGTTTTACTGACGCCTATCTGCTCAATCGCGAATCCAACGTGTTCCCGGGCATTCTCGGCCGGGTCTGCGACCGGCCCTGCGAGCCGGCCTGCCGGCGCGGGCGCGTCGAGGAGAAGCCGGTTGCCATTTGCCGCCTCAAACGCGTCGCCGCGGATCTCAAGGGCGAGCTCACCGGGCGCGTGCCGCGGGGCCCGTTCGAGCGCAATGGCAAGCGCATCGCCTGCGTGGGCGCCGGCCCGGCCTCGCTCACCGTCACCAACGATCTGGCGCCGCTCGGCTATGAAGTCGTGATCTTCGAGCGCCAGCAGACCCCTGGCGGCCTGATGCGCAGCAATATTCCCTCCTTTCGCCTGCCGCAGAAGGTGCTGGACGAAGAGATCGGGCTGATATTGGACATGGGCGTCGAGCTGAAGCTCGGCGCGGCCATTGCCAGCATGCGCGAACTGCTGGAGCAGCAAGGCTTCGATGCCGTGTTCGTCGGTTCCGGCGCGCCCAAGGGCAAGGAACTCGAGCTGCCGGGTCGCCACGACACCGATCGCATTCATATCGGCATCGACTGGCTCGAATCAGTGGCTTTCGAGCACATCGAGAAAATTGGCGAGCGCGTGTTGATCATCGGTGTCGGCAATACCGCGATGGATTGCTGCCGCAGCTCGCTGCGCATGGGCGCGAAGAGCGTCAAGGTGATGGCGCGCAAGCCGCGCGGGTTCTTCAAGGCTTCGGAGTGGGAGCTGGAAGACGCCGAGGCTGAGCAGGTCGAGATCATCGTCAATCGCGCGCCCAAGCGCTTCGTGATCGAACAGGGTCGGCTCACCGGCATGCTGTTCGAGAAGATGGAATACGAGCTCAAGGACGGCAGAATCACCGCTGAGCGCGTGCTCGGTGAAGAGCTTATACCCTGCGACGATGTGATTCTGGCGATCGGCCAGGAAAACGCTTTTCCGTGGATCGAACGCGATCTGGGCATCGTTTTCGACAAGTGGAGCGTGCCGGAAGTCGATGCCAGGACCTTCCAGTCGACGCATCCGAAGGTGTTCTTTGGCGGCGATGCGGCCTTCGGCCCCAAGAACATCATCTGGGCGGTCGAGCACGGTCATCAGGCAGCCATTTCGCTGCACAAGTTCCTGCAGGGCCAGCCGGTCGCCGAACGTCCCAAGCCTGGCGTCAAGCTCATGAGCGTCAAGATGGGCGTGCACGAGTGGGCCTATTCCAACGACTACGCACCGCTCGAGCGCCGGCTGGTGCCGCATGTTTCGCTCAAGGAGCGTTTCAAGAAACTGAATATCGA
This sequence comes from Gammaproteobacteria bacterium, assembly GCA_043744295.1. Classification (GTDB taxonomy): domain Bacteria; phylum Pseudomonadota; class Gammaproteobacteria; order Steroidobacterales; family Steroidobacteraceae; genus FEN-1191. The sequence goes on along the minus strand of JAYTUZ010000102.1, from coordinate 6,462 downwards.
AGTGGAGCTGGGTTTCGATGCCGGACAGGCGGCCGCCGAGGTGCAGCGCTGCCTCAATTGCGACGTGCAGACCGTGTTCGAAGCCAGGCTGTGCATCGAGTGCGATGCCTGCATCGACGTCTGCCCGACTGATTGCCTGACGATCACGCACCTGGGCGAAGAAGCCGAGCTGCGCACCCGTCTGCGCGCACCGGCGCGCGTCACTTCGCAGCCGCTGGTGGTCTCAGGCGCACTGCCGCAGACCGGGCGCGTCATGGTCAAGGACGAGAATCTCTGCGTGCACTGTGGATTGTGCGCGGAGCGCTGCCCGACGGCAGCCTGGGATATGCAAAAGTCCACGATTCATTGGCCACACGCCGGAGACGGTGAAACCGCATGCCGACCAAAGCAGCGCCAGAGCGCGTAAACAATTTCGTCATCAAGATCGCTACCGTCAACGGCACCGGCTCCGCCAGTGCCAACGGTCTGCTGATGAAAGCCGTGTTTCGCAGTGGCGTGCCGGTGGTTGGCAAGAACTACTTTCCATCGAACATCCAGGGCGCGCCCACCTGGTACGAAATCCGCGTGACCCGCGCTGGCTACCGGGCCCGCTCCGGGCAGGTCGACATCATGGTGGCGCTCAACTCCGAGACCTACGCGCGCGATCTGCAGGAAGTGGTCTCGGGTGGCTACTTCATCTACGACTCCACCTGGCCGCGCTCCGCGCTGCTGATGCGCGATGACATCACCGTGCTCGGCGTGCCGCTGGCGCGCCTCTGCAATGAGAACTTCCAGGGTGTGCGCACCCGCATTCTGATGAAGAACATCTGCTACGCCGGCGCACTCGCCGCGCTGTGCGATCTCGATCTCGATGTGATCCGCGGCCTGCTCGCGGAAACCTATGCCAAGAAGCCGGCGCTGGTCGAGAGCAACATGAAGGCGATCCAGCTCGGCTACGACCATACCAAGCAGCAGTTCGAGTGCCCATTGCCATTGCGGGTAGCCAAGCTCGACGCCACCAAGGGCCACATCATTATCGATGGCAACACGGCTGCGGGCCTGGGCTGCGTATACGCCGGCGCCACGGTCGGCGCCTGGTACCCGATCACGCCTTCGACGTCGCTGATGGATGCCTTCAAGAGCTTCGCCGACAAGCTGCGGCTCGATGCCAAAACCGGGCGCAAGAACTACATCATGATCCAGGCCGAGGACGAGCTCGCCTCGATCGGCATGGTGATCGGCGCCAACTGGAATGGCGCGCGCGCTTTCACCGCCACCTCCGGCCCTGGCATTTCGCTGATGCAGGAATTCCTGGGCCTGGCCTACTACACCGAAACGCCAGCAGTGGTGTTCGACGTGCAGCGCGTCGGTCCATCGACCGGCATGCCGACGCGCACCCAGCAAAGCGACATCCGCCTGGCGGCCTACGCCTCGCACGGTGATACCCGGCAGGTGTGCCTGTACCCGGCCAATCCCGAAGAGTGCTTCCAGTTTGCCGCCACCGCTTTTGATCTGGCCGACCGGCTGCAGACCCCGGTGCTGGTGCTGTCGGATCTGGACATCGGCATGAACGACTGGATGTGCCCGGATCTGAAATGGGACGCCGATTACCAACCCGATCGCGGCAAGCTGCTCGACGCCGAGCAGCTGTCCAGGATCGACAAATTCTGGCGCTATTACGATCACGATGATGACGGCATACCGCAGCGCACGCTGCCCGGTGTGAGCGCCAAGGGTGCGTATTTCGCGCGCGGCTCCGGGCACAATCAGTACGGCGCCTACACCGAGGATTCGCGCGATTACCAGGTGGTGATGGATCGGCTGCGCAAGAAATGGCTGACCGCGACGCAACTGGTGCCCCACGCCCTGGTTGAGCCGGCCGCGGCGAGCGCTGGCAATGAACTGGCCATCGTCACGCTCGGCAGTGGCGATGCCCCGGTGCGCGAGGCCATCGATCGCCTGCGCGCACAGGGCGTGCACCTCGACTACATGCGGGTGCGCGCTTTCCCGTTTGGCGAGGAAGTCGACAATTTTCTCAAGGCGCACAAGACCAATTTTATTGTTGAACAGAACCGCGATGCGCAGCTGCGGGCGCTGCTGACGCTCGAGACCGGCGTGGAAAAGTCGCGACTGCGTTCGATACTGCATTACAACGGCATGCCGCTGGCGGCTGGCTACGTGGTCGATCGGGTGATGTCTGCGGTGCAGGATCAGGTGCACCCCGCGGCGCAGCTGGTGCGCCAATGAGCTTCATGGCCAAACCCAGGGTCGCCCACCCGGAGCTGCCGCGCAATGCGCTCGGCATGACCAGGCGCGACTACGAGGGCGCAAGTTCCACGCTCTGTGCCGGCTGCGGCCACGATTCCATCACCGCGGCGATCGTCGAGGCCTGCTGGGCCAATGCGATCGAACCGAAGAACCTGGTCAAGCTCTCCGGCATCGGTTGCTCATCGAAGACTACGGCCTATTTTGTCGGCGGCGCCCATGGTTTCAATTCGGTGCACGGACGCATGCCCTCGGTGGCCACCGGCGCCAACGCCGCCAACCGCCAGCTGAAATACATTGGGGTTTCCGGCGACGGTGACACGCTCTCGATCGGGTTGGGGCAGTTCATCCACGCCATCCGCCGCAACCTGGACATGGTGTACATCATCGAGAACAACGGTGTGTACGGGCTCACCAAAGGGCAGTTTTCCGCCGCGGCCGATGTCGGCACCAAAGCCAAGAAGGGCGAGGTCAACAACCAGCCGCCCATCGATCCGGTGCAGCTGGCGTTGACGCTCGGCGCCTCATTCGTGGCGCGCAGTTTTTCCGGCGACAAGGGCCAGCTGGTGCCGCTGATCCAGGCCGCGATGCATCACCCCGGTCTGGCGCTCATCGATGTGCTCTCGCCCTGTGTCACCTTCAACGATCATGAAGGCTCGACGCGCAGCTACACCTACACGCGCGAACATTACCTGGAAGCGGTGCACACGGATTTTGTGCCGCCCAGTGGCGAGATCAGCGTCAACTATGCGCCCGGTGAGGCACTGCCGGTGACCATGCACGATGGCAGCCGCATCGTGCTGCGCAAGGTCGACAGCGGCTACGATCCGAGGGATCGCGGCGCCGCGCTGGCGCGCATCCGCGAGCGCCTGCGCGACAATGAGTACCTGACCGGGTTGTTGCACGTCAGCACCGGCCAGCCGGAATTCCACGAGCTCAACAGCACACCGGACGAGCCCCTGAATCAGATTCCCTATGCGCGGCTCAATCCGGGGCCGGAAGCGCTGGCCAAGCTGTTGTCACGCTACCGCTAGCGCCGCGGCTCGATCCGACGCGGGTGCACATGTGAAGGATTCTGAACGCGAGCGGCGGGCTCCGACCGCACGGGCGATACCGATTCGCCAGCATCTGGATGCCCGGGCGGTAGCGCTCATGCTGCTGCTGTGCTCGATCTGGGGCATTCAGCAGGTAGCCATGAAATCCATTGCGGTGGATGTCACGCCCATCATGCAACTGGCGATCCGTTTCGCGGGCGCAGCGATTTTTTTCGGTGCCTGGGTGCTGGTCAGCGAGGGTCGCAGCGCATTTGCCGATGGCACCCTGGCGAGTGGCCTGCTGCTGGGCGTCCTGTTCTCGATTGAGTTCCTGCTGGTCGGCGCGGCACTTGTCCGCACGACGGCGGCCCATACGATCGTGTTTCTCTACTCGGCGCCAATATTCACGGCCCTCGGTGTGCAATTCCTGCCTGAGGAACGTTTGAATCGCCTCCAGTGGTCAGGTATAGCCGTCGCTTTTCTCGGCATCGTCATCGCCTTCCTGGGCCACAGTGGCAAGTCTGCCGGAGAGCTGCTCAGCGGTGATCTGCTGGCGCTGGCGGCCGGCGCGGCCTGGGGCCTGAGCAACGTCGCGTTGCGGCGCGGCCGCGTGGGCAACGCCGTCACCGCCAAGGCCATCTTCTATCAGGTTGGCGCCGCGACGCTGCTGCTGCTGTCATTTGCCGCAATGACCGGACAGACCGCAGTCACGCTGTCCCGGGCAACCATTCTTTGCCTGCTGTTCCAGACCGTGATCATCTCGATCTTCAGCTATCTGGTCTGGTTCTGGTTGCTGCGCCACTATCTGACCTCGCGCCTGATACTGCTGACGCTGATGACGCCCGTTCTTGGCGTCCTGTTTGGCGCCGCGCTGCTGAACGATCCCATTGATCTGCGCTTTGCGCTCGGCTCGCTGCTGGTGCTGGCCGGGGTGCTGGTGGTCAATATCCGCTTGAGAGCAAAGAACCTGCAGTAAATGGCGTGGTGTCGAGGTTCACCATGCACACGCCTGTACGCGCCGGCGTGCCCGTGACCAGCAGTTTGATCCACTCGGAGCCGACCTTCACTTCGCTGCGGACGGCTTTGCGGATTTCCTCGGGTCCATCGGCGATCAATCCGTCCGGGCGCACGCCGGTCCAGCCCGCGAGCAGCAGGCGCTGCAGCCCGGCCAGCGCCATCAATGCCTTGTAGGCGGAAGAACTGTCGAGGTGGGCGTTCTGGTAGTCGCTCGCATACATCAACGGGTGCTCATGGGCATTGATCTTGCCAGGCATCAGGGTCGCATCGCCCAGCTCGATAATTTTGGCCCCCGCGGGAATGATCGAGCGATCGCTGATGGCGCCGCTGGCCGAAGCTGTGGCTCAGGCGTCATTGGCGTCCGGCCTTGGCCAGCTTCGAAATCTCCGCCAGCAGCCGATCCGTTTCCGCGCGCGTGTTGTACATCGAGAAGCCGACGCGGATGAGCGCGCCACCCGGCACGGCCAGCGCGCGAACCGGGCCCGGCGCGTAGAAATCGCCGTCCCAGACGCAGATGCCGCGTTGGCCAAGCGCGCGGGCGGCCGCGGCGGCTTCGACGCCGTCAATCGTGAACGACACGGTCGGTGCGCGTTGCGGCACATCAAAAGGCTGCCCCCAGCGGCGTACGCCCGGCATTGCCTGCAGCGAATCCCAAAGGTATGTGCCCAGCTGATGCTCGTAGCGTCCCAGTGCCGTCATGGCATCGAGCAGCGCATGGCGCCGCGAGGCTCCCTGGCCGAACGAGGCGAGATAGTCGATCGCGGCCGCAACGCCTTCGATGGCCGGATGATTCAGCGTACCGGTCTCGATTCGATACGGCGCGTGCTCATCCTGCACCGCCAGGCGTTCGGTCGGCAAGCCATCGAGCAGCCCGGCGCGCGAGTACAGAATGCCAACATGCGGACCATAGAATTTGTAGGCGGAGCACAGGAGAAAATCGGGATCGAGCGCGGTGACGTCGATCGGGAAGTGTGGTGCGTAGTGCACGGCATCCAGAATCAACAGCGCACCTGCCTCCCGCGTCAGGCGCCGCGCGAGTGCAATATCGTTGACGGTGCCGATCGCGTTCGACGAGCAACCCAGCGCCAGCAGGCGGGTCTTCGGCGTTATTAGGCGCGCCATGGCTGCGTAATCGAGCGCCCCGGTCGGCAGGAGCGGCACCTCCTTGATTACCGCGCCATTAGCGGCCAGCTGCTGCCACGGACCGCGATTCGCTTCATGATCGAGCGCCGTGATCAGCACCTCATCGCCGGGTCGCATACCGCTGCTTAGCGCCCGCGAGAGCGAGAAGGCCAGCGAGGTCATGTTCTGCCCGATGGAAATCCGCTCATGACCGCTGGCGCCCAGCAGGTCCGCGATCGCCGTGCGCGCTGCCAGCATGCGCAGGTCCAGTTCCTCCGACACCGGGAAATTGCCATGCGTATTGACGTTTCTGTTGCGATAGCAATCGCCGATCGCTTGAATGACCGCAGCCGGCACCTGCGTGCCGCCGGGACCATCGAGAAAGGCCACTGGCTGGCCCGCGACGCTGCGCTGCAATGATGGGAAGTCGGCCCGGCAGCGCTGGCACTCGGCCTCGCCAAAGAGCGCGGCCATCAGTGCAACAGCCTGCAGTGCTCGGCGCCACCCGGCATGGCACCGCCTACCAGCCTGACCGGCATCGTGCCGTAGCCCAGGAGGGTATGGTGGGCAGTCCGCAGGGAATTCTGCGGGCGGAGAATCATCCAGTCATCGCGTAGCTTCATGATTGTCAACTTCCCGAATGAATAGAACAGGTATCCAGGATCGAAGTTACCACGCAGCGCAGTAACTGCGGCAGTCAGCCTGGCCGGTGCCATAGGTGAGCGCGAGTTCTTTCCCTGAAGTATTGCAACCGGCCGCAGCGGCCCAGCGTTACATCCCGGGACGCGCGCCTGGGCTGGAGATGTGAGCAGGAGCGTGGCTCCAAGCAGGGCCAGGGTGCTCATTCGCATGGCGGTCTCCGGAATTCACTGTGCGCCGCGGATACTGTGGGCGGCAATGATCTCACCCATGATTATAGGGGCTCACCCGGATTTGCACGCGGGGCGCTGAGGCAATAGACTCTCGAGCGCTTTTCATGGTGCAGGAGAATGTTTGTGGGCAAAGGTGATCGCAAGACACGTCGCGGCAAGATTTACGCCGGTTC
>JAYTUZ010000101.1:0-20588 GCA_043744295.1 Gammaproteobacteria bacterium | reverse complement strand
AATTGCGGGCGCCAGCGACAATCGTCGCGAACGAAACGACCGCGCTGGCCTTGGATGTCGACGGGGATCGGGTTTTGCTGCGGCTGCGTAAATAGGGGGACGATCACGTCCGCCGGGGAGTAGCGCCGCCCGGAAGAGTCGGGCTGCCGTATTTGTCCAGTCATTGCCGCGCCGTGTAGGGCTCGAGCCCCGCATAGCCACGCGCATCTATGCGAGTAAGGCGCGCATCGAGCGCACCGTCCGCTGGGTTATCGCCCGCCAGCGCTTGAGGCGTGAGGGGTATCCCTCGATGCACGGAGATTTGTTCAGGATCAAAGGGCGGCGTAAAGAGACATAAAATCTGGACCAGAGGAAGCGGGCCGGTCTCCACCACTTGCGACCGCTGTCCGAGATTACCGCCGAGTGTGTGCCCGATGCGGAGCGGGACTTTCGCCCTGCATGCCCAAATTGCCACGCGATGCTTCATCGTGAGCGCCCGGCCTTTTCTATAGAGTGATTGAAAGAGCGCGTGCACCGGGTGCGTGGCAAGCCCCAAACCGCTGCGTAATCGCTGCGTCAATATCAGGGGCATGATCACAGGGCGGAAATCCTTTAGAATTCAGCCACGCCCCCGTAGCTCAGTGGATAGAGCGACCGCCTCCTAAGCGGTAGGTCGTCGGTTCAACTCCGGCCGGGGGCGCCAGAAAATCAACCAGTTACCGCGCGATAGTTTGGACATCCAACCGAGTGTCTAATGGATGTCTAATCTCTGGCGTTTTTCCGCCCTCAATCGCGCGCAGCTGAGGCTTCTCACCCAGCGCCCGGGCAGCCACGGAAGCGGCGACGCTCGCGAGGCCGGACGGTAGGGAATGGGCATAGACCGCATCGACCAAACGGCTGTGGGAATGGCCCATCATCATCGCGGTGTTGAAGCTGGACTCGCCGGCAGAGCGGGCGAGCGAGGCGAAGGTATGGCGCAGGCTGTACAGGTCGCACTGCGGGACTCCCGCGCGCTTGAGCGTGGCGTACCAGCCGCGTCGCAGTACGTTCGATGGATTCAACGGCTGACCGGTGCGCGTCGCAAACAGCAGTGCTTCCCCGGTGCCGCCTGTCTTGGCCATATGCGAACGCAGTTCCGTCACCAGCCATCCGGCCAACGGTGCTACGCGCAGGCCCGCTGCCGTCTTGGGCGCGGTGAATTGTCTGCCGCGATGATCGTAGTTGCGGGTGATGCGCAACATGCCGCCGTCTAGGTCAACATCACAGCACCGCAGCCCGTAAGCCTCGCCGGGCCGGATGCCAGTCAGGGTCAGCAGTCCAAACAGCACTCGCTCGCGCCCCCGGGCCTCGGCCAGTACCGCCCGCACTTCCATCTCATTGAGCGCCCGGCGGTTGACCTTCTTCGATGAGGTGTTGCCGGGCTTGGCTGCAAAGGGCGCAAAGCGTTGGAGCGGGGTGCGCTCGATCAGGTTTTCGGCGAGGGCAAAGAACATCATGGCCTTGGCCACGCGAATGCAGCGGTTGATTAACTCAACGCTTTTGCCGGCTGTCTCCATGTCCTGGAAGTGAACTGTCCAGCGGGCACGCTGCTGGAGCACTTCCAATGGGGTGTGCTGCAACTTAGGCAGCAGGTGGTGATTCAGCACGCTCTCGACGTTGCCGATGGTACTGGTGCGCCGACCGCGCGCGTTGAGATCCTTGACGTACAACGTCGCCAGCTCGCCGAAGTTCTTGCGCGTGGCGCGTGGGATGTAGGTACCTTGGCGCAGCTTCTCAATCTGCTGGCGCTCAAAGGTCTGCGCCTCACGCTTGCCGCCATCGACCGTGTGCCACTCGTACTTATGGGCATGGCGGTTATAGATTTGTACGCGCCACCGAGTGCACTTGCCTTTGGTGTCCTTCGGACGTGGAGCTGCTTTGATCGCCATGGTGTGGACTCCCGTTATTCTTTTTGGGCGCGTTGAATCTTGTAGTGCAGCGGCTTACACACGTTGATATCGTCATAGTCGCGTGGTCGTCCGCCGCTCCTGCCCGTGAAACTTAGAAAAAACTTGTTACAACTCGGAAGGGCGCAACGCCGCAGCGCCTGACCGTAGGTGCGGCCCTTGTCGATGCGCAGCGTGCGATCCAGAAGCAAGGCCAGTGCGGCGGTGTACATAGACTCCGCGCCATGTCCGCGAACCAACAGGGAAGCTTGCACCCGGCCATCGGTGAATCGCGGAGGGGCAGCAACGAATTCCACGTGCTTTTCCTGAAAGGCAGTGTCGATCGAAGTCTCGTACTCCGTTCGCGCGCGCTGCGGGCTTTTAACAATGAGGCAGAGTTTGTCGATCAAACCGGTGGGTCCGACCAGATCGCGGGACAGGATTGCTGCGGCCTCGCGGCCCTGCTCGTCAAGCCGGGCCACTTTTCCGCCGTAGGCGAAGCCGTCCAACGCGTCGTAGACGAGATCGGGGTCTGTCACCGGGATCAGCCGATCCCCTACCACCACCCGATTGGCGACTTGTAGGACGGCTTCAATGGGTCCTTTGGGATCAGCCAGTACCGCGAAACCTCCTGCTTTTGGGGCAGGGTTTCGTAGACGCTTAGTTTGCTGAGGCTTCGGCATATGGTTTACCTTAGCCTCCGCGTTGTGAAACCTCAACAGGTAAAATTACATGACTACCGCCAAGGCCGATTTACTCAGCACTACCGGCGCGAGCCACAAGCTTGGCGTCAGCGCTCCTACGGTCCACGCGCTCGTGGAGCGCGGTGTGCTTCGGTGTCAGCGCACTGCTACCGGGCAGCGCATCTTTCGCGCCGCCGACGTCGACAAGCTCGCGGCTGAACGTGCCGCTGAACGCCCGGTGAAGCGCGTTTAGGTGCAGCGTGACCTTTGATGAATACCTGCGCGAGCAAGTAACCCGCGACGGCCCAGTGGGTGAACTGGCCCGCTCGGTGATGGGGCATAAGCGTCGCTACACCCCGCCCCGATTGTTCGAATACCTGATGTTCGACATGTGCGCGCACGACCGACTATTCAGCGCGCGAGCCCAGGCCGAGCAGGAATGGAAGGAGTTGCGCCGACAGATGCGCCGGGGGCAAGCCGCGTGACCACCAAGAAGCGGACCGAGTTGGCGATGCACGAGGATGCGGCTGCCGAAATCAACAGCGTGCATTTGCTAGCCAGGTCGCACGCCGAGTCCGCCGTCGAGTTCGCCATTCAATGCGGTCAGCTGCTCATCGAACAGAAGCAGCGGCTCAAGCACGGCGAGTTCATACCGTGGATTGAGAAGCATTGCGAGTTCTCCTCAATGACGGCGCAGACCTATATGCGGGCCGCGAAGCAAAAACAACGAGGTCGCTGTTTTTCTAGTCTGGCCGGACTTCTTAGCTACGAGCGGGACGATAAGGTCACTCAGCCCCCACGGTCAAAATTCATAGGCGAATTCATGGCGCCGGGGTCTATCAAACCAGACTTCGACTTGCCGGAGAATATCGATCCTGCGGACTGGGCGTACATGCGCATGGCCGGAGAGCAGGTGGCCCGCATTGCTCACTTCCTTCGCCAGATCGACGTCGCGACGATTGTCCGAGGCGTGGCCCGGGAGAAGGAATTCCGCGCAATCAATTCGAGCGTATGCGCGATGTTAACTTTTGCACATGCCATACACGACGAACTGGCGATCAAGGATCCGGTTAGGGGATCGCTTGTCGCTCAGCGACGAGAGGAGGCAAGGACGCCATCGCTCGCATCTTGAACGCCACCGTCACTGTCTTCGCCGACCGTTACGGCACGCAGGTGAATGCCCGCCGCCCGATGACACTGGCCGAAGTCGAGCGGGTGATCCGTAAGGCAAAGCCCGCGCTGGCTAAGGACCTGTTGCCGCTGCTCAAGTTCGCCTCCTTCGGCGATCGGGTTTCAGCGGACGGCTGTCTGCGCCGCGATGAAAACGTCGATCAGGTGTCCGGCATCGAGGGCGATTACGATGGCGAAACGATGCCGATGTCTGCGGCGGTCGAGCGGTGCCAGGCTCTGGGTCTGGCCGCGCTGTTCTATACAAGCGCCTCCCATACTCCGGAGAAGCCACGCTGGCGCGTACTGTGCGAGCTAGCTACGCCCATCTCTGGCACCGAGCAGGAATTGCGGGCTGGTCGAAAAAAGTGGGTGGGCGTACTCAACGCCGTGCTGGGCGGGGTGCTGAAAGGCGAGAGCTTCGCCCTGTCGCAGTCGTTTTACTTCGGCCCGATCAAAGACCGCCCAGCCCCGGACATTGTGCGGCTCGAGGGGAGGTGCATCGACGAACTGGCGAATCCGCCTGCGCCAGTGTTTCCGGTGAATGGGGCACACCCGGCTACTAAGGAACACGCTGAGGACCGCAGCCGCGACTTGTATGCGAAAGTTCGGCATGCGGTGCGCTCGAAGAAGAGCGATGCGGACATCCATGCCGAGTTTGACACCCACCCGCACGCTGCCGATCAAAAGAATCCGACACTCGCTGTGCAGCGGTGCATCGACAAGGCGCGCGAAGGGACGGACCACGCTCCAACTATCCGCCTGCCGCCGCGCCAACCGCTGGACTTCGCTGCGCTCGAAGGCAGGGAACCACCGGAGCGCGACTGGGTGATGACTTACTGGCTACCGGACGCGCATACCGCTCTGCTGGCTGGCAAGGCGGGCGTGGGTAAGACACTTATCGCACAACATCTGGCGACCAGCATTGCGCTCAAGCACGAATTCATCGCCGGCGTACCCCGCCCCCGCCGGGTGCTGTTCTGGGCGGGCGAGGACGATCACGACGAGTTGTGGCGACGCCAGCAACGCATTTGCGGGTACTTCGCGGTGCCGATGCTCAGCTTGTGCGAGAAGCTCGTCCTCCACAGCTATGCAGGGGCGGATATCACCTTGGCCGCCCCTTCCTACGGCGAGCTGATGCCGACCGCGTTGATGGCAGAGCTACACGAACAGGTGAAGGATTATCAGGCCGAGGTCGTGATCCTCGACAACGTGGCGCGCGTATTTGGGGGAAACGAAAACGACCGCCATGCGGTGACAACCTTTCTGGCATGGCTGCAGGGAGCGTGCAGCCCGGCGGCCATTCTGTTGCTCTCGCATCCGGCCAAGGCATTGGGGAGCGAATACAGCGGCAGCACGGCGTGGGAGGGTGCGGTGCGGACACGCCTGTATATGAGTGACAAGCGACCGGACGCCAAGCCGGGGCCGCAAGACGACGATGAATCGATCATTAATCCGTCCGAGCGTTGGCTGTCACGGCGCAAAGCCAACTATTCACCGCTGGACTGCCGGAGGTTTGAACTCACCAGCGATGGCCTGCTGGTGCCAGAGATGGGTCAAGGCGCAATTGAGGACTCGCGTGCGCCGGTCTCGGACGCTGAGATGCGCGAGATCGTCCGTGCCGCTGTGGTGAAAATTACGGCGATGGGCTTGCACGCCACGGCCAGCAGCGCCAGCCCGAACTACCTACCCAAGTTGGCCCAGCAGTATTCGTTGCTCGGCCGAGTCACGAGGGGGCAAGCGAGCGGGGCCATGAAACGGATGCTTCACGACGGCCAGCTGGTCGTCCGACAGGTCGGCAAGTACGCCGGCAATCGCAGCGCCAAAACCGGGTTGGCGATCCCATGAGCGGCGGGTGGCTCAAATGGACCGCCCAAATGCAGGGCAAGTGTGGCCCAAATGGTTTGGCGTGCTCCGCCCAAATGCAACCCGCGCCCCCTTTAGGGGGCGGGGGTGGCGGGGGTAGTGCGCTCAAATGGACCGATCCATCTGGGCGGGCCACATGAAGAATCCAGAACCGACTGTGCTGGTCCCGCTGATGGGCGGGGAATGGCTCGCACTCTCACGCGCAGCCTTCGACGAAGCGCGCCGGGCGGCCCGGTGCGAAGGCTTCGGCGCGAACGCAGCCCAAATCGCGCGAGCTGAGGCGGAACCGCTACTAGACGCCGAAGGACTGGCCCTTGCCCTGAGCCTGCCGGTCAGCTGGGTCGAGCAAGCGGCCCGGGACGGCCGGATTCCCTGTGTCCGGGCCGGCCGGTGGATCCGGTTCTCGAGAATTGCTGTCATCGCTGGCCTGGAGGCTGCTCAATGACCTACCGATTCCTTAGCGGTATGTGCGCGGTAAGCCGTTGTTTCTCAACGGGGGTTGGAGCCGTGTCTCATCACCTTCTAATGGCATTCCGTTGGCCTGGCAGGACTGCGAAGGAGCCGCGATAGTGGGCGGCAAAGGCTCAGGCCAGCAGACTTCGGTGCGTGCTAAGCGCCTGCCTCGGACCCTGCGACCCGGATGGATGAAGCGGATGGACCAGCGCTTTCGCGTGGCCCGGCAGCTTAACGAGCGACTGGCGGGCGTGGGCACTGACCTCGGCGGGCTGGAACAGCTGACGACCATAGAACGCGCGATGGTCGAGCGCTTCATCCACACCGACGCGCTCGCCTCGCAGATCGAGGAGCGCGCTCGCAGTGGGCAGGCGTTCGATGTTGGGCAATACCTCACGGTCGTGGATCGCGTACTGCGCATCGGGCAGGTATTGGGCACTCAGCGCCGCGCCCGTCCGCTGCCGCGCGCACTTGAATATGCCGCGCAGGTCGCGGCCAACGGACAGGAGGCTCGCGAGCGCTGAACATCCTGCAGGCACTTATTGATCCCACCGTGCTGGGCTTCGCCTTCGCGGGCGATACCTGGCGCAACTGGCTCACCATCCTCGCCGGAGCCTTCGGTTTGCCTCTCTCAGATGAGGGCACTGCTACCTTTCACCGCCTCACACAGCGAGGCCCGCTGACCTCGCCGTGCCGCGAACTGCTGGTGCTGGCCGGGCGACGCGGCGGCAAGTCGCACATCGCCGCAGCCATTGCCGTCTACCTCGCCACCCTCAAACGCTGGTCGCTGTCTGTGGGCGAGGTGGGCACCGTGCTGATCGTCGCCGCCGACCGAGATCAAGCACGCGTCGCCTTCCGCTACGTCCTTGGCCTGATTGAAGCTTCGCCGATTCTCGCGCAGGAGATTCACGGCACAACGCTTGACACTATCCGTCTGCACAGCGGCATTGAGATTTGCATAGGCACGTCCGACAAGGCCGCAGTCCGTGGGCGCACGCTGATCGCAGTGGTGTGCGATGAGATTGCCTTTTGGGGAGCGGACGCCGACGAAGTACTGCGCGCCATCCGCCCGGGTATGGCCAGCCAGCCCGATGCGATGCTCGTGATGATTACCACCACCTACAGTCAGCGTGGTCCGGCGTTTGAACTGTTCCGGCGCGGTTACGGAATTGACGACGATCACCTGCTCGTGGTGCGCGCCACCACGCGTCAGCTCAACAACACCATACCGCAGGCCTTTGTTGACGCCGAGCTAGAGCGCGACCCGCAGGCCGCGCGCGCCGAGTATTTGTCCGAGTTCCGTAGCGACCTCGAAGCCCTGTTCGACGCCGCATTGATCGACAGCGTTACCCGCGCCGCACCGCGCGAGCTACCGCGGTTGCCGACATTGCGCGGTGGGCCGCTGCACTACTTAGCAGCGGTAGACATATCCGGCGGCCGACAGGACAGCACCGCCGCCGCCATTGCACACGTTGACGGCGAGCGGGTGGTTGTGGATGCCGTGCGTCATTGGCCCGCCCCACACGACCCGGCCGTGGTAGCGGCAGAAGTGGCCGCCATGCTGGCCGAATACGGACTCTCCGTCGCTAGTAGCGACGCTTACGGCGCTGAGCTGAGCCGGAGCATTTATTCGCAAGCAGGCGTCGCCCTGGCTGCGAGCGAATACACCCGAAGCGACGCATACCTGCGGTTGCTGCCCCTGTGCACGACCGGTCGCGTGGAGTTGCCCGACGACCCGACGCTCCGCCGCGAGCTGCTGGCGCTGGAGCGCAGAACTGGCCGCATTAAGGACGTTGTTGACCATCCGCCCGGCGCCCACGACGACGTGGCCAACGCCGTTGCGCTGGTCGCCGCGATTGCCGGGCGCACCGCCGCGACGCCGCTACGTGCCGAGGACTTTGTACTGATACCGGGTGACGACCGTTCGGGCCTGCACATCGGCTCGGGCGTTCGCGGCGACTTGAACGCGTTGGAGCACCGACTGGCCATGAACGGATTGATTACGAGTTGAGAACGCGCCGCACCGCCGCTTGCGGTGCAGATGGAGAAACAGGAGACCTGAGCACAATGGAGACTTTTACCTTTAGCCGCACCAAGTACGGAGCCCTTACCGCCAGCGCCGAGACGAAGCGCGCCATCGGCGAGGAATTTGCGCGCTCGCCCGGCCTCATGCCCCCGTCGATTGTCTGCGCCGCAGCGGATGATCTGGTGGCCAAGAGCAAGGACATGATGTTCTCGACTGGCAAGGACTACGAGAGCTGCAGCAAGCGCGCGATGGAGTTGGACCCATGGCTGCGCATAGCCACCGCTGTGAAGGGTGCCGAAAGCAGCGCCGCCGGCATGGGCATTGTGATCATGGAGGCAGGCAACGCATGAACGCCCTCACCAACGAGCAAGCAGGCGACGCCCTGCAACTGTCCGTCGCCATCGCGCGGGCCACGCGCGGGGCGGAGCGCGCGGTGGCGGACTTCAACGCGCAGCCCTTCACCTTTGCCGATGCGCTCGCCGCGGCCACCGACGCCGCCGCGGCGTGGGGGGCGTGGCTCGCTCCGTTGCGCTCAACGCTCGCGGCGGTGCTCAGCGCGCGCCGCCAGCACGCGCGGCTTGTGGCATTGGTTGGCCCCGAGGGCACCGTGCGCGATCACGGCTGGGATAATGGCACCGACCAAATCGGCGTGGCCGCCATCGGTGCGGCCGTTGACGCGGCCGAGCTGCTGGTGGCCCCGTTCCGGGAGCTGGAAAAGTCGCTCCCCAAGCGGAGGGCTGCGTGATGGATAGTGTTGACCAGCTGACCGACATGCTGCACGGCGTTGTTGATCAGCTGCGCGCAATGCTGACGCACGAGGAAGTACTGGGCCTCGCGTCGGTCATGGCGCTGCAAGAATTGCTCGTCGAAACCAAGGACGCCATCGCGCACCGTGAGCAGGTCGACCCCCTGAGCCTGCGCGCCCACTCGGGGCGGGCCGCATTAGTCCTAATGGGAGTTACCGACGCGCTTGTCGAGGGCTTGCGGATGAGGTTTTCCCAACCCGGGCCGATGGTCGGCCAACAATCACATTGGAGGAATTGAGAACATGTCAATTGAAAACACACTGAATGCGGTCGAGCTGATGCAGGTCGGCGTAAAAGCCAACGGCATCGAGTTTACCGCCGACGATCTGCAAGGCATCGCCGACGCGTACCGGGCGCTGGGGCTCGATGGCAAGGTGCCGCTGAAGCTGGGGCACAACGACCAGCAGCCCCTCACCGACGGCAAGCCCGCACTCGGCTGGGCGCGCAACCTGCGCGTCGTGGCCGACAGGCTGGTTGCGGACTTCGTCGACGTGCCCAAGCTCATCTACGACGGGTTTAAGACCGGGCGGTACAAGAACGTCTCCGTTGAGCTGCTCAAGAATGTGCAGGCCGGCACGCGCATCATCCCTTGGGTCGTTGACGCCGTGGCGCTGCTGGGGGCGGACCAGCCGGCGTTCGGGAACCTCCGTGACTTGCAGAGCCTGACCATGGCACGCGGAGCCGTCCCAAAGCACGAAGCGCGCGCCACGTTCTCGGTTGCACTACCGCCTGTAGATATCGACGCACTGAGGGCCGAGCACGCACGCGAGATCATGAAGGTGCGCGTGGATGATGCGATCGAATCAGATATCCGTGCCGAGGAGGTACTTCCAACTGCGCGCGACATGTTCAAGCGCGTGTTCAAGGGCGACGAGTACACGCTAACCAACTGGAAGGAGTTTGCACGCACCCAGCCAAAGCCGAACTTCCGCGCTTCGCGCCGCGCTATCGCGGCGGTACCAGGCGGTGACGACGACACGACGTTAGCGGCCACGGTGCTGAGCCGCTTGACCGACGAGCATGTCGAGCAGCAGCGCGCAAAGTTCGGTCGCGTTGTGCCGTGGGACCAAGCCGCCGTGGTTGTCCTCCGCGCCAACCCTGCGCTGGGGTCGCGCTGGCACCAAGAGCAGCAACAGCGTTGAGGAACGCGGCGCACGCATTGGCGGTGATTGGTCTCCTGTCCGATGCCAGCGTGCGCCGTTTGGTGTGGGGCCAGTGGTGCGGCTGGTGGCGTGCGGACGGGAGCGCCTTATCGGCCCGCCATGCGCTGCCAGCCCTGCCGCTGGCCCCGAGCGTCTGCCTGCGCCGTGTCACAGGCCAGCACGACAAAGAATCCGCTAGCGGCCGGTTTGTACATGTCGCCAATCTCGTTGTTGGTGGCCAAAGGGACTAGACTAGGTGGCTGCCAAATCGTAGCGCAGCCAACTGCGAGAGTATGTGGCCGATGAACACCAACCTCGCACCGCCGTCAATCCCGTCTGATGCGCTTAATTGCCTACATTACGCGGCTAGTTGGGCCGATAAAATGCCTGATTGGTTGGTTGCTGTCGGCACTATTGGTGCGGTCGTCGTCGCGCTGTGGCAGACCCGGGCACAACGAACTGAAGCCACGTCCCGATCCTACTATGAACAGGCTACGGCCGCGCTACGTAAGGCAGTCGAGGACTTCAGCGCGAAAGTGACACCAGAGAGTCGGCCCCTGAACGACAGACGCCACTGGCTTAATTTCGCCCGCGGAATTGGTACCGCACAAGAACTGGCGACGAAGATCCAGACCCAGGACCTGCGTGAAATCTGGGCACGAACCGAACACTACTGGCGCGAGCGCGTCTACGACATGCTTGATCCCACTTGGGAATCCTTTCCGGTTGATTATTACGGGTACTCCGCGCCGGCGGACCGAATGAAGAACTTCGCGAATAAGCCCGGTGAACGTGCCTCCTTGTCGGAACCCTCGCTGGTGTTCGTATATAGGTGGATCCAGTGGCCGGAGGGTTATACAGATTCGCTCGACAAGGAAATAAAGTTTACCGACGCGGAGATCGAAAAGATGGTGACGTTCGGGCCGCGCGGCCTCGCGGAGTACATCCGAATCCGCAGAGATTCACAGGCGAACAATGGCAATGCGCAGCCGCCTTGATCACGCCCACGTGAGCATCTAATCGCCGTCTAATCATTGGCGCGAAGCGGCTACTAGCGAGCCGGAGCGGGTATCGCGTAACAGGCTGAATTCGCTCATACTGGCTGCGGCTCGCTCTGGCCCGCTCACCGCGCGGATCCACTCCTAAGCGGTAGGTCGTCGGTTCAACTCCGGCCGGGGGCGCCATCACTGGCCGGGTGGTGCCAGATCTCGTGGCTCCCTGCGGCCTGGCGATGAAACTCCATCCCCAGCGCTTTTAATCGCCGGGTGATGTCGCGGTAGCGAAAGCCGGCGAGCCGACCCATCAGGTGGCGACAATCACCGGGTAGTCGAACGACTCGGCGACGGTGGGCAGGCGGGTGCCGCTCTGCGCTTCGATGAGCTTCTTGGCGACATCGCGCGCGATCTCGATCGTCTCCTGAATGGTTCTTCCCTGGGCGATCAAGCCCTGCACGTCATCGCTGGTGGCGAGATAGACGCCTTCGGGCAACTTCTCGATGTGCAACTGAACCAAGTGTTCCATGGGGTGGCCCCCTTAGCGTGCCTATTCGGGCCATTCCGGTGCGGCATTGTAAGGCTAAACTCGTCTCTGGGCCAAAGGTCCACGCTGCCACCCATTGCGTCGGGGGGGGGCCTTTGGCAGGCAAGCAGTTGATCGTGCCTGGCAAATCGAAGGGTATTGGGCAAACGACACGTTGGAGGCGCGTGAAGATGTCCCCAACGTCTATGCATACGTCGGTGGAGCCGGTGCTTACGGTGCCCTTGTCAGCGCGTATTACGTGAGTTATAACATCAGTCCTCGAAATCAATTGGAGCGGACCATGGCAGCAACGGTCAAGGTACGGCGAGTCGGTAACTCACTCGGCGTTATTCTGACAAAGGATGTCGTTGAGTCCCTCGGCGTCGCTGAGGGCGACGACCTCTTTGCTGTGCGCACGCCGGACGGCATCCGGCTGACGCCGTACGATCCCGACTTCGCGAAAGTAGTTGATTCGACGCGCGACTACATGCGCCGGCACCGGAACGCGCTCCACGAGCTCTCCAAGAAATGAAGGAGCCTCGGTGGCTCAGCGTCGCGATGGTCGCCGCGATTCATGACGAGGCAATTTACGAGTTCGGAGGCCTCGCCGGCATTCGTGACCCGGGATTGCTCGAGAGCGCGCTCGACCGGCCGCGCAATGTGCTCGGCTATCAGCCGAAGTCCACACTCTTCGATCTGGCTGCGTCGCTCGGCGTGGGCCTTGCCAAGAATCACGCCTTCAATGACGGCAACAAGCGCACGGCTTTGCTGGCGACGCGCGCATTCCTGTTCCTAAACGGCCAGATCTTCGAACCCGCGGAAAAGGACGAAGTGCTGACCATAGTCGGGATTGCCGACGGATCCATCGATGAGGCAGCGTTTTCGGCCTGGCTCAAAACGAATAGCACAAAATCGCGGGGCTGACGCGACCGCCGTGTCCGCTTTATGCATGCCTTTGGTTGCCCAGCGATGCACAAAGTGGGGTACGAATAGTGGTACGATTCTGCTACCGGAGTGATTGAATACTTCGAGATCAACAGGTCATCGCCCTCGTTCAGCTCCGGCCGGGAGCGCCATCAATTTCGCCTCGAAGCTCATGCGAGACAGCGCAACTGCCTGAGCCATGATTTCACTCATCCTCGTCATGGTCTGTGCCATCGCTGCGGGCTGGCTCGCGAATCGCATGCGCGTGCCATATCCGATCGTGATGGTGATCGTGGGCATCGGCATGGGTCTGGTGTACGGCTGGCCGGGACTCGAACTCGACCCTCATCTCGTGCTTGCCATTGTGCTGCCGGCCGTGCTGTATCCGGCGGCCATCAACACCTCATGGCGCGAATTCCGTTCGATGCGTCGGCCGATCTTGCTGCTCGCCGTGGGGCTCGTCACAACCACTACGCTGGCCATCGGCCTCGCCTTCAAATGGCTGGTGCCAGAAGTGCCCTGGGCCGTGGCCTTCGCACTGGGGGCGATCGTATCGCCGCCCGATGCGGTGGCGGCGGCGCCCACGGGAGTGTTTTCCGGTTGGTCGCTGCTGGCCCAGTTCGCCCTGGTTGCGATCGGCGGTGGCTTGCTCGGCGTGGCGCTCGGCTGGCTCACGGCCCGTGTCCAGGAGCGCCTGCACGATCCGATGCTGGAGCTGGCCATGTCGCTGATAACACCGTTTGCGACCTACTGGATCTGCGAGACGCTGCAGCTCTCCGGTGTGCTGGGAATCGTCGGGGCGGGGCTCTATCGTTCGCGCTGGTCGCATCTGCGCGCCGCCGCCGTTGCGCGCCTGAACATCCGCACTGTCTGGAGCGCAATTCTCTTTGTGGTCAATTCGCTGGTCTTCGTGCTCATCGGTATCCGCTTGCCGCTGATAGCCACCTCGCTCATGAGTCAACAGGAACGCTCCTGGCCGAATGTGCTCGGGCTGATTGCCGCGCTGAGTCTGGTCGCGATCGGCGTGCGGTTTCTGTGGATCTTCACCGCGACCTATGGTGTCCGCTGGCTGGTGCCGTCCATCCGGCGTCGTGTCGCTGGCCGCGGCGCTGGCGCTGCCGGCCGTGCTGCCCGACGGCGCGCCATTCCCGGAGCGCGATCTGGTGATTCTGCTCACCTTCGGGATCGTTTTCGTGACGCTGGTCGGCCAGGGACTCACGCTGCCGCCATTGATTCGCGCGCTGCGACTCGAAGCGGATACCTCGGGCGAGACGGAAGTGGAGCTGGCGCGCGACGCTACTCAGGTTGTGGCGTGGTGACGAGATCGGCGACGACGTGCTGACCCGTCTCGAACGCGAAGTCGATCTGGCCGAGGCGCGACTGGCGCGTGAGGAGTGAACACGCCGCGGCCTTAGTGCGCCGGCTCGAGCCGCAACACGCGCCCGTCTGTTTCGTCAGTGCAAACGTAAAGGTAGCCATCGGGCGCCGCACGCACATCGCGAATCCGCCAGTGCCGATCGTTCAGCAGTTCTTCCTGGCCCGTCACCTCGCCATTGGTATCGAGGTGAATCCGCCGCAGATGCGCGAAGGCCAGCGACCCTACAAACAGGTCGCCCTGCCACGCCGGAAATTTATCGCCGTGGTACAGCGCGAGTCCCGAGGGTCCGATCGATGGAGTCCAGTAGATCAGCGGCTGCTCAAGACCCGCGCGCTGGGCATACGGTGAGACGTACGCGCCTGAGTAATCCATGCCGTAGGTGATCACCGGCCAACCGTAGTTGCTGTGTGCGCTGATGAGATTCAACTCGTCGCCGCCGCGTGGACCGTGCTCGGTTTCGTAGAGTCGTCCGGTGGGCGCATCGAAGGCCAGGCCCTGTGGGTTGCGGTGACCCCAGCTGTAGATCTCGGGGCGGACCGAGGCTTGTCCGAGGAAGGGATTATCCCGCGGCACGCTGCCATCGTCATTGAGACGCACAATCTTGCCCAGATCTGAGTTCAGATCCTGCGCCTTCTCGCGGTACTCGAAGCCCTCACCGATCGTCAGTGCGAAGGTGCCATCAGGGAGAAAAGCCATGCGCGCGCCGTAGTGGTTGTCGCCGCCCTTCAAAGGCAGTGCCCTGAAGATCACCTGCACATCCTGGAGCGCATTGCCGTCGAAGCGGGCCCGCGCGACCTGCGTGCCATTGGCGGCTTTCGTTCCCGCGGCATAGGTCAGATAGACAATCTGGTTCCGCGAAAAATCGGGATGCAGAACGATGTCGAACAGGCCTGCCTGGCTGCCGGTGAGCACCGCCGGTACGCCGGCAATCGCCTGCGGCACCAGCGAGCCCTGCCTGATCAGGCGCAGTCTTCCGGCGCGCTCGGTCACCAGGATTGCGCCGTCTGGCAGGAACGCCATCGACCAGGGATGATCGAGCCCCGTGCCGATTTCGGTGGCGCGGTAGCCCGTCTTGATCACCTTGGCGGCTTGTGGCGTGGGTGGCAGGGCGCGCGCGGCGCCGGCCGCCAGCACAGTCGCCAACACGGATGCTAGGAGGCGCATGTGCCAATTCCAGCTGCAGCCGACGGACTGCAGCATAATCGGGAAGCCAGCAGTAAGGAGAGATCAGATGTTGCGCCGGATCTTTGCATTTGCGATCGCTGCCCTCGTCATGGTTACCCTGGGTACGGCCGCTCAATCGTATCGGGTGCAGGAGGCCTGGTCCACGGCCGCGGGCCAGGCCATGGGAACCGGTCCGGTCGCAATTCCGATGGGCGATCGCCTCCCATGGATGGTGCACGATTTTGGCGGCCTGCTCGACTCGTACGGAGCCCTCACAACGATCACCTTGCTGATCGCAGTGCTGATCGCGGGCGCGGTGGCACGATTCAGCGGCCATCGTTCGATCGTCTTTGGCATCGCCGGGGCATCCGCAGTACTCGCGTTGTTGACCGGACTCAAGCTCGTGCTCGGTACAGTCGGGGTATTCGGAGCGCGGGGTGGCATGGGCCACGCGACCCAGGCCTTGGTCGGTCTGCTGGCCGCCTTGCTGTTCGCGCGCCTTACGCCAGTTCGAAAATAGCAAGCTTCGATCAGGGTTCCTGGGCTGGCTCAGCGGGCAGCAAACTCGGCCAATGTGTCACATATCCCATGCTCTCCAAGTCGCGCCAGAATTCCAGCGCGCTCAAGCTTTTCCCGCACGTTCGGCCGGACCTCGCACAGCACCACGCGCGTATGCGTGCGCTGAAAGTCCGCGATAATTTCATCCAACGCCGTGAGTCCGGTCGTATCCATGAACGGCACGCGAGCCATGCGGATGACCAGCGTGCGCACCCGGTTCTGGCTGCGCCTGAGCGTTCTTTCAAGATTTTCTGCAGCGCCGAAGAAAAAAGGTCCATCGATGCTGTACACCACGGTATCCCTGGGCAGGACAAAATCCACCCCAAGACCTGCGCCCGCCGCCACCTGCCCCTCGGAGTGCTCCTCAATGGTCACGGACTGGGCCATCCGGCGCATGAACAGCAGGCTTGCCAGCACGACGCCGATATTGACCGCCACCACCAGGTCAGTGAATACGGTCAGGATGAACGTGAGCAGCAGAATACCGACGTCGGAGCGCGGCGCCGTCTTCAGCATATGGATGAATCGGTGCGCATCGCTCATATTCCAGGCGACATAGAACAGGATCGCCGACAGCGCCGCCAGGGGGATATGCGCGGCCAGCGGCGCCAACAGCAGGATAACCAGCAGCAGAAAGCCGCAATGCACGACGCCGGCGAGCGGGCTGTTGGCGCCATTGCGTATGTTGGTGGCGGTGCGTGCGATCGCCCCAGTCGCGGCAAAGCCACCGAACAGCGGTGCGACCACGTTGGCGATGCCCTGGCCAATGAGTTCCTGATTCGGATCATGTTGGGTATTGGCCATCCCGTCGGCCACCGTAGCTGACAACAGGGATTCGATCGCCCCGAGCAGCGCGATGGTGAATGCCGGTCCGACCAGCTGCATGACGATCGTGAAATCGAAGCTTGGAAATTGCAGATGCGGCAGCGCCATGGGAATGCCACCAAAGGCCGTGCCGATGGTCGCTACTCCATCGAAAGCAAACAGCCACTGCAGTGCGCTGACCAGCAGCATCGCTACCAACGGCGAGGGCACGCGCGTCAGGTAACGCGTGCCCACGACCAGCGTCAGCAGTGCAGTGACGCTCAATGCGGTAGTTGCCGGGTGCAGCGCGCCCATTGACAGGAACAGCGTCGCCAGCTTCTCATGGAAATGCACTCCAGACGCTGCCGGATGCAATCCAAAGAAATCCTTCCACTGACCCACGAAGATGATGACGCCAATCCCGGAAGTGAAGCCCACGATAACCGGATCTGGTATGTATTTGATTACTGAGCCGAGGCGCGCCGCGCCCATCCCGACCAGGATGAGTCCAGCCATGAGCGTCGCGATCTGCAGCCCGGCAATGCCGTGCTGCGCCGTGATAATGGCCAATACCGCGATGAAGGCGCCGGTTGGACCCGATATCTGAGTGCGTGTCCCGCCAAACAGGGTGGCGCACAGTCCTGCGACGATGGCCGTATAGAGCCCCTGTTCCGGGCGTGCCCCGGAAGCAATCGCAAAGGCCATCGCCAGCGGCAAGGCAACGACCCCGACAATGGTTCCCGCCAGCAGATTGCGGGCCACATTCGCGGGCACTAACAGTCCCGCCCGATAGCTTTCAAGTATTGCGATCACAACTTGTCCAATTGTACGCGTCGCCGCCGCAATCGCCATGCGACTGGTTCAGAGCTGACTATTGTTCCAGCGGTGCGGCCGGGACGCCTGCTATGAAATCACGGATCTCCTGCAGCACCGGCAAACGCCTGCGCTTGGCAGTTGAAAACGCAGCGACCAGATCGCTGTGGCCGGCCTGCTCGAAGTAATGCGTCGTCACCCGTCCCCGTACCGCTTGCATTGCCGCTGCCAGGCTGCGCGTATTGGAGGGGCGCACCCGCTGGTCCCGTAACCCGTGCATGAGCAGCAACGATGGCGCGTCAGCACGCACATAGTTGATCGGTTGCGTGCGCGGGAAGTTGGCTGCCGGCCCGAACAGGTCATTCAGATAGTCTTCCGTGAACGGCAGAAAATTGTACGGCCCGGACAGTCCGACCGCGCCGCTCAGCCAGCGGCTCGAGCCGCCGGCCTGACGCAGGTATTCCTCATCCAGTGCCAGCAGCACTGCGATATGGGCGCCGGCCGAGTGCCCGACCACATAGAGGCGCTCAGGGTCGCCGCCCCAGTCGGGCGCATGGGCCCGCGCCCACGCCACCGCCTGCGCCGCGTCCTGCATGAAGGCGGGGAATTTCGCCCGCGGATACAGCCGGTAGTTCGGCACCACGGCAACGATGCCGGCGTCAGCCAGTGCAGCGCCTACGAATTTGTAGGATGCCTTGTCGCCGCTATTCCAGCCGCCGCCAAAAAAGAACACGACCACCGGGCGGTGCTCTCCCCCGGTGGGCAGGTAGAGGTCAAGTGTATTGGCGGGCAGCGGCCCATAGGCAAGATCGGCCTGCCGCGAATAGTGGCCGAACGAGGCGATGCCGTTGGCCGCCAGCACCTGCAGCTGCGTGCACGCGCTCAAGGAAATGCACGCGCCCAGCGCGCAACCTAGTGCGAGCCAGAAGCGCAGGGCGATGTTCATGTGGCGATAGCTAGGTTCGGCAAGGGCTGGTCGGCAACACCTGCAGCCTAGCATGCGTCAGTGGCCGGCTACATTTGGCACAATTCCTGCGATCGACAGCGCCTGCGCCCTCGCTGCAAGCGGATTGAGAACAACGTCAGGCAATTCAGCGCCCGGTCAAATCTGCAACCAGATCTCGTTGCGACGCAGAAACCAGGGCGTGAACGGTGAGTTGTAGCGGGAGTAGATGGGGTCGCCCGACCATTTCACGCCCGCCCTCCGCAAGGTTTCCTGTAGCAGGGTCAGGTGCTGGTTGTAGTTAGCATCTGACCAGAAACCCGAGTAGCGGATGACGGCCACGCGGGTCGGCTGCACCTCTCGGAGGGTAACCCGCTGGTCGATGGGTTCAGGCGCGGTGGCCAACGTCACGCCTCTTTGCAGCACGAACTGAACCAGATACCCGCCTGGCGCAGCGCTCTGCTTCACCGGAGCCGTCATTTCCAGCTTGATCGGCGCCGGGGTTTGCGTGACTGGCGCCGTCATCGCGAGCCTGTTCTCGCCTTTGTTCTTGCCAAAGATATAGCCGGCCAGAATAGGGAACGCCCTGCTGCCCGCCTCCGCCGCGGACCCGGCGATCAGTACCTCGGCTACCACGTAGGGGGCATATTGGCGCACCTCGACGACACCAATATTTCGGATGATTTCGTAGGCGGGCTCTTCGATGGCATGGGAGGGCATGGGTGCAGCGAACAGCGCGAGTACCAGTAGCGAGTTTACCTTTGTAATGCGCATGGTTGGGGTTGGCAGTGAATACATCAGCGTGGCTTTAGGGTCATCGTGTGCTCGCTCTTGCCAGGCAGGAATGGCGTCGGCTCGCCCTTCACCCAGGCCTCGTGTCCCGCGCCCCAGAACGGCGAGAGCGGATTGCCGCTTTGCCCGCCGGGCATGTGAATGATTCCTTCTTCCTCATGGCCCGGCGCGACCACCATGCGCTCCGATGCGCCGAAGTCGGATTCGGCGACGCGTGGCATGTTGCTGTCGCCGGGCAGCGGGTCGCTGGGCATGCACAGCAGTGATCTTACAAAGCCGGGCAGGGCCTTGGCGAGTGGGTGGCAGATGGCAGCGGTATTGCGCTCGCCCCAGCTGCGATCCTGCAGGGGCCCAACTTTCTCAAGCGCAGTTGCGACCGATTGTGCTGCGTCGAGCAACAGCGCATCCCAGCTGGCAAATTTTCGCGGCAGCAGATGCTGCGGACGCTGCGCCAGCAGTTGCCAGGCGACACCTTCGATCTGCGGCAGGTCCGGCATCACGAAATCCTTGCCCAGCTGCGCCATCGCGGGCGCCAGCAGGCCAAGCTTGATGCGCTCGACCACCGCAGCGCGCCAGTCGTGGACCAGCCGATAGCTCACCGAATTGGTGGCGGCGTGACCTGACCAGCTGCGCGTCGCGGATTCGAAAGCCATCCAGGTGGGATCCTGCGAGCCTTGCGCCTGCGCTCGCAGCAATTCCCACCAGCGCTGCAGGAAGATTGCGCGGTCATCCAGCTCGATCGCCAGCAGATCGCGTTCCATGAACTGTTGCCGGGCAAACAACGCATCGCGGATTTGCCGTGCGCGTGCGCCGCTGTCGTATCCGGCGTCACCGACCATCTTCAGTGCATCGCCGCCAAGCGTGCGCGCATTGGCGCTCCACAGTCGATCGCTTGCGGGGTCCAGGATCGAAGGGTTCTCAGTCGGTGCCCGCCAGCCTTGCCACTCGCATCCGGCCAGCGGATCCACCGGCGCCTGGATATCGCAATCACCTCGGCGCTTCGGCATCTGCGCAGTAAGTCGCCAGGCAATGCGGCCCGAAGCATCAGCGATCATCATGTTCTGCGCCGGCATGCCGATGTCGCCCGCGCGCCTGAGGGCGTCCTCGATGTTCGCCGCAGCAGCCATCCCGGCCAGATTAAGATTGATGGAATTGGCCTGGTGTGCCGCCCAGCGCAGTGCCAGGGAAGTGGTGGCATTCAATTCCCGGGTGACCGGTCCCCAGATCGTTTCTGTTATCGTGAAATCGACGGCGGGCGCGTCCTTGACCAGGATCTTCTCGTGCACGATGTCAGTGGGGCGCTCGCCCTGTGCGCTGCGATAGCGCGAGTGCGCGGCGTCAGTCCATTCGACCCGATAAAAATCCGACCAATCGCCATAGGAGTTGGTGAATCCCCAGGCCACGTGCCGATTGCTGCCGACGATGACAGCGGGAATGCCCGGCAGCGTGAAACCGCTGACGTCGACCAAGCCGGCGGGCGCGGCGGCATCGTCGTAGAGCAGGCGCGCGCGAAACCAGATATTCGGTGCACGCAGGGTCAGGTGCATGTCGTTGGCGACGATCGCCCGGTGATCGCGGGTCAGTGCGCCGGCGACGGCGAAATTGTTGCTGCCCGGGGCCGCGGGTTCCGCAGAGTCGCTCCCGGCA
>JAYTUZ010000100.1:0-20763 GCA_043744295.1 Gammaproteobacteria bacterium | reverse complement strand
GCGCGTTTTCGATGCCCGAAAACCCGGTGCCCTGGCCGCGCTTGATCACGATCACGTTTTTCGCCTTGTCGGCATTGAGGATCGGCATGCCATAAATCGGGCTCGATTTGTCATTGCGCGCCGTCGGGTTGACGACGTCATTGGCGCCGATGATCAGCGCCACATCGGCGGTTTCAAATTCTGCATTGATCTCATCGAGATCACTGATCAGATCGTAGGGCACACCGGCTTCGGCCAGCAGCACGTTCATGTGGCCGGGCATGCGACCGGCCACCGGATGGATGGCGAAGCGCACCAGCACGCCGCGATCGATCAGCAGCTGGCATAGTTCCCACACCTTGTGCTGGGCCTGCGCCACCGCCATGCCGTAGCCTGGCACCACGATCACTTTTTGCGCAAAGGCCATCATCACGCCGACATCGGCGGCGTCGATCGGCTTCATGCTGCCGGTGACATCGCCGCCGCCGGCAGCAACGCCGCCGGTGTCGCCGAAGCCCGAGAACAGCACATTGCCGAGCGAACGGTTCATGGCGCGCGCCATCAGCTGCGTGAGCAGCGTGCCGGCCGAGCCGACCACGGTGCCGGCGATGATCATCGCCGCGTTCTGCATCACGAAGCCTTCGAACGCGACCGCGAGGCCCGTGAAGGCGTTGTACATCGAGATCACCACCGGCATGTCGGCGCCGCCGATGGGCAGCGTCATCATCACGCCGAACAGCAGCGCCAGCACGAAGAACAGCGAGACGTGCAACGGATCGGCGTGGTAGCCCGAGGCGATGAACGCGCCCACGATCACGGTGGCGACGATGACAAGGATATTGAGGATCTGCTGGCCGCCGAAGCGGAACGACTTCTTGATGAGGCCCTGCAGCTTGCCAAAGGCGATGAGGCTGCCGCTGAAGGAGATGGCGCCGATCAGTCCGCCGCTCGCCGCGAGTGTGCCCATGGTCGGGCTCATGGCCTCGCCGCGATACAGCTCGACCGCGGCGATCGCGGCAGCCGCGCCGCCGCCGAAGCCGTTGTAGAGCGCGATCATCTGCGGCATGTCGGTCATCGCCACGCGCTTGCCGCTGATCCAGGCCAGCAGTGTGCCGGCGATGATGGCCGGCAAAATCCACTGGTAATTGCCCATTCCCGGGTAAAGGAACGTGAACAGCGTCGCGACCAGCATGCCGGCGCCCGCCCAGACAATGCCGCTGCGGGCCGTGACCGGCGAGCTCATGCGCTTGAGCCCCATGATGAACAGGAAGGCGGTGACGAAGTAGCTGGCCTGAATCAGCCATTGCCTGCCATCGGCGCCGAGCATCGGGGTATCCATCAGTGGCCCCCGCTCTTGGGCTTGCCGGCCTTCGCGCCGCTCGATTTGAACATTTCGAGCATGCGCTCGGTGACGACGTAGCCGCCGGCGGCATTGCCGGCGGCCATGAACACGCCGATGGCGCCGATGACCTTCTCGAGCGTGGTGTGCGAGTTGCCGAGCGCCACCATCGCGCCCACCAGCACGATGCCGTGCACGAAATTCGAGCCGGACATCAGCGGCGTGTGCAGGATCACCGGCACCTTGGCGATGATCTCGTAGCCGGTGAAGGCTGCGAGCATGAAGATATACAGAGCAACTATGCCGGTCATGTTCCCTCCACACTCTTGCGCGTGGCTTCGTGTTTGATGGCGCCTGCGTGCGTCAGGCACGACTGCGCGAAGACCTCATCCTGCCAGTCGATGGCGAGTGCACCGCTCTTGTCGATCGCGGGCTTGAGAAAATTGAGCAGGTTGCGGGCGTACATTTCGCTGGCGTGATAGGCCAGCTGCGCCGGCAGATTGACCGGTCCGACGATCTTCACGCCGTTGTGCAGCACGGTTTCGCCGGCACGCGTGAGCTCGCAGTTGCCGCCCGATTCCGCGGCCAGATCGATGATGACCGCGCCGGCCTTCATGCGCTCGACCACGGCGGCCGAGATCAGGCGCGGCGCGCGCCGTCCCGGCACCGAGGCGGTGGTGATCACGGCATCGGCGAGCGCGATGCGCGCATCGAGCACTTCCTGCTGCTGGGCTTTCTCTTCAGCAGTGAGCTCGCGGGCATAGCCGCCCTGGCCTTCGGCCGATACGCCGGTCTCGATGAACTTGGCGCCCAGCGACTTCACCTGCTCTTTGGTGGCGCTGCGCACGTCATAGGCCTCGACCACCGCGCCGAGCCGCCGGGCCGTGGCGATGGCCTGCAGGCCGGCCACGCCGACGCCGACAATCAGCACCTGCGCCGGGCGGATGGTGCCGGCCGCCGTGGTCAGCATCGGCAGGAAGCGATCCAGGGTATTGGCCGCGAGCAGCACCGCCTTGTAGCCGGCAATGGCGGCCTGCGAGGACAGGGCGTCCATCGACTGCGCCCGCGAGATGCGCGGGATCAATTCCATGGCAAAGCTGGTCACGCGCCGCTCGCACAGCGCCTTGACCTCAGCGGCGCGTGCATGCGCCTGCTGGTAGCCCACGACCACCTGGCCGGCGCGCAGCGCGCCAATCTGCTGCATATTCAGGGGTTGCACGCTCAGCAGCACATCGGCCTGCTCCAGCACGCTGGCGGCCGAATCGGCCCATTCCACGTCCTTGTAAAGGGCGTCGGGAAACTGGGCGCTGACTCCGGCACCTCGCTCCATGAGCACCCGTGCACCGGCCGCCCTGAGCTTGGTGACCACTTCGGGCACCAGGCTGACGCGGGTTTCGCCGGGCACGCTCTCGCGTAGCGCACCTATGGTCACGGGCATGCTGGACTCCTGTGGATGATGGGTTTACCCGGGTCTTTTCACATTCCCGGGCCCCATACATTGAATTCTCTCACAAGGCTGCCTACTCTTGCACGGATGAGTGCCAAGGCCATAGCCCACAGCCGCCCCGCGGACGAGGATACCCGCCTCGTACTGCATGCGGCTGCGCACGGCCTGACGCAAATGGTGCTGCGTACCGATATCGCCGGCATGCCGCTCGAGTGGATCGACTACCGCGAGGCGGCGCGCCTGTATCACCAGGAGCAGATCGCCTATACCTGCGGTTCGCTTATCTATTCCTTATATGGTGGCGTCAGTGCGCGCACCGGCCTGCGCACCGTGGTCGAGGTCAGCTCCATTGTTGCCACCGTCGGCCACACCGGCAACCCCGGCAACACCCGCCACGACTATGTGCCGCCGCTGAACAACGAAACGCTGTTCCGGCGCGATGCCCACCTGTGCCTGTACTGCGGCGGGCGCTTCCCCTCGCGCGAACTCTCGCGCGATCATATTCGCCCCTTCAGCCAGGGTGGGCGCGATGTCTGGACCAATGTGGTCGCGGCCTGCCGCCGCTGCAATAACGTCAAGGCCTGGCGTACGCCCGAGCAGGCCAAGATGCAGCTGTTGGCCGTGCCGTTCACGCCCACCTATGCCGAATATATTTTCCTCAAGGGCCGGCGCGTGCTCACCGACCAGATGGCCTACCTGCGCGCGCACTTCCCACGCAGCAGCCCGCTGCACGATCGCATCCAGCGCTGGCTGAGCTGAGGGCGAGCGCGGTCATTGCAGCCGCGCGGCGCACTGGTGCGCATCCAGATCGCCATGAGCATCGTATTGACTGAGGGCGGCAAGTGCCTTGATCGCAGGGATTGTTGATGCGCGCTTATTGCTGTGTTTGCAGTCAAGTAGTTTTCATCTTCGTTACAGCCAGTTCGTTGGTACGTGCCGCTGGCATACCGGCCGTGAGCCTCGACGAAGTGATGGTCACTGCCCTGCGCAGTGAGCTGATCGGGCGATCCTCCTCAGCCAGCCAGGGCACGGTGCTTGCAAGTCAACTGGAAAATCGTCCAGCGCTGCGGCCCGCTGAAGTACTGGAAGTGGTGCCAGGACTGATCGTCACGCAGCACAGTGGTGACGGCAAAGCAAACCAATACTTCCTGCGTGGATTCAATCTGGATCACGGCACCGATTTCAGTACGCGGGTCGAGGGAATTCCGGTGAACATGCCGACACATGCACACGGCCAGGGCTACAGCGATCTGAACTTCCTGATCCCTGAACTGGTCGATCGAGTCGAATACAGGAAGGGCACCTATTACGCCGAGGAAGGCAATTTTTCCGCCGCCGGTGCTGCGGATATCCACTATCGGCGCAAGCTGGATCAATCGTTGCTGGCCGAACTATCCGCTGGCCAGGACGGTTTTCGCCGTGGCTTGATCGCCTTTTCAACCCCACTGGCTGGCGGCGATCTGCTGGTCGGCGGCGAATACGGCAACAACGATGGTCCGTGGGATCTGAAGGAGGGCTATCGCAAGGCCAGCGGCCTGGCGAAATTTTCCCGGGGCGATACTCAGAACGGTTATGCGATTGCCGCCATGGGATACGGCGGCCACTGGCGCTCGACCGACCAGATTCCCTTGCGCGCGGTACAGGATGGGGAGACTTCCCGCTTTGGCGCCATTGATCCGACTGACGGCGGCAGGACACACCGCTACAGCGTTTCGGTCGATGCCTGGCGCCGGGTAGGAAAGGGACGAATCAACGCCAATGTGTATGGCATCGACTACAAGCTGGATCTCATTTCCAATTTTACCTACGCAATCGATCAGCTTCACGGCGATCAGTTCGAGCAATTCGACCAGCGTCACGTCTTCGGCGGCAACCTCGCCTATGTGCTGGCGTTGAATCTGCTGGACCTTCCCGGCACCTTCAAGAGCGGTGCGCAGATCCGCTACGATGACATCAGTCCGGTGGCGTTGTATCGCACCCAAGAGCGGGTTCGTTACGCCACAGTTCGCGAAGATCAAGTCAGGCAGACCAGCTATTCGGCCTACGTGAGTCAGGATCTGCGCTGGACCCCCTGGTTGCGCAGCGAGCTGGGGTTGCGGGCGGACTATTTTCGGTTCGCTGTGCAAAGCTATCTGGCTGCCAATTCTGGCAAAAGCAATGCTTCCATCGTCACTCCCAAGCTGGCGCTGGTATTCGGACCTTGGGCCAGGACGGAGTATTTCCTCGACGTCGGCAGCGGCTTTCACAGCAACGATGCGCGCGGCACCACCGTCACGGTGGACCCGAGTGATGGCGTGACGCCCTTGTCCAAAGTCACTCCGCTGGTGCGCGCCCTGGGCACGGAAGTCGGAGTGCGTACGGCAATCATTCCCAAAGTACAGCTCGCCGCCTCCGTGTGGACGCTCGAACTCGATTCAGAACTGCTGTTCACTGGCGATGGCGGAACCACGGAGCCCAGCCGTGCGACCAGGCGCTATGGGGTGGAAGTGGGGACTTACTACACCCCCATCGAACATCTGGTGGTGGATATGGATCTGGCCTGGTCCCATTCCCGCTTCACCGATTTTGATCCTGCCGGCGATCGCATCCCCAACGCCGTGGAAACGGTTGCCTCGGTTGGACTCACCTATAACGCCACCAGCGGATTTTACGGTGGTGCACGATTGCGCTACTTTGGACCTGGCCCGTTGATCGAAGACAACAGCGTGCGCTCGAGTTCCACGACGCTTGCGAATCTGGAGGGCGGCTATCACTTCAATCCGTCCTTGAGCCTGACGGCAACGGTCTTCAATCTGTTCAACCGCAAGGACTACGACATCACCTATTTCTATGAATCGCAACTCTCCGGCGAATCCGCGCCGGTGTCGGACATTCACTTTCATCCGGTTGAACCGCGCACCGTGCGATTGGCGTTGACCGTGAGGCTTTGACGGCGCCCGATCTGGCGTTGTCGCACTGCACTGTCAGCAGGCGGACGCGCCCCAGCGCCGATTTCCACAGGCGCCAATGGCTCTGGTGCCATTTTAGCCACGATAAGAAATGCGGACACTTCCCGATCCGCCATGCATCCAGCTGACGATGCCCGCCGTATATACGAATGAACGTACCAACTAGAGGGGGCTCGATATGTCCAAGTCAATTGTGTCCATTGTTTGCGGCGGAGTGTTGGCGCTATGCAGCATGTCAGCTGCGCAGGCGGGAGCACCGTCGCTCTACATGAATCTCGGCGGCAAGGCAGCCATCACGGCTGTGGTCGACGAATTCGTGGCCCGGGTTGCGGCGGATACGCGCATCAATGGATTTTTCGCAGGCACGGCGGCCGATCCGCAACGGCTGGCCGGCTTCAAGGCCAAGCTCGTTGATCAGATCTGTCAGGCCAGTGGCGGACCATGCAAATACACCGGTAAGGACATGAAGCAGGCGCATGCCGGCATGGGCGTGACTGCAGCACATTTTAGTGCACTGGTCGAAGACCTGGTAGGAGCGCTCGACATGTACAAGGTCAAGGAAGCCGACAAAGCGACCTTGCTCGGCGTACTTGGACCGATGCAGTCCGATATCGTCACTCACCAATAATCATTGAATAGGAGAACCCATCATGAAGAAGCAACTGACCAGGCGATTCGCATCTGCGGCATTGAGCGCGTTGGTAGTCGGCGCCCTTGCCTCGAACGCCTTCGCCTCCAATCACAGCGACGCGCCGCTGATCAAGCAGGACCCACAGGCAAACCTGACTGACGTCTACGCCTTTATCGGCACGCGCTACGACAATCCGTCGATCAAGGTGCTGAACGTGAGCATGAGCTTCCGGCCGTTTTCGGAACCGGGCGACGGCGCGATCTATGATCGTTTCGCGGATGACGTGCGTTACAGCATGCACATCGCCGACCCCGTGACCGGTGAGACCAAACTGCGCTATGACTTCTTCTTCTCACGGGTGGATGCCGGATACAAGAACAAGAACACGATCCTCTCCTACGGCCTGGGGACGGAAGTGGGCCCGATTCAAACCGTAGGGGACGCGCGCCAGAACTTCACGCAGAGCTTCAGGATCACGAGATCTGCCGACGACTCGACCAGCACCATCGGGCACGATCTGCTGGTGCCGCCGCCGAACGTCGGCAGCAGAGTAACGCCGTTCTACAACGATGCGGACGGCAAAGCGGTTTCCGGCGCAACGACGCTGAGCGAGCTCGACGTTTACACTCGCAGCACCATCCACGACTTGCGCTCTGGCGAAGTCGTCTGGGCGGGACCGCGCGATGACAGCTTCTTCTGTGATATTCCGGGCATCTTCAATCTGCTCGACGTGCGTATTCTCGACAACAACGGCAACCTCGGCGATGGGCTCGGCCAGGATGGCAATGGTGTCGATGGCTTCAAAGGCTACAACGTGCAGACGATCGTCATGCAGATCCCGTTGAGCGAACTTTATGAGGCTGGCATCCCGCGCCAGTACGACACGGTATTCTTCGGCATGCAGAAGGGCGTTGGCGTCTACGCTTCCACAAGCCGTGCCCGCGTCTCGGTTCGCAAGAGCGATGGCACACGTCTGAACAGCGGCGGCTGGGCGCAGGTCCAGCGGCTCGGAAACCCCTTCTTCAACGAGGGCCTGGTCGCGTTCGTGGACAAGGACCGCTTCAATCGTACGCCCGCCACTCAGGATGCGTCGTTCGCCAAGTACGCGCGCAACCCCGAGCTCGCGACCTTGATCAATGCGGTCTACGGCACCAGTTTCGTCAACACGGGTCGTGCCGATCTTGAAAAGATCTTCATTCCGGAAATTCTGAAAGTCGTGACGACCACTGACCCGGTGCGTCTCGCTGGTCAACCTGGCTTTAGCCGGCTCGGCTTCATCGGCGGCGATACGACCAGTGGTGTATCGGGTGGTTGGCCGAACGGTCGGCGCTTCGGTGATGACGTCGCCGACATTGCGCTGACGGCGATCGCGAGCGGGCCAAGCTACGCGACCATCACGCAAGTGGGCGACAACGTCACCGCGAACGATATGCCGTACAACCAGGTATTCCCGTACAGCGCGACCCCGCATTCCGGCAGCAATAATCGCAAGGATCCTGCTCCTTGAAGGCGGGTTCTGTCATTGCAAAGTGGCCAGCCCCTGCGCCCGCCGGTCAAGGCGGGCGCAGGGCACAGGCCAGGGGATGGAACCCGTGGTCGGGCGGCGTGCGCGAGGCGTTGCTTGGTTTCGGCATCGGTGCGCTCATCAGTGTGGGTTTCTTCATGCACTCAACAGCGCGCCTGACACCGCCTCAGCCCACGCGAGTAGCGATGCCCGGGACGGCGGGCGCTGGCGTCGGGATTGATGTAGCCCTGCGTGGCGAGCCCGGCATGTTGGCAGATGAGCGGGCACCACTCGGTTTGCCGGCTGCGCGGCTCGATGAGGTCGTGCAGATGCTCGATGCTGATCTCGGTGACGAGGGAATTCCGGTCGACCGGCAGGAGCTCGAGACAGCGCTGCGCGACGACCCCACGCTCGCCAGCGCCATGCTCCAGTAGCAATCGAATCCGCTGGGTAGCGAGTGACACCATCATGAATGAAAAACCCCGCCAGTGGGCCGCTGTCATCGCCGGTCTCGCACTGGTCTCGATGACCAGCCGCGCAAGCGCCCACGACTTCTGGATCGAACCCTCCACATTCCATGCCAGGACCGGTGAGCGCGTGAGCGTGGGTCTGTGCATCGGCGATCCCTTCGCCGGCTGGTCCATGGCGCGCAATGGCGCGCGCATCGAGCAGTTCCTGGCCGTTGGGGCCGCTGGCGAACGGCCCATCATCGGGCTCGACGGCAGCGACCCGGCCGGCGTGACGCGCTTCGATGCACCGGGCTTCTATGTACTCGCCTATCGCAGCAACGATGCCTTCACGGAACTGCCAGCGGCAAAATTCGCGGAATATCTGCTCGAGAAGGGCCTGGATGACATCGCCGCAAGCCGCATGCAGCTGCGCCCGAGCCAGCGCCCGGTGCGCGAAGCCTACGCGCGCTATGCCAAGTCGCTGCTGCGCGTCGGTGCGTTGAGCGGCGCGCCGGTCGATCGGCGGATCGGTTTCCGGCTCGAAATTCTCGCCGAGTCGAGCGCTGCCGCAATGCCCGGCGCACGTCCACTCACCATTGAACTCCTGTTTGATGGGAAACCCCTGGCTAACGCTCAAGTGACCGCGACGTGGCGAGGTGCGCCGGTGAGCAGGATCAAGGCACGCACGGATGCCGACGGTCGCGCGTCGCTCGATTTGCAGCAAGCCGGCGTATGGCAGGTCGCATCGGTCCACATGATCGAGGCACCCAAAGGCGTAGTTGCCGACTACCAAAGCTTCTGGGCCTCACTGACTCTGGAAATGCCCTCGCAGCCACTGAGCGCGCCAACGCCCGCTGATTCGCTTGCGCCCGCTCACTGCGACTCGCGGCTCGCCCTCGCGGCATCGCTCCCGCAGCACCTGCCGTGACCATTACGGCCTCAGCTCCAGTCTTCGCTGATCGCCTGAGCCAGGTCACGCGCGCCTGCCTGCTCGCCGCGGTCGCGTTGCTCGCAAGTGGCGCCGCCGATGCACACACGACCGGCAGCAGCTATCTGCGCATCGATGCGCGCGCCGACTCCGGCACGCTCGCCGCTTCCTGGGACATCGCGCTGACGGACCTGCAGTGGGCGCTGGATCTTGACACCGACGGCGATGCCATGACCAGTAGCGACGAATTGCAGGCGCAACGCGAGCGGATCATCAGTCTTGCCACAAGCCACCTCAGCGTCCGGCGCGGTGGCGCGCCCTGCGCGGTCAGTGTGGAGAGCGTATCGCGGTCCAGCCGCGATTCGCAGCCGATCGCCGTGCTGCGCCTGAGCGGTCAGTGCCAGCAGGCCGGCCCACTGCAGGTGTCTACCGGGCTGTTTTTCGGCAGTACGGCCTACACAGCGCTGCTGAACGTGCAAACCTCGCGCGGCTCCACCCAGACGCTGCTTTCCAGGTCCCATTCTGTATGGACAGAGCCGGCGGTGCCTTCATGGACGTCCACACTGCTGCTGTTTCTCGCTCAGGGCATCTGGCATGTACTGATCGGCTACGATCACATTGCCTTCCTGCTGTTGCTGCTGCTGCCGAGTGTGTTGCGCGTCAACCAGCAGGGCTGGCTGCGAGCCAGCAGCGCGCGCTACGTATTTCGCGATGTGCTGAAGATTGTCACAGCGTTTACGATCGCCCATTCCATCACCCTGGGGCTGGCCGCGTCCGGCACGCTGCGATTGCCAACCGCGCCGATTGAGGCCGCAATTGCCGGCTCCATTGTCATAGCGGGCCTGATAAATCTGTTTCCGCGCGCTGCATCGGTGCGACTTGCAGTTGCTTTTGGCTTCGGGCTCGTTCATGGTTTTGGCTTCGCGAATGCGCTCGGGGAAATCGGCGCCAAGGGCTTTGCCCTGGCTCCAATGCTGGCCGGATTCAATCTTGGAGTCGAGCTGGCGCAGTTGCTCATTGTATCCGTTACCTTGCCGGTGCTAATGCTACTCAGCGCGCGGCCGCTCTACGCGCGGCGCGTAATGCCGGCGTGCTCGCTCGTGATCGCATTGGCGGGTACGGTCTGGTTGACGGAACGACTGGCGACGGCGTTGCACTGACGATACATCGAGCAATGGCGTTGCGGCGCTGGGGCTGCCCGTTGCATCCACACTGGCGGCGTTCGCGTAGAAGAGGGTCAAGCACTGCAATCGCGCCCGACGACACTCTGCATGAACCATAGTACGGACAAGCTGCCACTAGATGAAGCCACCGTCGTGGCCCTGGCGGCGGCTCTGCGTTCACCCAAACTCGATCCTGTGCATCAAAAAGTGCTGCGTACACGCATGCTGCAAAGGGCACGGCAACCAGCGGGCCCGGCGACAGGCACCATAATCTCCACCGGGCACCGCGATTATTGATCACAGGCCACATAACGCCGCTGGGCAGTATCCGGCGGGCGTCGGCTGCCCAGGCGGGCGCCCGCGGACGCTCGGTGCATCCAAGTGCGCAGCCGCTACGTATACAGGGGTGGAGCCGAAGGATTGCCGCGGACAGCAAGCCACGCCGGGGCATGCTAGGATCTCATCTACATAGTAAATTGTGCCGTTTCAGTGCTGTGTTCAACCCTCGACGAATACCATGACACCACAGAATTCACGCTGGCCGCTCGATGCAGCAATAACTGCCGACTTGATCGAGTCAGTTGCCCCGGCGGAACTCAGTTCCGATCAGCGAGCGGCCATGCGCACCCGCATTCTCAGGCGGGTCCGCGCGAACGCCCCGGCCGGAACGGTTACGCTACGAGAACGCGACGGGGAGTGGATTACCATTGCGCCCGGCATCACCAGCAAGCTGCTGCGCAAAGATCCTGCCGCCGCACGTCTAAGCTACCTGCTGCGGCTCGAGCCCGGTGCGGTCGCGCCCCCTCATGCGCACACGCAGGTGGAAGAGTGTCTGGTGCTCGAGGGTGACGTACTGGTTGGCGAGCAGCATCTGGGAAGTGGCGACTGGCACGTTGCGATGCCGGGATCCAGTCACGAGAACTTTCGTACCATCGGCGGCTGCCTGCTGTTCATTCAATCGGAAGCGCATCGCTGACTATGAGCGACGAGCCCTGTAGCCCGTCGTCGGCAGTGACCGTCCGGAATGGTACGCGGCAGCGAAGCCCGCGCGCGCTGCAATTGTCACTTAGCCGCAAGGCTCCTGGCTCAGGAGTGAATTTCGTGGAAACGCTGACCACTGACCAGGACGGTGATCGCGAGCAGGGGCAGCGGAATCTCGAGGTTTTGCTCAAGCATATGAGCGACGGTCAGGAGCTGGCCCTCGAGCAACTGTATGACCAGACGGTCGCCAGGGTTTATGCGATGGCGATCGTGATCCTGAGGAATCGAGAAGATGCCGAGGAGGTCGTGTGTGACACTTACTCGCAGGCGTGGAACCAGGCAAATCGGTTCAGTGCCGAGCGCTCAACGGTGCTCGGCTGGCTAACGATGATGTGCCGTAGCCGGGCACTGGATCGTCTGCGCCAGCGACGACGGCGCGAACGCCCGCTGCTTCGTGACGGGATCGAGACGCTCGCAGAAATCCCCGAGGATGGGGTCTCGGCTGAGGAATTCGTCGCCCTGTTGCAAACCGGGAGCCGCCTGCGGGCGGCAATCAGCTCGCTCTCGACCCAGCGCCAGCGCTTTATCAGTCTGGCGTTTCTCGAGGGGCTGTCACACGAAGAGATCGCGGCGCGCACTGGCACAGCGCTGGGCACCGTGAAGAGCCACGTACGCCGTGCGCTGGTGGAACTGCGCGCGGCGCTGAATTAGCGGCCACCGGCGCATGCTCACCGACCGGATGGCCTATCTGCAGGGCCGCTGAACCGAATCAGCCCCCAGCGATTGTCAGTTACTGCGGCGCGGATAGCGCGCCAATTCAAGCCTGGTCGCAACCGCGGCCGCTGCATCGCCTGACAGTTCTTCAATTTTGAGCAGGCCCTGCAGGCTGCGCGTCCGCCCCGGCGCGCGTGCCAGCGCGTTGAGAAAGGCCTGGGCCGCGTCGGCTGGTTGCCGGGCGCGCAACAATTCCTCGCCGAGCAGTTCCCAACCGGGCAGGGCGATTACCGGTGGGCCGTACGCCATGGGCATCGCGGCTTCGGCCTCAACGGCCTTGCGCAGGGCAATCAGGCCGCCTGCGCTGTCGTCGGCGCGGATCCGCGCTAGCGCCGCCATCTGTGCCGCAATGACATCCACAGTCTCGCGATCGCCCCAGGTGGCATCGCCAGTGGCCGCGAGCTGAGCCAGCAGCAGTGGCCTGGGCTCGACCAGTGCAGACGTTGTGTCGGCTCATCGCGGCCAGTCTCAACCAACTGCAACAGCCGCATATAGACATAGGAGCTCAGGGCGCTGTTGTCGGGATCAATGCTGACTGGCTTCGCGGGGAGCGCCGCAGCCGTGGCAGCGCTGTGGCGGCACGACGTCAGCGCGTCGAGTGCATCAACGCTGCGCTTCTCCTGAAGGTCGGCGTAAATCAGCCAGGTCCGGCAATGCCCGCAGCCACCCGCGGCATGCTTGTGTTGCGCGGCATAGGCGCTGCCGACCCCAATCGCCTGCACATTGGCGGCAATCACCTCTTTCCACATGCCCAACGCCAGAAAGATGTGCTAGGTCATATGCAGGGCATGCGGTGCGTCGGGTAAACCGCTTCCAGCAGCGCTGCCGCCTTCATGTAGATGGCGAAGTCGCGCCCTTCGTGACAGGTACCCAGTAACGACAGCGCGTAGAACGCCGTGGCATCGACATCGCCGGGATATTTGGCATGCAGAACCTGCACCGCGCTGGCGTAACGAAAGTCGCGTGCTTGCTTGCTGCCATCGCCGTAGAGGATCTCGATTGTGCCGAGGTAGTCGCGCTCGCGTGCCGTAGCGGTCCTGGCGCCGTGGTCCTCTCGGCGGTGAGTAGGAAATGCATCGACGCCAGGAAGAAGCCGGCGTAGTTGACCGATTGTCCCGGCGACCGCAGACTGATCCGCAGCAGTCGTTCGGTGTGGCAGCGCGACACTCCAGGCCCGGCATTGCTTCCCAGATTCATTTCCGCGAGGGCATGGCTCCATGAGTGCAACCGAAACCCGCCATCTCGAGCGCAGCATCGGCTCCCGCCAGCTGAGCATGATCGCGATCGGCGGGGCCATCGGCACCGGTCTGTTCTTCGCCAGTGGTGGGGCCATTTCCCGCGCCGGCCCTGGCGGCGCAATGCTGGCCTACGCGGTCATGGCCGTCGCTGTGTACTGCATGATGCAATCGCTGGGTGAGATGGGCACGCAGCTGCCGATCCCGGGTTCATTCGAAGCCTACGCCGAACGCTTCATCGACCCGTCGATGGGCTTTGCCGTGGGCTGGAACTACTGGTTCAGCTGGGTCGTCACGTTCGCGGCCGAACTGGTGGCCGGCGCGCTGATCGTGCAGTACTGGTTCCCGGATTCAAACTCCACCGCCTGGGTGGTGGGCTTCTTCAGCGTGCTGCTCGCACTGAACCTGCTGTCGGTCAGGGCCTACGCCGAGGCGGAATACTGGTTCGCGAGCATCAAGGTGGTCACGGTGATCATCTTCCTCGCGGTGGGTGTGCTGATGATCATCGGTGTGATCGGCGATCACCCTGGGATGCACAATTGGACGCTGCACGATCCGGCGACCGGCACGCACGCGCCCTTCGTCGGCGGCCTGACCTCGGTACTGCTGGTCTTCCTGCTCGCCGGGTTCTCCTTCCAGGGTACTGAAAGCATCGGCCTGGCTGCGGCGGAGACGGCCGATCCGGTCAGGAGCGTGCCCAAGGCAATCGGCACCGTCTTCTGGCGCATCCTGCTGTTCTACATCGGTTCGATCTTCGTAGTCGGCACGCTGATCGCCTACAACGACCCGAACCTGCTCAACGGCGATGAGAGCCACATCGCCTTTTCGCCTTTCACCATGGTATTTGCGCACCTGCCGAAGTTCGGGCATTACGCCGGTCACATCATGAACGCCGTGATCCTCTCCTCGGTGCTCTCCTGCGGAAATTCCTCGATGTACGTGGCCTCGCGCATGCTCTACGCGATGGCGCACAGCGGCAAGGCGCCGAGACTGTTTGGCAAGCTGAACCGCCGCGGCGTACCGTTCGCAGCGTTGCTCGGCACGGGCCTGGTAAGCGCCGTGGCGTTCTTTGCCAGCCTGGTCGGGGATCAGAAGATCTACCAGATCTTCTACAACGCCTCGGGACTGAGCGGCTTCGTGATCTGGCTGGGGATTGCCGTGTGTCACCTGCGCTTTCGCCGGGCCTGGCTCGCGCAGGGCCACAGCCTGGATGAACTCAAATTCAAAGCCAAATTCTATCCCTATGGCCCCTGGCTGGCGGTGGTGCTGTTCACGGTGGTCCTGTTCGGCGCCAACATCGGCGTGTTCCAGACTCCGGTGTTTTCATGGTTCAATTTCATCTCCAGCTACCTGACGATCCCGGTCTTCATAGCGCTGTACGTGGGGCACAAGCTCTGGAACAAGACGCGCCTCGTGCCGCTGCGCGAGTGCAATCTCGAGCTTGAGTGAAATGCGGGGGCACCCGGGATGTTGCTAGGCCGAAGCAGCTTACCGATACTCGGTGGCTTTTTGCTGGCGCTCGCTGGCATATCTGCCGCCGCCACATCCGCAGCGCTGGAGCCGGACGTGAAGCAAACTATGGGAACCGAAAAGCACGCCGTGATCGCCGACTTGCAGCAGCTCTACGACGGCAGGATGCTGCCGGACGTTGCCGTGGCGACGCTGTCACATACGGAACGCTTGCTGCCCGTCGGCATTGTGCAGCGTGGCGGACCGGCACGACTCCTCCCCAGGCGCGCCAGGCCGTTTCCGGATATTCATTTCGAAGATCACGGCCGCAACTTCGATCTTCAGGACTATCTGGCCACCAACCGGGTGGCGGGCCTGCTGGTACTCAAGAACGGCGAGATCGCACTTGAAGACTATGAACTTGGCATCGGGCCGGATACGCACTGGGCTTCTTTCTCCATGGCCAAGTCCGTGGCCTCTACGCTGGTCGGCGCCGCACTGGCGGATGGCCTGATTGCCAGCCTGGATGATCCGGTGGTCCGCTATGTTCCGGCGCTGCGGGGCGGCGCGTACGAGGGCGTCACCATTCGCCAGGTCATGACGATGAGTTCGGGTGTGCGCTGGGATGAGACCTACACCGATCCGCACTCTGATCGCCGCAAGGTCCTGGAACTGCAGATTGCCGGCCAGGCCGGCGATGTGCTGCGCTACATGGGCTCGCTGCCGCGCGCCGCGGCTCCAGGCACCATCTGGAACTACAGCACCGGCGAGACCTACGTGCTCGGCGCAGTGCTGGCAGGCGCGACTCACAGGCCGATGACGCAGTACCTGAGCGAGAAAATCTGGTCCAGGGCTGGCATGGAGCAGGATGCCAGCTGGTGGCTCGATGGGCCGCATGGCCTGGCATGGGGTGGCGGCGGCCTTGCCGCAACGCTGCGCGACTATGGGCGTTTCGGATTGCTGGCGGCAGACCAGGGGCGCCTCGATGGCCAATTGATCGTTCCGGCGGGCTGGTTCGGCGAGGCCGGCGCACCGCACATCATTGGCGGGAAGAGCGTGGACTACGGCTACCTGTGGTGGATTCCGCCGCAGACCGACCCGATTCACGGCGGTGCGTTCGAAGCCATCGGTATCTTCGGTCAGTACCTGTACGTCAATCCGCGCGAACGACTGGTTATCGTGGTGCTCAGCGCCAGGTCCAAACCCACCCGCGCCACGCGCTTCGACCTGGACGACGACGCTTTCTTCTCGGCCGTGGCGACCGCGCTGCATTAGTCCTGCATGGTCTACCTCATCGATGCCTCGGTCTATATCTTCCGCGCCTGGTTTTCCATGCCGCCGGATCTACGCGACGCCGAGGGCAACCCCACTCACGCGGTTTACGGCTTCGCGCGTTTCGTCGGCGATCTGATCGAGCGGCGCCAGCCGTGTTATCTCGCCGTGGCCTTCGATGAAAGTCACGGCCAGGGTCATCGCCACGCGCTGTTCGCGGCCTACAAGGCCAATCGCGAGCCGGCGCCGCCGGAATTGAAACGCCAGTTCGCGCTGTGCCGCGAGTTCTGCCGGCACCTGGGGGTGAGTGAATACGCAAGCCCCGAGTTCGAGGCGGACGATCTGATCGGCACGCTCGCCAGCCGGGTGCGCGCCGAGGGCCTGCGCGTCACCGTGGTCACGCGCGACAAGGATCTCTCGCAGCTCGTGGGCCCGGGCGATTGCTTCTGGGATTACAGCGATGCCGCCGAATATGCCTATGAGGAAATCGCCGGCCGCTTCGGCGTGGCGCCCGAACGCATGGCCGACTACCTGGCGCTCACCGGTGATGCCGTCGACAACATCCCCGGGGTGCCGGGCGTGGGGCCAAAAACGGCCGCGGCGCTCATGAGTCGCTACGCCTCACTCGATGAGCTCTACAACGACCTGGACGCCGTGGCCTACCTGCCGCTGCGCGGGGCCGCGCGCCTGCCCGAGCGCCTGCGCCTGCATCGCGCGGCTGCGTTCCTGGCACGCTCACTCACGCGTATACATTGCGACGCACCCATGCAGGCGACGCACGGCGATCTCAGGCGGCGCGATCCGGACCTGACCGCGCTCGCCGAGTTCTGCCAGCGTCACGGCTTCGGCGCCATGCTGCCGCGCCAGGCCGAACGCATCGCGCGCCTGGCCGTCTGAGGCTCAGGCCTTCTTGACGTAGACCTTGCACCAGCCCTCGGCGTTGACCAGCTTGCCGGGGAACAGGTTGCAGGGCCGCCAGGCCTCGCCATCGGTGCCCTTGACCTGCAGGCAGTTGGCGCACTTCTGTTCAGGCTTGTACATCGGGAACTTCGCGGCCTCGACCTTCTTGGCGCTCTCGTGATACGAGAGTGCAACGGCGAGCGGATCGGTCGCCGCGACGTGCGGCAACGCACTGGCGGCAGGCGCGGCCGGCTTGGCGCCCGCGGCGGGCTTGGCAGCAGCTGGGCTGCCTGCCGCGGCTGGCTTGGGGTCAGCAGCATCGGCGCCACAGGCCACAACCAGGGTGCCTGCCACGAGCCCCAAGCTCGCCAAGGCCTCGCGGCGCGTGAGATTCTTCTTCATTTTCCAATTCTCCATGTGCAAACGTACCGATATTGTAATCGAGCGGCTGCTGCCGTGGCGCTAGGTAGCATTACGAATGCGCCGCCTGCGCTATTCTAGGGCTCTGGAACTGACGCCGGGGGTCGCCGTGAAACAGCAGAATATCGAATCCGCCCTGCATGAGAACCGAGCCTTTCCGCCGCCGCCGGCTTTTGCAGCGCGCGCCCGCCTGCGCGCCGCCGAAGTGGCGCAACTGCGCCGGCGCGCTGCTGCCGACCACGTCGGCTACTGGGGCGATCTGGCACGCGAATCGCTGCATTGGCACAAGCCCTTCACGATCACGCTGGAT
Organism: Gammaproteobacteria bacterium; assembly: GCA_043744295.1. Classification (GTDB taxonomy): domain Bacteria; phylum Pseudomonadota; class Gammaproteobacteria; order Steroidobacterales; family Steroidobacteraceae; genus FEN-1191. Next base: position 3,034 of record JAYTUZ010000100.1, on the reverse strand, counting down.
GATTCCAGGGCGCCAAATTACCAGTGGTTTCCTGACGGGGAGCTGAACGTCTCCTGGAACTGCCTCGATGTGCACCTGGCGAGCCGTGGCCATAAGACTGCGATAGTGTTCGAGGGCGAGGCGGGCGATGTACGGCGCTTGAGCTACCGGGAGCTGCACGCCCAGGTCTGCCGCCTGGCCAATGCCCTCAAGTCGCTCGGCGTGGTGCGCGGCGACCGGGTCGTCATCTACATGCCGATGATCCCCGAAGCGGTGGTGGCCATGCAGGCCTGCGCCCGTATCGGTGCCGTGCATTCGGTGGTGTTTGGCGGTTTTTCGGCCACCTCATTGCGCGACCGCATCGAGGATGCCGGCGCGCGCGTGGTGATCACCGCCGATGGCGCCCAGCGCGGTGGCAGCGTGGTCGAGCTCAAGGCGGCGGTCGACAAGGCGCTCGAAGGCGCCTGTGCCACGATCGAGAAAGTGGTGGTCGTCAGGCGCAGTGGCGCAAAAGTGTCGATGCACGCCGGGCGCGATCTGTGGTGGCACGCACTGGTCGATGATCAATCGCCCGATTGTGATCCGCTGTGGGTCGATGCCGAGCATCCGCTGTTTCTGCTCTACACCTCAGGTTCGACCGGCAAGCCCAAGGGCATCCAGCACTCGAGTGCCGGTTACCTGCTCAACGTCAAGCTCAGCAGCGAGTGGGTCTTCGACCTGCACGATGAGGATGTCTTCTGGTGCACGGCCGACGTCGGCTGGGTAACGGGCCACAGCTATGTGGCCTACGGCCCGCTGGCGGCAGGCGCCACGCTATTGATGTACGAGGGCGCGCCCACGGTGCCCGATGGTGGCCGCTTCTGGAAGATCTGCGCGGATCACGGCGTGACCATCTTCTATACCGCGCCGACCGCGATCCGCGCGCTGATGAAACTCGGTGATGCGTTGCCGGCGAGATACGACCTCTCACGCCTGCGCCTGCTGGGTTCAGTGGGCGAGCCGATCAATCCCGAAGCCTGGATGTGGTATCACCGGGTCATTGGCGGCGAGCGCTGCCCCATCGTCGACACCTGGTGGCAGACCGAGACCGGCGCCATCATGATCGCGCCGCTCCCAGGCGTGACCACCACCAAGCCCGGCTCCTGCACGCAGCCCTTGCCCGGTATCGATGTGCAGATCGTCGACGATCAAGGGGAGCTGATCACGCGCCCCGACGCCGGTGGCTATCTGGTCATTGCCAAACCCTGGCCATCGATGCTGCGCACCATCTGGGGCGACAACGCCCGTTACCTGGAAACCTACTGGGAAAAATTTCACAATCGCTACTACGTCGCCGGCGACAGTGCCCACCGCGACGCCGACGGCTGCTACTGGATCATGGGGCGCATCGACGATGTGCTGAAAGTATCCGGCCATCGCCTCGGCACCATGGAGATCGAATCGGCGCTGGTCGCGCATGCGCGCGTCGCTGAAGCCGCCGTGGTCGGCAAGCCGCACGAGATCAAGGGCGAATCGGTGTTTGCATTCGTCGTCTGTCGCGGGCCGCGCCCCACCGGGAATACCACGGCATTCGTCAATGAGCTGCGCGCCTGGGTGGGCGAACAGCTCGGGGCCATTGCCAAGCCCGATGACATCCGCTTTGTCGATGCGCTGCCCAAGACACGCTCCGGCAAGATCATGCGCCGCCTGCTGCGCGCCATCGCTGGCGGCCAGGAGATTACCCAGGATATTTCCACGCTGGAAAATCCGGCGATTATCGATCAGCTGCGCGGCATCGAGCCTGCACCGGCCGCCGCGCGCGCCAGGGCGCCGGCCAAGCGCACGGCACGCGCCGCCACGGCACGTGTGGCCGTGAAGCGCAGGGCCGCCAGCAAGCGCAAGGTGGCCAAAAAGCGCAAGGTAGCCAAAAAGCGCAAGGTCGTAAGAAAACGCAAGGTGGTCAGCAAGCGCAAGGCTGTGACCCGCTTCAAGCGCGTTGCCAAGCGAGCGCTGCCGTCGGGGCGGCGCAAGCCGCTACGCAAAGCGAAGCGCCGCTAGCCTGGCCGCGCCGTGAAACCACGACACACAGCAGCGAGCTTGTTGCCATCCGGATCGCGCACGTAGGCGGCATAGAAGTCCGGGCCGTAATGCACTCGCAGGCCCGGCGCACCGTCGGAACTGCCGCCGCTGGCCAGAGCCGCCGCATGAAAGTCATCGACCGCCTTCCACGAGCGCGCGCTGAATGCAACCATGGTGCCGTTGCCGTTCGTGGCGGGTTGTTCATCGAAGGGTTTGCCGATCCAGAAGGCGAGTTCGCGGGCGCCGCCCGCCTCGTATGTTCCCCAGCCCGCCGAAATGCGATCCCACTCCGGATCGCCGGTAATGCAGCGTGGCATGCCGAGCGGCGCCAGCGTCGCCTCGTAGAAGCGAGTTGCCCGCGCCAGGTCATTGGTGCCGTAGTAGATATAAGTCAGCATCGCGCGCTCCGGCAGATTACGGCTTGTTCTTCGAGATCCAGTCGTTCACCAACAGCTCGAGCGCGGTCAGCGGTACGCCACCGTTGTCCAGCACCACCGCGTGGAAGTCCCTGAGATTGAACCTGGATCCGAGCGCGGCCCTGGCGCGCTCGCGCAGCTCGAGTATCTTGAGCTGCCCGACCTTGTAGGCGCAGGCCTGTCCCGGCTGGCCCATGTAGCGCTCCACTTCCGAAACCACCTCGCTTTCGTTCATGCCGGTGACATCGACCATGTAGGCGATGGCCTGCTCGCGCGTCCAGCCATCGGCATGCAGGCCGGTATCGACCACCAGCCGTGCGGCGCGAAGCATCTCGGCCTCGAGGCGCCCAAGATCACCGAGCGGATCGTCCTTGTACATGCCGATTTCGGCGGCGAGGCGCTCTGCGTAGAGTGCCCAGCCTTCCGCGTAGGCGGAATAAAGAGTCTGCTGGCGGAGGAGCGGCAGGTCCTTGAGGTTCAGGGCGATCGATATCTGGAAGTGATGCCCGGGAATGCCCTCATGGTAGGCGAGCGTCTTCATGCTCCAGGTCGCGGTCTCGGCCACATCGCGCAGGTTGACG
>JAYTUZ010000099.1:0-20929 GCA_043744295.1 Gammaproteobacteria bacterium | reverse complement strand
AGCAGAGCCTGGCGGATGTGGGGGTGATGACCACACTCCTCGAAGCACGCTGGCTGGCCGGTTCGAGCGCGCTGTTATCAGCCATGCGCACCGCGCTGGCGCCTGAGCTGGTGTGGCCGGTGCACGATTTCTTCAGCGCCAAGGTGCGCGAGCAGCAGGAGCGGCACCTCAAGGCCAACGACACGGCCTATAACCTGGAGCCCAACGTCAAGACCGGCCCCGGTGGGTTGCGCGATATCCAGACTATCGGCTGGGTTGCCAAGCGCCATTTTGGCGCCGACTCGCTCGATGAACTGGTCACGCATGGCTTTCTCACTCCCTCGGAGCTGCGGCGCCTGAAGACGGCGCAGGCCTTTCTGTGGAAGGTGCGCTTCGGGCTGCACCTGCTCACCGGCCGCCACGAGGATCGCCTGCTGTTCGATCATCAGATCAGGCTGGCGCAGAATTTTGGTTATGAAGACAGCTCTTACACGCTGGCGGTCGAGCAGCTCATGCAGCGCTACTACCGCACCGTCATGGACGTGCAGCTGCTCAACGAGCTGCTGCTGCAGCTGTTTCGGGAAGCGATCCTCGGCGACGACGCGCCACCACAACCGCTGACGCCGCAGTTCCAGGTGCGCAGGGATTACCTCGAGGCCGTCAGTCCGGATCTGTTCGCGCGCCAACCCTCAGCACTGCTGGAATTATTCGTATTGCTGCAGCACAACCCGCAGCTGCGCGGCGTGCGCGCCAATACCATGCGTGCCGTGGGCCGCAGCCTGTGGCTGATCGACGAAGAGTTTCGCCAGAACCCGCGCAATCACCGGCTGTTCCTGGAAATCCTGCGCGCGCCGCGCGGTGTCACGCACGAACTGCGGCGCATGAACAACTACGGTGTGCTGGGCCGCTACATCCCCGCGTTCGGTCGCGTGGTCGGGCGCATGCAGTACGACCTGTTTCATGCCTACACCGTCGACGCCCACACCCTGTTCGTGGTCAGCAATGCGCGCCGCCTGGCGATACCGGAATACAATCACGAGCTGCCGCTGGTCTCGCCCATCATGCAGCAGCTGCCCAAGCAGGAAGTGGTGTACCTGAGCGCTCTGTTCCACGATATCGCCAAGGGGCGCGGCGGCGATCACTCCACGCTCGGCTCCATCGACGCTGAGTCCTTCTGCCTCGAGCAGGGCCTGTCGCGCTATGAGGCCCGACTGGTCGCCTGGCTGGTCAAGAGCCACCTGGTGTTCTCGATGACCGCGCAGAAGCAGGATATCGGCGACCCGCAGGTGATCAATGACTTTGCCCGCCTGGTCGGCGACGAAGCGCATCTCGACTACCTCTATGTGCTCACCTGCGCCGATGTGCGCGGCACCAACCCGAAGCTGTGGAATTCCTGGAAGGCCTCGCTGTTCCACGATCTCTATGAAAAAACACGGCGTGCACTGCGCCGTGGCCTCGAGTCGCCGGTCGACAAGGACGAGCTGGTGCGCGAGAACCAGCACGGCGCGCGGGCGCTGCTCGGCGCCTCCGGCCTGGCGCCGGCGGCCATCGAGGCGGTGTTCGCCAATCTGCCGGAAGCCTATTTCCTGCGCTATACGCCCGAGGAAATCGCCCATCACACCAGGGTGCTGGCCCAGCCCGGCGATAACGACGATGAGGCGCGCGTGGCCGTCCAGGCGCAGAGCGCCAGCGGCACGACCGCAGTGCTCATCTACGCCCCGCATCGCCGTCAGAGCTTCGCGCGCGCCACAGCGGTGCTGGATCAGCTCGGCTTGAACATCGTCGATGCGCGCATCACGCCGGTGGGCAACGGCTACTCGCTCGACACCTATCACGTGCTGGAGGAAGGCGGCACCATGATCGATGACGCCGAGCGGCTCGGCGAAATCGAACACGCGCTCTGGGCTTCGCTGCAGCGCCCGGGCGATGCGCCGCCGGCGGTGCAACGCCGTGCGCCGCGCCAGCTGCGGGTCTTCAAGACGCCAACGCAGATCAGCATCAGCGTCGATGAGCGTAACGGCCGCTCGGTGCTCGAGCTGATCGCCGGCGATCGTCCCGGGCTGCTGTGTGATGTGGGCAAGGTGCTGTGGGAAGAGCGCGTCGATCTGGACGCCGCCAAAATCGGCACCATGGGCGAGCGGGCCGAGGATGTCTTCTATGTCACCGACCGCGCGCGCCGGCCACTGGATGAGGCTGCTGCGCAGCGCTTGCGCACACGGCTCATTGAGGCGTTAAATCCGCAGGCCGGCAACGGCAATGGCTAGAACAATTGGGAGTGCATCGTGAGCAATGAACAGAGTTACGCCGGCCGTTGCTTTTGCGGCAGCGTGCAATTTGAGGTTACCGGGGAGCCCGCCGGCATGGGCTATTGTCATTGTGAGTCCTGCCGCCATTGGTCTGCGGGCCCGGTCAACGCCTTCACCTTATGGAAGCCCGCAGCACTCAAGGTGACGCACGGCGCCGCCAACATCGGCACCTACAACAAGACGCCGATCAGCTATCGCAAGTGGTGCAAGCAGTGCGGCGGGCATCTGTTCACCGACCACCCGACCATGGGTCTGGTGGATATCTACGCCGCAATGATTCCACAGCTGAAATTCGCGCCGGGCGTGCACGTGCACTACCAGGAAGCCGTGCTGCACATTCACGATGGCAAACCGAAAATGAAGGACATGCCCAAAGAGATGGGCGGCTCGGGCGTGACGCTGCCGGAGTAGGCCGGTGCGGAGTGCCGCCCGGCCAGATCAGCGCCGGGCGCCTTTATTGAAAACGTCGGCGCCGAAGGGTAGCAGGCCAGGAACTGCGGCGTAACCGAGGTGACCCAGACCGTCGTCGCCGTCGGTCGTGAGGCCGAGCAGATCTTCATAGCTGCGCAACGCCGAGTAGTGGTTGTAGGATCCGGTGTTGTTGACTGTTCCGGGCCGGATATAGCGCTTGTTGAACAGTACCGCACCGACCTGGCCACCGCCCGGATAGACATAGGGCTGTGTCGGCGTGGTCTGCTGCCCTTCCAGGGCGCTCTGCGAACTGAAACCCGGATTGCTGCTATGGGGTCCGATCGGCGAGTGGCAGTCCGCCTGGTGCGCTTTTTCGCAGGCACGCGAGTCGCTCATGCCGGCTTCATCGAAGGTCAGCACCACCAGCAGCGTGCCGTTCCGGTACGCGGGCGATGACAGGATCATCGGCATCCAGTGCCGCAGCCACAGATCGGCACTGACCAGGCCGCCGACATGCCTGCCGGCCGCATCGCGCCGGCCCTCGACGTTGGGCGCCACGCACGGGTCGTCGTGACCGTCATTGCACAGGTTCGGTGAGACGAACATGAATCGCGGCGTGGTCTCGAGCCGGCGCAGATCACGATACAGGTGGCCGTGAAAAGCATCGGCGGCGCCCCCGCGGCCGACGGTCAGCGTACCGAGCGGCACCACATGGCGATTGCAGCGGCTCGCGTCGTCGATGATGGAATGGAAATACACAAAAGGATTGTGGCGCGTCGCATATTGATCGGTTGCGCTGGCGTTGTTGGAACGGTCGATAGCGCCGATCGGCGCATGCGAACAATCCGCGCCGCCGAGCGCATCCGGCGTGCCATAGTCGCGCGCCAGATCGTTGCCCATGTCCTCGGCGTAGCCGCGCCAGTTCAGCCCGTGCGCTTGCGGGTACCGCGCATCCAGCTGGTCGGCAATCGTGCGGACGCCGCGTGCCGTCTTCGAGGGAGCCGGAAACACGCAACCATCGCCCAGCACCTGGCCTGGAAATCTGAGCTGATCGCCCGCATCGGTTCCTGGCGTGACGTCCGTGAAACTGCCGAGCGCTGTCGCCTGGCCCTGAGCGTTCAGGCGCGGGCAGTCGTCGTTCTGTGCTGCCGTGCTCTGCTGGCCCGACACCTGCGAGAGGTAATTGCCAAGGCTGGCGTGACTGGTCGCGAAATAATTTGCAACCAGCTGGCCCTGCTGCAACAGGGTCGAATTCAGGTATACGGCCGGGGACTTAGGGCCATAGGTGTCGGCGAAATCCTCATTTTCAAGGTCGATGACCAGCACGTGTTTGATCGCCTGCTCGGGCACGGCGGCACGCACCACCAGCGGACGCTGGTCGGCGTGGGCGAGCGTCAGCATGATCATTCCGGCCCAAATGCCGGTTGGTATAACTGCGGTGTTCATGTTGCCTATACTAAGCCGACTCCATGTCACCCATTTGAACGTCAAGCTCTCGAGACCGCAAGCCCATGCACCATAGCTCATTGCAGAACACGATCGAAGCGAGCTTCGAACAGCGCGCTCAGCTAAATGCCGCGAACTGCGCAGCGCCGTTGAGACAGGCCATTGACGCCGCGATTGACCTGCTCGATAAGGGTGAGCTGCGCGTGGCCGAACAGTCAGGTGGCAAGTGGGTGGTGCATGAATGGCTGAAGAAGGCCGTGCTGCTGTACTTTCGTACCCACGACAACGAAGTGATGGATGCCGGCTACACGCGCTTCTACGACAAGGTGCCCCTGAAATATGCCGGCCTGGACGCGGCCGCGTTTGCGGCGGGCGGCGTGCGCGTGGTGCCGCACGCCATCGTGCGGCGTGGCGCCTATGTGGCACCCAACACGGTACTCATGCCCTGCTATGTGAACATCGGCGCCTATATCGATTCGGGCACCATGATCGACACCTGGGCCACCGTCGGATCCTGCGTGCAGATTGGCCGGAACGTGCATCTATCGGGCGGGGTCGGCATCGGCGGCGTGCTCGAACCGCTGCAGGCCAGCCCGACCATCATCGAGGATGACTGCTTCATCGGCGCGCGCTCGGAGATTGTCGAGGGCGTCATCGTCGGCGCCGGCTCGGTGATATCCATGGGCGTATTCATCGGCCAGAGCACGAAGATCCTCGATCGCGCCACCGGCCAGATCAGCCAGGGTCGGGTGCCGCCGGGCTCAGTGGTGGTGTCCGGCAGCTTGCCGGCCAAAGATGGCAGTCACAGTCTCTGCTGCGCCGTGATCGTCAAGCGCGTGGATGCGCAGACGCGCGCCAAGACCTCGATCAACGAGCTGCTGCGCACGAACTAGCCATAGCGGCCGGTAATGTAGTCCTCCGTGGCCTTCTGGCTCGGATTCGTGAATATCTTGCTGGTGGCATCGAACTCGATCAGCTCGCCGATATACATGAAGGCGGTGTAGTCGGATACGCGTGCGGCCTGCTGCATATTATGGGTGACGATGATGACGGTCACCGTCTCGCGCAGTCCGGCGATCAATTCCTCGATGCGCGCCGTGGCAATCGGATCGAGCGCCGAGGTGGGCTCGTCAAACAGCAGGATCTCGGGATTGGTCGCCAGTGCCCGGGCAATGCACAGGCGCTGCTGCTGGCCGCCGGAAAGCGACAAGCCGGAGTTCTGCAGGCGATCCTTGACCTCATCCCAGAGCGCGGCGGCCCGCAGCGCCTTTTCCACCTCTTCCGCCAGGCGACCGCGCGCATTCAGGCCGCTGACGCGCAGGCCGTAGGCCACGTTCTCGAAGATGCTCTTTGGAAACGGATTCGGCTTCTGGAACACCATGCCGATGCGCATGCGCACCTCGATCGGATCGACGCCGCGCGCCACCAGATCGATGTTGTCCGGCAACAGGGTAATGCTGCCCTGGTAGCGCGTGCCCGGGGTCAGATCGTGCATGCGATTGAAGCAGCGCAGAAACGTGCTCTTGCCGCAGCCGGACGGGCCGATCAGGGCGGTCACCTGCTTCTCACGAATCTCGATATTGAGATTCTTGATCGCCTGAAAATCACTGTAATAAAAATTCAGCGCGCTGGCCCGCGCCTTGACCGGCGCCTGCAGTGCAGCGGCGCGGCGCGTCTCGTCCAGCGTGACCTGCAGGCGGTCGCGCCCCGAGCCACGCACCGGCAGCACGCCGGTGTCGGTATCGGTCGCCGGCATCATTGCGCCGCCAACGGGTGGTTCGGCATGGGTCGCTTCAGTCGGCATGGTTCACCAGTTGATCTTCTTGCGGTATCGGTAACGGATATAGATGGCAATGCCATTCATCAACAGGGTCATGCCCAGCAGGATCGCGCCGGCCGCCGCAGCGTTGACCTGAAAGGCCGGATCGGGCCTGGATACCCAGTTGAACATCTGTATCGGCATCACGGTAAAGGGATCCTTCAGCCAGGTAAAGGACACGAACGGGAATGTGCCGGACACGGGCGACGTCGGTAGAAAGGCGATGAAGGCCAGCGCGCCAATGGTTATGATCGGCGCGGTCTCGCCGATGGCACGCGACAGGCCGATGATCATGCCGGTCAGGATGCCGCCGGTGGAGTACGGCAGCACGTGGTCGGCCGTGACTTCCCATTTGGTTGCGCCCAGCGCATAGGCGGCTTCACGGATCGCGCGCGGCACCGAGCGCAGCGCCTCGCGCGTCGCCACGATCACGATCGGCAGGATCAGCAGTGCCAGCGTCAGGCCGGCGGCCGCAATGCTCTGGCCGAGATTGAGCTGGTAGACAAACAGGCCCAGGGCCAGCAGCCCGTAGATGATCGAGGGCACGCCGGCGAGATTCGTGACGTTGATCTCGATGATCGCCGTCAGCCAGTTCTTGGGAGCGTATTCCTCCAGATAGATTGCCGCCGCCACGCCGATCGGCATGGCCACTGCGACCGTCACCAGCATCACCAGGCAGGTGCCCACCCAGGCCGAGAGAATGCCGGCACGCGCGGCATTGCGGGAAGGAAAGTTACTGAAGAAATCCCAGCCGAAGCGTGCTGAACCTTGACGGACCAGATCGAGAAACAATAGCGCCAGCGTCAGCAGTGAGGCAAACAGTATCAGCATGCCCAGCAGCACAAACAGCCGATCGGCGAGCTTGCGCCTGCGCACTGCGGCATGCAGGTCGGCACGAACTACTTCGCTGGCGGCGCTCATCAATACACTTCGCGGAAGCGGCGGGTGAGCACGAAGCCGGCAATATTGAACACCAGTGTCGTCACCATCAGCACCAGGCCGGCGGCGAAGATCGACTGGTAACCGATACTGCCATGCGGCAGATCTCCCAGGCTCACCTGGACTATGAATGCGGTTATGGTTGCTGCCGACTCGAGCGGATTCCAGGTGAGATTGGGCTGCAGTCCGGCCGCGACCGCGACCACCATGGTCTCACCGACTGCGCGTGAAATGCCGAGGATATAGGCGGCGGCAATGCCCGAGAGCGCCCCCGGCACCACCACCCGCGTCGCTGTCTGGAAGCGCGTCGCGCCCATGGCGTAACTGCCCTCGCGCATATAGTTGGGCACGGCGCGCATGGCGTCCTCGCTTACCGAGGCCACGTACGGGATGATCATGATGCCAATCACCAGGCCCGGACTCAGCATGTTGAAGCCCGGCAGCCCCGGAATGAATTTCTGCAGAAACGGGGTGACCATCTGCAGGGCAAAATAACCGTAGACCACGGTAGGTACGGCGCCGAGCAGTTCCAGCGCCGGCTTGACCACTTCGCGCAACTTGTACGGCGCGAATTCACTGAGGTAGATGGCGATGATCGTGCCGCAGGGAATCGCCAGGCACAGCGCCACCATGGTCGTCACGATGGTGCCAGCCACCAGCGGCATGATGCCGAAGCGCGGCTGATCGAACATCGGGGTCCACATCGTGTCGGTGAAGAAGTCGTGCAACGACACCTGGCGAAAGAACGGCAGCGATTCGCTGATCAGAATGTAGACGATAGCCACCGTGGTAAACACGGCCACCAGCGCCGCCAGCAGCAGCAGCGATTCTATGACCCGATCACGCGCCTTGCGTATACGCAGCCGACGCTGCAACGGCGTGCTGGTAAATGACCTGGAAATTGCCTGCGACATGAGCCCCCAGCTTAGCGTATTGCCGCATCAGGCCCTAAGGAAGCTCTGCACAGGTAGCCATGGATGACCGATAATGCGTGCAGTAAGCATTAGCGGCGGAGCGGACAGAGCGATGCAGCAGACCACCTTTGCGTCGATGGCCTGGCAGAACAAGGGCAAGATCACGCGCCGGGAGCGGTTTCTGGCCGAGATGGACGCGGTGATTCCCTGGAGCCGTCTGCTGGCGCTGATCGAGCCGCATTACCCGAAGGCAGGCAACGGTACGCAGCCCAAGCCGATGCAGCAGATGCTGCGCATCTACTTCATGCAGAACTGGTTCAATCTCTCGGACCCGCAGGCCGAGGACTCGCTGTACGACGTCGAGTCGATGCGCCGCTTTGCCGGTATCGAGCTGCAAGGCCACGATATACCCGACGAGTCGACGATCCTGCGCTTCCGTCATCTGCTGGAGCAGCACCGGTTGACCGAGCAGATCTTTGCCGAGATCCGTTCCTTGCTGGAAGAGAAGCGGCTGCTGCTCAAGAGCGGCACGATCGTGGATGCCACGCTCATCGCCGCGCCGCCTTCGACCAAGAACGCCGAGGGCAAGCGGGATCCTGAGATGCACCAGGCCCGCAAGGGCAAAGACTGGCACTTTGGCATGAAGGCGCACATCGGCACCGACAAGCGCGGCATCGTTCACAGCCTGTGTACGACGGCGGCGAACGTGCACGATGGCACCCAGATGCACAAGCTGCTGCACGGCGAGGAGCGCGAGGTGTTCGGCGACCAAGCCTACTGGAACGAGTCGCATCGGCAGAGTGCAAAGGCCGCTGGTATCCGTTACCGGGTCAATAGGCGCCCGGCCAACAAGCCGCTGAACGACTACTGGCGGTTCATCAACCGCCGTCGCTCGGCCGCTCGCGCCCGCGTCGAGCACGCCTTCCATGTAGTCAAGCACCTGTGGGGCTTTACCAAGGTTCGCTACCGCGGATTGGCCAAGAACACGGCGCGGCTGCATACCGCCTTCGCGCTGGCGAACCTGTATCTGCTGCGGCGACGACTCTTGCCGCCACAGTGGAGTTGCGCCTTGTGATAGCGAGCGGGAGCAGAAAGTGCCAGAAACAAGGCCAAAACGGGCCCCGAAGCCCCTCGTTGCGTACTTTGTTATGAATTCTGTCATCACATCTATGTCAGGTTCTGCTCGCCGATCCGGCTGTGCAGAGCTTCCCTAAGTCTGATCAGAGCTTGGCTTCGCGGGCCAGCAGGTCCTCGACCCGCAGCCCCACTGCCGGTACGCCACCGAACACGCTGCCCAGCCGGTTGTTGTGAAAATGCGTCAGTGCAGTCTGGTAGGCAGCCGCGACAAAGGGTACGTACTTGACTTCCTTGATGTAGCTGGCGCCCTGACCGAGATAGAACTCGACGAACTCCTTGACCTCCGCCTTCCTGGCGCTGTCCGCATTGACATAGATGAACAGCGGGCGTGACAGCGGGTTATAGGAACCATCGAGCACCGCAGCCTCCGACGGCCCGACCGCCTTGCCCTGCGCGTTGACGATCCTGAGGGCCTTCATGCGCGTGGTATTGGCGGCATAGTAGGCATAACCGAAGTAACCCAGGGCATTGACGTCGGCCTCGACACCCTGCACCAGCACGTTGTCATCCTCGCTGGCGGTGAAGTCACCGCGGCTGGACTTCGCCTTGCCGTTCACCGCTTCCGTGAAGTAGTCGAAGGTACCCGAATCGGTGCCGGGTCCAAACAGCTTCAGTGCACTCTTGGGCCACTTGCCATTGACCTGATTCCATTTGGTGACGACACCCTGCGCAGCGGGCTCCCACATCTTCTTGAGTTCGGCGATGCTCACCTGATCGATCCAGGTAGCCTTCGGGTTGACGACCACCGTGAGGGCGTCATAGGCAACGGGCAACTCGATGTATTTGATGCCGGCAGCGGCGCAGACCGCCATCTCGCTGCTCGAGATCGGCCGCGAAGCGTCGGAAATATCGGTTTCGCCGCGGCAGAACTTCTTGAAGCCGCCGCCGGTGCCGGAAATTCCCACCGTGACGCGCACCTTGCCGCGCTTCTGGATCTGGAATTCCTCGGCCACCGCCTCAGTGATCGGAAACACCGTGCTGGAGCCGTCTATCTTTACCGTCTGCGCCAGGGCGCTGCGCGGTGCGGCCAGCAGCGCCAGGGCGCAGGCCAGCGGCGCCACGAACGTCATCATCAATTTAAGCGTCTTCATATCGATTCCTCAGTAATTATGCGGAAACACTGTTCAGCTGCAAGGCAAACCCAACCTTGAATACACCCTGACCATGACACTGCGATGAAGTCACGGCGCACTCAGCAGGGGCGCACCCGGCGCCGCCAGCTGTATTTCCTTCTCGGCATCCTCCAGCCGGGTATGGCGCACGTCCTTGCCGTGCACCGTGTAGATAACGTATTCACAGATATTCTTGGCATGATCGCCGATGCGCTCGAGCGAGCGCACGGCCCACATGACATCCAGGGCGCGACGGATCGAGCGCGGATCTTCCATCATGAAGGTGATGCACTGGCGATGTATGGCCTCGTATTCCTCATCGACCGTACGGTCACGCCGTGCCACTTCGAAAGCCAGGTTGGCGTCCAGGCGCGCAAAGGCACCGAGCGCGTCATGCACCATGGCGCTTACCAGGCTGCCCAGATGGCGCAGTTCACGATGGCGCCCGCTCGGCCAGTCACGCCCCGCCATGCGCGAGGCAATGGTGGCGATTTTCTCGCTCTCGTCGCCGACCCGCTCCAGATCGGTGATGGTCTTGAGTATCGCGATCACCAGTCGGAGATCGGAGGCTGCGGGACTGCGGGTCGCCAGAATGCGGCCGCAGTCCTCGTCAATGCTGCGCTCGAGCTGATTGACGTTGATTTCCGCCTGGGCCACCAGAGCGAGCACGCTGGAGTCCGCGTTCACGATGCCACCTAGCGCCTGCCCCAGCTGCCGCTCCACCAGCCCGCCCATCTCCATCACGCTGCTGCGAATCCGCTCCAGATCCTCATTGAAGCGGCTGGAAATGTGATGGCTCAGTTGCTCGGTGTCCATAAATTCCCGGGTGAAGCTCTTGCGGATTTCAGAACTTGTAGTTCAGATCCAGTTGCAGGCGCTTGTAGTCATAGTCCTTCCTGGCCGTCGTCACGATGCCCGTGGCGGTCGCGACATCGTTGAAACGCTGGTTGATGAAGTACGTGCCATTGAAGGTCCAGCCGACCGCGGGCACCCACGCTCCCTTGAGCGCGTAGCCATCCGTGTCGGTCACGCCGCCACCGAAGTCCGAATCATGGAACTGGCCGAAGATCGCGTCCTTCTTGCCCTGCTGATAGACAAAACCTGCTTCCCAGCTCCTGGGGGCACTGGCCTTGTTGAACATGAAGCCGGCCGACAGTGCGGTATCCAGCTTCTTGCCAGCCTTGCTGTTGACCTTGGCAGCGTTGTTCTGCATGTAGTCGACGAACGCGCTCATCGGGTACTTGCCGGCGCTGAAATCCAGCTGCACCAGGGCTTCGATCAGGTTGAAATCGCTCTGCAGGCGGGTGCATACCGCCGCCGCGGAACTGCCCACCTGGGGCGCTGCGCCCGAATAGGTGGTGTTGCCAAAGGCGTTGTTGCCAACACCCTGGCCACTGCCAAAGGCGCCGTCAATGACGCACCCGGGGAACGCCACCGGGAGCGCGGCGGGATCGGGGGCGGCGAAGGCCGTTACCTGATCCTGCACGCCGTTGAGATCGAAGTAAGCGACGGCCGCGGTCAAGGTCGACTTGCCGAAGGCCTGCCTGATGCCGAGCTGTGCGCCCACCATGTTGGCATCGGTACTGGCCGCCGAGCTCTTGCCGACGTCGCGCTCGTTGAGCCAGTTGTAGTAGACGCCGGCGAATACCGGGCCACGGGCAAATTTAAGGGCGGCGCCTTCCGGGGTCAGGTCATTGTCCCAGAAATAGCTGGCGCTCTTGGTCCAGGGAATCGGCATCTTGCCCAGCGTCAGGTTGAACAGATCGCTGGCTTTCCAGTCTACGTAGGCCTGATCAATGCTCAGGGGCTTGCGATCCCAGCCGGTGCCGAGCGTCTGATTGGTCGAGCGCGCGTTGTCATTGCCCGAGTTGGTGGTCGAGAACTGCAGCTTGGCATTGATGCGGTCATTGACCTTGGCGAGCACCCCAAAGCGCACGCGGATGCGATCGCGGGTACGGCCGGTAGCATTCTCCTCGGCATCGATCAGTTCGTGGCGATACCGGAAGTCACCGCTCCAGGTGGTCTTGCCGACGCTGGTCTTCAGATTGCCCACATCCACCGCCTCGCCGGCCGCGTCCTTGCGGGCTGCCATGGCATTGGCTTTCAGATAGTCGACTGTCGCCTCCAGGCGCTCCAGTTGTGCCTTGAGCGCCTCGATCTGTTGCTGGGCACTCTCAAGTTCGGGGCTCGCCGCTGCATTCTGCGCGAGGGCTGGCAGGGTCATCAGCGCGGCCAGGCCGGCTATCAGGATCTTCTTCACAACGTATCTCCATACTTGGGCATTGAAGCTGGGCCAGACTTATACGGATGCTTTGTGACAGTTCTGTGTCATCCCTATGTAAGACAATAGTCCTGCCGAGGGAAAAGCTGCACCGTGAGATAGAAGTCTTTGAAGTTTCAGTGCAAAAGCTTTGATTACATTAAGATTACAATGTGGCAAACGCTGGCCACTCGCTGCGAAGGAACCGATGTCCACCACGCTCAGCCTGACCCATGACCTGATGACCCGAAATTCGGTCACGCCCGCCGATGGGGGTTGCCAGGCCGTGATGGCGGAACGGCTGGCGGCCGCCGGCTTCAGGATCGAGACACTGCGCTACGGCGAGGTCGATAACCTGTGGGCGGTGCGTGGCGATGCGCAACCGGTGCTGTGCTTTGCCGGCCACACCGACGTGGTACCCACCGGACCACTGGAAGAGTGGCACTCCAACCCCTTCAAGCCCGAGATCCGCGCCGGCCTGCTCTATGGGCGCGGGGCGGCCGACATGAAGAGTGGTCTCGCGGCCATGGTCACCGCGAGCGAGGCCTTCGTCGCCGAAAAGCCAGATCATCACGGTACGATCGCCTTGCTGATTACCAGCGATGAGGAAGGGCCTTCGGTCGAGGGCACGAAGCAGGTGGTTGAAACACTGCTGGCGCGCGGCGCACGCATCGACTGGTGCATCGTCGGTGAACCCTCGAGCGAAAAGCTGACCGGCGACATGATCAAGATCGGGCGGCGCGGCTCACTCTCAGGCCGGCTGACCGTGCACGGCGTCCAGGGACACATCGCCTATCCGCAGCTGGCTGAAAATCCGGTGCACAGTTTCGCACCGGCACTGGCAGAGCTCGCCAGCCGCGTCTGGGACCAGGGCGACGAGCATTTTCAACCCACGAGTTTCCAGATCTCGAATATGAGTGCCGGTACCGGCGCGCCCAATGTCATTCCGGGCGAGCTCAGGGCGCGCTTCAACCTGCGCTACCCACCGGTGCAGAGCATCGCGGCGCTCAAGAGCACGGTCGAGGAAATACTCCATCGTCATGGGGTGCGCTACACGCTCGACTGGTACCTGTCAGGCGAACCCTTCTACACTCACCAGGGCAGGCTGCTGGCGGGCGTGACGGCAGCGGTCAAGACAGTGACTGGCCTGAGCCCGGCGCTGTCCACGGGCGGGGGCACCTCCGATGGCCGGTTCATTGCGCGCATGGGCGCCGAGGTCCTGGAGCTGGGGGTGCCGAATGCGACCATTCACAAGGTCAATGAGTGCGTGGCGGTCAGCGACCTCGATACGCTGCACAGCATCTATCTGCAGGCGCTGCGCAACCTCTTGGGCTGAGGGCTGACGGCGGCGCGCTAGCGGCGTCGTGCGCTGAAATTGGCGTACAGGCCGAGCGAGCCCAATGCAGCGCCAGCGATCATGACCCAGCCGGGCATGGCCAGCCCCAGCAGAGTCCAGTTCACGGCATGACACTCGCCCGAGCCCGTGAGCACCTTGCGTATGACATCGCTGAGCGGGAACACATCGAGCATGTACTGCAGCGTCGCCCCGCACACCGGCACCTCGCCCGCGGGCAGGTGCTGTATCCATATATGCCGGGCCGCGATCGCCATCGTCAGCACGGCGGCGCCTGCGATCAGCGCCCCGTAGGCGCGCGCGCCCCAACCGTTGGGCGAGTGCAGCCAGGCCATCAGGAACAGTGCTCCGCAGGCGGCCACGCCGACCCGCTGGAAGATACACAGTGGGCAGGGTTCGACCCGCAGCACGCCCTGCGTGTACCAGGCATAGCTCAGCAGGCCTGCGCAGCACAGCAGGCCCGCCAGATTCAGACTGCGCCGCGTAACGACGTTCACGGCTGCGCGTGACGACTCTTGATTTCCTGCTCGACGCGCTCAAGCGAGGTATGGCGCACATCCTTGCCGAGCACCATGTAGATCACGTATTCGCAGACATTCTTGGCGTGATCGCCCACCCGTTCGAGCGCGCGCACCACCCACATGACATCGAGCGCACGGCGGATGGTGCGCGGATCTTCCATCATGAAGGTAATGCACTGACGATGAATGGCTTCGTACTCCTCATCGACCATGCGATCGCTACGGGCAGTGGTGATGGCCAGTTCGGCATCCAGGCGTGCGAAGGCATCGAGCATGTTGCGCACCATGGTCTGGGTGATGCGCCCCAGATGCTTGACCTCGCGATAGCGATCGGCCGGGCGCTCGTCGCTGGCGAGCCGTGCAGCGATGTAGGCAATCTTTTCGCACTCATCGCCGATGCGCTCCAGGTCGGTGATCGTCTTGATGGTGGCGACGATCATGCGCAGGTCGCCGGCCGCCGGGGCGCGGGTCGCGAGAATGCGGCTGCACTCCTCGTCGATCGACACTTCCATGGCGTTGACGGCGTGATCGTTGCGCGCCACCGCCTGACCGAGCTTGCTGTCGCCGTCGATCAGGGCGTTGAGGGCGCCGGCCAGCTGCTCCTCGACCAGGCCACCCATGGCGAGTACCTTGCTGCGCACGCGCTCCAGGTCTTCGTTGAACCGGCGCGAGGTGTGATGCGAGATGTCAGCGGCTTCCATGCGCCTACTATACCGCAGTCGCGCCGCTCACCAGTCGGTCCGCTGGAAAGTGACAGGTGAACAGGCTGCCTTGACCTTCGGCGCTGCGGATCTCCAGGGTCGCGCCATGGCGCTGGAGCACGTGTTTGACGATGGCCAGGCCCAGGCCCGACCCCCCGGTTGCCCGACTGCGACCCGGATCGACGCGATAGAAGCGCTCGGTCAGCCTCGGGATATGCTCGGCGCTGATGCCAATGCCGCTATCCTGCATTGAAAAATGACCGCCCTCGCCATCAACCCACCAACGCATGCTGATGGTGCCACCCACGGGCGTGTATTTGGCAGCATTGTCGAGCAGGTTGGCGAAGGCAGAGTGTATCTGCACCTCATCGCCGAGCAGTCGCTCGCTGGCCTGCGCCGCGCCCTGCACCGTGGTGGCCGGATCGATCCGCGCCATCAGGTCGCGGAGCAACAGCCCGATCATCACGGCCATGTCGACCGGCTTGCGCTCGGCCTCGCCGTCGCTGGCTTCGAGCTTGGAGAGCGAGAGCAGATCTTCGATGATGCCGGTCATGCGCGTCGATTGACGCCGCATCTCGGCTATCGGGCCGGCCAGCCCGGGATCGAGCGCCGGATCCTGGCTCAGGGTCTCGAGGTAACCGGCAATGACGGTGAGCGGCGAGCGCAGCTCATGCGAGGCATTGGCGACGAAATCCTTGCGCATGGCCTCGAGCCGCTGCTGCCGGGTCACATCCCGCACCAGCATCAGCGATTGACCATCGCCATAGGGCACCAGCTGGATATGCAGGTACAGTTCGGCATCGAGCGCGGCGCTCATCACCACGCCCTGCGCAAACTCGCCGCCGCGCAGGTAACGGATGAACTCGGGCTGGCGCACCAGGTTCTCGATGCGCAGACCCACGTCGGTGCGCGAACGCAACTGCAGCAGCCGCGCCGCGGTGCGGTTGAACCAGAGGATCTCGCCGTGCGGATTGAGTACCACCACGCCGTCGGGAATGGCGGCGGTGGAGCGGCGCAGCTCGCGCAGCAGGCGCATCAGACGGCGCTTGTGATATTGCTTGCGGCGCTGCAGCCGCGCAATCAGCGCAATGAGTTCGCCCCAGTCGCCGTCGAACTCCGGTGAGTCGGCGCCCTGGTCGCTGCGCTGCCAGCGCAGCACGCGCCGCAGCCTGAAATACTCGCGCGCCAGCAGCGCGGACAACAGCACGCCCACGCCCGCGGCCGGATGCCCGAACGCCCGGCCCACGGCCACGCCGACCGCCACGCCCGCGGCCACCCTGGCCATCAACCACCACAGTGAGGCGCTCATCGGCGAATCAACGGACTTGCTTCAGCGGCGCGGGCCCTAGCCGTCCAGGCGCTCGGAACAACGATAGCCGGCGCCACGCACGGTCTGGATATACTGAGCGCAGTCATGCACTTCGAGCGCCTTGCGCAAACGGCGGATATGTACATCGATGGTGCGCTCTTCCACGTAGACATTGCCACCCCAGACCCGATCGAGCAGCTGCTCACGACTGTATACACGATCGGGATGGAGCATGAAAAATTCCAGCAGCCGGTACTCGGTCGGCCCGACCACCACCGGCGTACCGGCCGCACTCACCCGGTGCCCGGCACGATCAATGCTCAGCTTACCCAGCTTCAGGGCCTCGCCCGCCTCCGGCCCGCCGCTGCGCCGCAGCAGCGCATTGACGCGCGCCACCAGTTCGCGCGGCGAAAAGGGTTTGGTGAGATAGTCATCGGCGCCGCCGTCGAGTCCGGCAATCTTGTCGGCCTCGGCCGCGCGTGCGGTAAGCATGATGATGGGCAGGTCGCGCGTCTCTCGCTCCCGCTTGATGGCGCGGGTGAGTTCCAGGCCACTGGTATCGGGCAGCATCCAGTCAACCAGCATCAGATCGGGGCGCCGATCGGCCAGCGCGGAACGCGCGCTGCGGCTGTCTTCGGCTTCGCGGACTTCAAAGCCGGCGCGCTTCAGACCAAAGGCGATCATCTCGCGTATGGCTCGCTCGTCTTCGACAATGAGTATGTGTTTGGCAGTCATTGATGCGGCGAGACTCGAAACGCGGGCGGCACCACCCTATGGGCGCAGTATTGCAGTTCCATTACAGCACGTTTCTGGTGCAGCGCTCAGCGCGTCCCGCCCGGGTGGCCGGGAATGACGGCCACATCGTTGCGCAGGTAAACCGGCTGGGCCTGCTCCGGGGGCAACGCAGCCGCCAGACCCGCGTGCGCCGCCAACAGGGCGATTTCGCGGGCGTGGGGCCCAAGTTCCGGGTGCAGCGGGTTTAAGCGCGAACCCAGCCCGGCGGCGAGCTCGGCATAAGCGGTGAAGCCGCTGCCTGCACCACAGGCGGACTGCCCCGCGAGCCACTCCCCAACGGCGCTCACCACTGAGGCCGGACTGCCGACAGCCTCACTGGTGTTGGCAATGGCGACGCCGCCAGAGCGCTGGAAGCCACCCCAATAGACTTCGCCCATGCGTGCATCCTGGCAGACCAGTACGCCAGCGGGTTCGGAGGCGGCCTCGCTCGCGGGTGCGGCCGCAAGCGGCGGCCACAGCGCCTGCTGCGCGATCGCACGCAGCGTGGAAACCGGCATCACCGGCAGGCCACGGGAAAACGCCAGCCCCTGGGTGATGCTGGCCGCCAGACGTACGCCGGTAAACGCGCCGGGGCCACAGCCAAAGGCGATGGCATCCAGTTGTGTGAGTGACAGCGCGGCCTCACTCAGCAGTTCATCGATCAGCTGCAACACCTGCTCGCCGTGTCCGCGTTCGGCCCGCGCCGCACGCCAACTAGACTCGGCGTTGTGCCAGAGCGCCACCGAGCACCATTCGGTTGAGGTATCGAGCGCCAGTAGTTTCACAGCGCGACCACCCGTGCGGGCGCTGGCGCAGGCGCGCAGCGACGCAGCATGGTAAGGACTTCCGCGGCCGACTCTGCCAGGCGCATCGGGGGCAGACCCGCCAGCAGCGCGCGCCCATAGCCGCGGCTGCGCAGGCGTGGATCGCAGATCATCACCACACCGCGATCTTGTTCGCTGCGGATCAGGCGGCCCACGCCCTGCTTGAGCGCCAGCGCCGCCTCGGGCAATTGATAGTCGCGAAACGGGTTGAGCCCCTGCAGCTGCAGATATTGAACGCGCGCGCGCACCTGCGGGTCATCGGGCGGCGCGAAGGGAATCTTGTCGATCACCACCAGCCGCAGCGCATCGCCCTGCACGTCGACGCCTTCCCAGAAGCTGGCCGTGCCCAGCAGCACGGCGCGGCCCGACTCGCGAAAGCGGCGCAGCAGCAGTTCGCGCGGCGCATCGTTCTGCACCAGCAACGGCCACTCGTCCGGCCAATCGGCCGCGCGCAGTTCGCGGGCCGCGGCGCGCAGGGCGCGGTGACTGGTAAACAGCAGGAAGGCGCCACCGGCACTGGCCTCGAGCAGCGGGCGCACGGCGCCAAGCACGGCCACGGTATGCTCTGCCGAGCCTGGATCGGGCAGGCCCTCCGGCAGATACAGCATGGCCTGCTGCTCATAGTTGAATGGACTCTCGAGGCACAGCGTTGCAGCGCTATCCAGGCCCAGGCGGTGCGAGTAGTGCTGGAAATTTCCACTCAGCGCCAGCGTGGCCGAGGTAAACACCCAGGCGCTGGGATGCTGGTCGATGAGTGCGCGAAAGCGCACCGAAATATCATAGGGCAAGAGACTCAGCGTGAAGCCGCGCGGCGTAATGGCGACGCTGCGCGCGCCCTCGGCGGCACGGGTAGCGGCCTCCGCGCCATCGATCGATGCGGCGCCATCATCACCCGCGGTGCTGCCACCTGGTGCACCACCATTGGCGTTCATCACCCGCTCCATGTCGGCGGCGAGCGCGCGCGCGCGCACCGCGCATTGTACGATGCCCGGCCCCTCCGCCAGCGATTCCAGGGCCAGCGCCCAGATCCCCAGCGCCTCAGGCAGCTGCCGGCAATCGCTGACGATCGACGCCTCGAGATCCTCCCAGGCCACGCGCCGCTCCTGGCGGCCCAGTCGCATGAGCAGGTGGAGTAGCGGCTGCTCGAGCATCAGCTGCACTGTGGCGATCTCGCGCTGGGCAACGGCCAGCGCGGCCAGCTCGCGGCGCGCATCGGCGAGCAGTGTTTCCAGCTGGCGGCTCGAACAGCTGACGCCAAAGAATTCGCAGGCCAGGTCTGGCAACTGGTGCGCCTCGTCGAGTATCAGCGCGTCGACGCCGGGCAGCAGCTCGCCGTAACCATCTTCCTTGAGCGCCAGGTCGGCGAGCAGCAGGTGATGATTGACCACCACCAGATCGGCCTCGAGCGCCGCACGTCGCGCGGCGAATACGTGGCAACGCGAAAATTCGGCGCAGCGCGCACCGCTGCAGCTCTCGCGGGTGCTGGTCAGCGAGCTGCGCAGCGGATGCGATTCACCCAGTTGCGCCACTTCGGCCAGATCGCCGCTGTGTGTGGCCTCGGCCCAGCTGGCAATCTGCGCCAGCAGCGCCGCCTCATCGCCGGGCAGGAGAGCTTGCTGCGCACCGAAGCCTGGCAATTTCAACCGACACAGGTAGTTGGCGCGACCTTTGAGCAGCGCAGTCTGCAGTGGACGACCGAGCGCGCCGCTCAGCAACGGAATGTCGCGCATGTACAACTGATCCTGCAGGGTGCGAGTACCGGTAGAAATGAGCACGCGCAGGCCCGAAAGCAGGGCCGGCACCAGATAGGCAAAGGTCTTGCCAGTGCCGGTACCCGCCTCGATGAGCAGCTGCTCGCGCGCCGCCAGTGCCTCTGCCACGCGTGCGGCCATCTGTCGCTGCGAGGCCCGTGGCGTGAAATTATCGAGGGCGCGCGCGAGCACGCCGCCAGGCCGGAATACTTCGTCAATGGATGTCATATGACCAACTGCCACTTTCCTGCAAACGATTTCAGGCCAACGAGCCATGCCCGCCGGCTATACTTGCCGGCACAGGATACGACATGGCGACCGCACCCTACACACCGGCCGCAATGCCGGATATCTCCAGAAATGTCGCTGATTGGGTGACCGAGGTCGCCGCGCTCACCACCCCGGAGCGTATTCACTGGTGCGAAGGCTCAAGCGCCGAGTTCCAGAGCCTGCGCGAGGAGTTGCACCGCCGTGGCGAACTGCATGAACTGAACCCGGCCACCTTCCCCGGCTGTTCTCTTTACCGCTCCGACCCCTCCGATGTAGCGCGCGTCGAACACCTCACTTTTGTATGCACCGAGCAGCGTGACGACGCCGGCGTCAACAATAACTGGCTCTCGCCAGTGGAGGCGCGCGCCAGAATGCGCGGCCTGTTCCGAAACTGCATGCGCGGTCGCACTCTTTATGTAGTGCCCTATTGCATGGGCCCGGCCGATTCGCCCTACGCACGCTGCGGCGTCGAAATAACCGACAGCATCTATGTGGTGCTCAACATGGCGATCATGACCCGCATGGGCCGAGCGGCGCTGCAACGCATTGCCGTTGATGGCACCTTTGTTCGCGGTCTGCACTCCACCGGTGATCTGGATCCGGCGCGCCGCTTCGTCATGCATTATCCAGAGCAACTGGCGATCGAGAGCATCGGCTCCGGGTATGGCGGCAATGCGCTGCTGGGCAAGAAATGCCATGCCCTGCGCATCGCCAGCTACCAGGCGCGCAGCGAAGGCTGGCTGGCCGAACACATGCTGATCGTCGGTCTGCAGAGTCCGGCGGGCGAGACGCACTACCTGGCCGCGGCCTTCCCCTCGGCCTGCGGCAAGACCAATCTGGCCATGCTGATTCCGCCCGAATCGATGCCCGGCTGGAAAGTGTTCACGATCGGCGATGACATCGCCTGGTTGCATCCGGGTGCGGATGGCCGGCTGTGGGCCATCAACCCTGAAGCGGGTTATTTCGGTGTGGTGCCGGGCACCAGCCCGAAGACCAATCGCAACGCCTACCAGATGATCCATCACGACACCCTGTTTACCAACGTTGCGCTCACCAGCGATGACGAACCGTGGTGGCGAGGGCGCGATGAAGCGGCCCCGGC
>JAYTUZ010000098.1:0-5545 GCA_043744295.1 Gammaproteobacteria bacterium | reverse complement strand
CGCCACTTATCGCGCCGACGCTGGCCGAGGTGCTGGGCGTGAATGACAAGCTGCAGCTGGCCGAGCTGGAGAGCGAATACCGCCGCCAGCGCACGCGCCAGCTGATGCTGGATGGCGTCACCGTGATCGACCCCGCGCGCCTCGATGTGCGCGGCGCAGTCAGCTGCGGCCGCGATGTCGTGCTCGATGTCAATGTGGTGCTCGAAGGCCCGGTGCAGCTGGGCGATGGTGTGCGCGTCGGCGCCAACTGCGTGCTCAGCCAGGTGAGCGTCGGCGCCGGCACGAATATCAAACCCAATTGCGTCATCGATCGCGCCGAGATCGGCGCGCGCTGCGAGATCGGTCCGTTCAGCCGGATCCGCCCCGAGAGCACGCTGGGCGAGGGCGCCCACGTCGGCAATTTCGTCGAGATCAAGAAGTCCGAGCTGGGTGCGGGCGCCAAGGCCAATCACCTCAGTTATATCGGCGATGCCACCGTCGGCGCCGGCGTCAATGTGGGCGCCGGCACTGTGACTTGCAATTACGACGGCGCCAACAAATGGCGCACCGAGATTGGCGATGGCGCGTTCATCGGCTCGGGCAGCATGCTGGTGGCGCCGGTAAAGATCGGTGCCGGTGCAACCATCGGTGCCGGCTCCACGATTACCCGTGATGCGCCACCCGGCAAGCTGACGGTCGAGCGCGCCCGGCAACAGACCATCGACGGCTGGCAACGGCCCGTCAAGCAGAAGTGAACACAAGGATGCTCCACGCATGTGCGGAATAGTTGGCGCCATTTCGACGCGCAACGTCGTGCCGACCCTGATTGAGGGCCTCAAGCGCCTGGAATACCGTGGCTATGATTCCGCCGGCGTCGCCGTGCTGCAGAGCGACGGGCAGATGGGCCGGGTGCGCACCGTCGGCAAGGTGCGGGCGCTTGAAGCGGCGCTCGCACTGACCCCACTGGTCGGCACCCTCGGCATCGCCCACACCCGCTGGGCTACGCACGGCGCCCCCAGTGAAAGCAACGCGCATCCGCATATTTCACGCGATGGCCTCGCCATCGTGCACAAC
This sequence comes from Gammaproteobacteria bacterium, assembly GCA_043744295.1. Lineage (GTDB taxonomy): Bacteria > Pseudomonadota > Gammaproteobacteria > Steroidobacterales > Steroidobacteraceae > FEN-1191. The sequence continues at coordinate 4,492 of JAYTUZ010000098.1, read as the reverse complement.
GGCATCATTGAAAACCACGAAGAACTGCGCGCTGAACTCTGCAAAGCCGGCTATGTCTTCAGTTCCGAGACCGATACCGAAGTCATCGCCCATCGCATCCATTTTCATACCACACTGCTTGGCGACCTGTACAAAGCGGTGCGCGCTACCGTCGCCGAGCTCGAAGGCGCCTACGCGCTGGCAGTCATCAGTCAGCAGGGCCCGGCGCGCATCATCGCCGCGCGCATGGGTTGTCCGGTGGTCATCGGCATTGGCACGGGCGAGAACTTCGTGGCCTCGGATGTCGCCGCCCTGCTGCCGGTCACGCGCCGCTTCATGTTTCTCGATGAGGGTGATGTCGCTGAAGTGACCCTGAACGGCGTGCGCGTCATCGATGGCGAAGGCAACAGTGCCGAACGTCCGGCGCACGACAGTGAACTCTCGGCCGATGCGGCCGAGAAGGGCCAGTACCGCCATTTCATGCTCAAGGAGATTCATGAGCAGCCGCGCGCCGTGGCCGACACCCTGCAGGAACGCGTTGCCAACGGCCGCCTGCTCGAGGCCGCGTTCGGTCCCGCCGCCGCGGAAGTTTTTGCGCGCACCGCCGCGGTACACATCGTCGCCTGCGGTACGAGCTTTCATGCCGGCATCGTCGCCCGCTATTTCATCGAGCAGATCTGCCGCCTGCCATGCCGGGTCGAAATTGCCAGCGAATACCGCTATCGCAATCCGGTGGTCACCGACAACACCCTGCTGGTGACCATTTCGCAGTCGGGCGAAACCGCCGACACGCTGGCCGCCATGCGCCTGGCCAAGAAGCTCGGCTATCTGGCCACGCTCGCCATCTGCAATGCCCCCGAGAGCTCGCTGGTGCGCGAAGCGGATCTGGTCATGCTCACGCGCGCCGGCCCCGAGATGAGCGTTGCCTCGACCAAGGCGTTTTCCACCCAGCTTACGGCTCTGGGAATGCTGGTGATCGCGCTCGCCCGCCACAATGGCGCCGATGCGGAACGCGAGCGCGGCCTGGTCGATCGATTGATTGAATTGCCCGGCCTGATCGAGAAAACCCTCCAGCTCGAAGAAGTCATCCAGAAGCTCGCCCTGCGCTTTGCCGACAAGCACCACGCCCTGTTCCTCGGTCGCGGCGCCCTGCATGCCGTGGCAATGGAAGGCGCACTCAAGCTCAAGGAGCTTTCATACATCCACGCTGAAGCCTACGCTGCGGGCGAGCTCAAGCACGGTCCACTCGCACTGGTCGATGCCGATATGCCGGTGATCACCGTGGCTCCCAACAACGACCTGCTCGAGAAACTGAAGTCCAATCTCATGGAGGTGCGCGCCCGCGGCGGCGAACTCTATGTGTTCGCCGATCCCGATTCCGGGTTTCAATCGAGTGACGGCGTGCATGTGATCCACCTGCCCAGGCACATCAGCTATTTCCAGGCGCCGATCGTCTACACGATTCCCTTGCAGCTGCTGGCCTATCACATCGCCATCCTGCGCGGCACCGACGTCGATCAACCGCGCAATCTCGCCAAGAGCGTCACGGTCGAATAAGCACATGCCTGCTGGCGCCGCGGCATGAGAACCATCATCGCCTGGTTGTGCGCCTGGGCAGCCGGCGCGCTCGGCTGGTGGCTCGGCCAGCATGTTGGCCTCTTTACTGCAGTAGTCCTCAGCGCCGTGGCCGGCGGCGCCGGACTCTACGCCGGGCACCGCTGGTTTGATCAGAACTTGAAGTAAACGGCGGCGGAGGCCGCGGGCTCTCAGCTGCCGCCGTTACGGGGCTTGCACGTATAGATTCCGTCGAAAACGACTTTCCAGTTCCGGCCGCCATCCAGCGACTGATCCCAGAACTGCCGCACCGTGCCGTCGCTATTCGGCGTCCAGGTAATGCGATCCAGGCGCTGCTTGTGCGTCTTCGGATCGGTGCTCTTGCCCGACAGCACCATGTGCCCGTCGCTGAAGTGACCGGTCAGGTTCAGCACACCCGGGGAAGCATCCACCCAGGTCTGCTGCCACTGATCGCGCCCGCGATCGTAGAAATTGAGGCTGTGGCCCCGGCTGCCATCCACACCGACCCAGTTCTCGAACAGTGCACAGCCATCGAGCAGACGATCGATGTGATTGGTGCCCGCCGGCTTGCCGTTCTCGGTGACCGTCCAATCGCCGATCCAGAAATCAAATTCATGGTGAACGGTGGCGGCGCAGGGCGCGGGCCTGTCACTCTCACTGGCGCGAGTGCTTTGCAGGAATGCCACGGGCAAAAGAGCGAGCAGGGCTGACAGCAGTTTCATGGGTTGCTCCGGTAGGCCATGTTGTAGCGGCGAACAGGCCGTGTTCGGGATTGTACGCCTGACGACACGGCGCCGACAGACGCTGGCGCAACCGGCAAGTCATATGGCGTCCAACGGGCTTCTTACAGCGCTAGCGCCCTTGCGCATCACATGAGTGTAGATCTGTGTGGTGGTCACGTCCTTGTGGCCGAGCAGCTCCTGCACGGTGCGGATATCACTCCCGCGCTCAAGCAGATGAGTGGCGAAGCAATGGCGAAATGTATGGCTGGAGGCGGGCTTGGTAATACCGGCTGCACGCATGGCAACGCGGACCCGGCGCTGTACGGCTTCCTCATTGAGATGATGGCGGCGACGAACCCTGCTGCGCGGGTCAGTACTCGGGTGCGGAGCCGGGAACGCATACTGCCACGCCCAGTCCTGATCAGCGCCCGGGTACTTACGCGCCAGAGCATATGGAAGCTCAACGCCGCCGTAGCCATCGCGCACTGCGATCAGATGCCGCTCCCGAACGGCGACGAGATGTGCCTGCAATGCTGGTACCAATCCCTGCGGAAGTACGGTGACGCGATCCTTGTCGCCCTTGCCACTTCGCACAGTAATTTGACCGTAATCGAAATTCAGGTCCTTGACTCGCATCTTCATGGCCTCCATCAATCGCAGCCCCGAGCCATACAGGAGTGAAGCCACGAGCCGGTAGGCGCCGTCGAGTTGGCCCAGCACGGCCCGAACCTCTTCGGGCGTCAACACTACCGGCAGTCGCACCGGCTTTTTTGCCCGCACCACGTTCTCAAGCCACGGCAGATCAACTCCAAGTACACGCTTGTAGAGGAACAACACTGCAGCCAATGCCTGGCTTTGTGTGGCGGCGGCTACCTTCCGCTCCACTGCCAGGTAGGACAAGAAACATTCAAGCTCTGGCGCGCCCATGGACGCCGGGTGCCGCTTGCCGTGGAACAGAATAAAGCGCTTGATCCAGGCAACATATTGCTGCTCCGTGCGGTAGCTGTAGTGACGAAGTCGAAGCTGTGAGCGAACCTGGTCGAGCAGGCGCGGCTTGTTGTCCATGCGGCATTCCCCAAATCACTTATTGACGTACTAAATGAGAAGTGCTCTAGTAAACACAACCACTTAGGAGCCGTCGATGGGCTTATACCGCGCAAATGCGGCAATTATTCACCGCATTTATGCGGTCAACTTATAGTTAGGCATCACTTCCATGCGATTGGCGTTATTGCTCGCGCTCTGTCTGCTTCCGGCTCGCTATGCATGCTCTGTTGACTCAGTTGCATTGGGTTTCGTCACCAGCGGCGGTACAGTGCACTTCTGGGTGCCTACTGATTGGGTTGTTCTCACCGTCGACTCCAAAGACGGTGTGTACATGGCCGTATATCAAGTTTTGAACCCTGCTGACGACGGTACGCCCGACTCTACCAACATAGCCGTAGCCTTTTACGACCTGAACCAGCGCCACGGTCAAGAAGCTAGCCAGCTCATTGGCAAGCGTTACGGGGCCGACCCTGTCGTCCAATCCAACGACGGTGAGTGGGTGGTCTACGCTCAGCACACGCGTCGGGGTGACATTCAGTACGTGGTTATAGACGCGAAGAAGACTGTGGCCGACGTTCTCGCTAGTGTCCGGTGCGCGTGGCCTCAGTTAGCCAAGAACCCGCCAGGGTACGATGATCAAATGCAACTCATCTGCACTTCCCTTTGGCGATCTGTGGAGGGAAAGTTGGGTCCACCTGATCTGCCGGCGGACGCCAAGATTTACCGAAAGGTGAAGTGATGCCTAACTACGCGTTCGAGCGGACGGTGAAATCGCCACGCAACCATCGGCGTGATCGCGCCGCCGCTCAACGCGAGCGTTAGACCGCCGAATCTCGTGCCGAACAGAATGAACAACGAAGTCAGAAACTTAAGCGAGCGCTGTTTCCGCGGCCGCCGCGTTGCGGTCACGTTCTCGATGCCAAGTGGTGTTCAAACGGTCAGGGTCAACGCTGCTGGCCGGCAGCCATCGCTCGAGGCTGGCTGCGTCAACCGTCGTCTCTCGGGTCACGATAAAGTGCCGCGCAGCCGCGCTCGAATTGCCGGCCTGAGTCGAGGTTGCGTGCTCGCCAGCTTTACCGCAGGTTCGTCGGTCGAGTTAGGCGGTGTTTGCCGCTTCCTCCCCGCCCGGCTCGGAAAAGAGGTAGGTTCTCTGACGGGGTGGTCGGTGA